>JBOHFG010000235.1:0-62681 GCA_050699575.1 Pseudonocardiaceae bacterium
GATCGGGTCGCCGTGCGCCTCACCGAGGAACAGGCCGCCCGGCTGGCGACGGCGATCCTGCACCTCGTGTCCCCCCAGGCCGCTCGCGCGGCGCGGGCCATCGCCAGCCCCCAGGGTGACGAGATCCAGCGATCATGACCGTCACCCGGGCCGTCGAGGACCCTGATGGCGGTGCCCGCTTCGAGCTGGGCCAGTGCGTCACCAGCCCCGGCGCGGGGGACCTGATCCAGCGCGGGGTGATCTATCCAGCCCTGTTGTTGCGGCGCCATGTGATGGAGGCGAATGACACCGCGCTGGCCACCGGTGAGCGGCTGGTCAGCGTCTACGGCCGCGTCTGGGTGATCACCGAAGCCAACCGCTCGGTGACCACGATCCTCCTGCCCGAGGAGGCGTGAGATGCCCGAGTACCGGGTCAGCTGGGTCATCGACGTGGTTACGGACAACCCCTGCGACGCGGCGGAGGCCGCCCGCGCCGCGCAGGTCAGGGCCGGGACCCTCGCCACCGTGTTCACGGTCGCGGAACGGCTGCCCGGCGGCACATCCCGGTACGGCCCCTCGGTCGAGGTCGACCTGGAACCCGGCGACACCGACAAGCTCACCGCGCTCATGGACAGCATCACCCGCGCCGACACCGCGCACTGCGGTCACGCCAGCACACTCCGCCCGGTCGACCTCTGCCGCGAGTGCGGCGCGATCCTCGCCGACGGCGTGGAACTGGACCTGAGCACGCTCACCACCGGGGAGCTACCCGGGCCACCGATGACCGGCTGGTTCATCACCGCCGGGCGGCGCGACCGGTGAACCGGTGCCGACCCGCCACCCGCGTCCCGAATCCGTGTTGCCGGCCGGGACGCTGGAGTGGCTGGCCAGGCGCCCCCGCAGCATCGAGCGCGCGTTCGTTCACTCGGTGTGGGAGCGGCTGGCCGAGCTGGAGCGGTTCGGTTGCCCCACGGGGCCGATCGACGCGCTGCGCTCGGTCCTTCTGGATCATCAGCCCGCGACCCGCTCGGGCCGCTGCCACGGCTGCCGGCGCCTTAGCTGGTGCCACCGCGTCGTCTGGCGCTCCCACCTCATCCCCGTTCCCCGGTGCCGCCGCTTCCCCTGCCTCGTGTGGTCCCAGATCGGCGTCGAGTTGCTGGAGCACCCCGCCGAGCGCGGTCGCCACCGCCGAGCGGCCGGCGGCGAGCGGAGGCGTGCCCGGTCACCCCCGGGGCGAGCGGGCGACCACCAGACCTCCCGCCCGACCGGGCAGGGCGGCGCCACAGGCGAATGGAGGCGGACCCATGGCGGGCAGGCACAGCAAGCACGGGCGCCTCACCGGGTGGCGCCGCAGCCAAGGCAGCGCGGCGCGCGACCGGTCGAGATCACGCCTGGCCGGGGTCACCGACGCGGGCACGCTGGTCGAGCACCTGATGACCGGCGACGTGGCGCCCGACGGGTGGGGGCGCTACGCCGCGGTCTGCGGCGCGCGGGTCCTGCCGGCGAGCTTGACCGCGCCCGAGCGCGGGTTCTGCCCGCTGTGCGCGGGAGGCGCACCGTGACGCTGGATGTGCGTATCGGCGGCGAGGACGAACCGACTGGCGCGTCGCTGGCGCTGGCGCCGGGACCCTCACGCCGCGCGACGCCGAGCACGTCATCGAGGCGCTGGAGCGGCTCCGCGACCTGCTGCCCGCACTTCCAGGGGGACGGCCGTGACCGATAGCCGCCCCCCAGCGCGACCGACCGATGAACGGGCGGGCACGACCCCCCGCCCGAGAGAAGAGAGGCCGACCATGGCTGATGGCGTGACCCCGCGGGCTTCCCGCGCGAACCGCATCAGCGTTCGAGCCACGGCCCATCTCGCTCATCGAGCCACCGCTCTTCCGGTCGTATCTCTTCCAGTCGTATTCTTTCCAACCGTTGCTCTTCCAATCGTTGCTGCGCCTCGCGCTCCCGTGATTCGAGCTCGTGCGCTCTCTGCCGGGGTTCCGCAGCGACCAGATCGCTGTGTAACTGTCGCGCTCGTGCACCCTCCGGCTCCATCTCACGGGCCGGGATCGGGCGCTCTACGCTGCGCACGGGTTCGAGCACGTGGGCGATCGCCTCACGGAACGCCTTCGCCGTCAGCTCGGCAAGCAGGTCATGGGCGAGCGAGCTGATGCAGGCGTTCGCGAGTGGCGCGGCACCGCTCGCCACTCCGAGCGCGATTCCGGCGAACTGCACGAGCCGCCGCACATCCTTGAAGGTGTTATCGCCGGGCAGCACAATTTTCGCTGCGATCACCCCCATCACGTCGGCGGATGCGGGTGAAAATCCGGCGCCGAGCGCGACGCGCTCCGCCGGCTTGCCAAGAACTAAATCGTGCCAACCGGTTTCGACGCCCGTGATCCACTTCGCGCCGTCCGCGAGGCCTTGGTAGTCGGGCGTCACCCACCAGGACTCCTGGACCCGTTCCCAGACCGGGTCCACGATACTGTCTGCTGCGGCCTTCTCGAATGGACCGGGCTCCTGTGCGGTGAGCGGGGCCTTGCGGTCGTCGTGCGCGGATGGGTTGGTCTCGCCCGCGTCATCGCGCTCCATGACGCGGCGCTCGATGACGCGCTGGATGACCAGTTGCTCTTGATCCGACTGTCCGCGGCCGATCCCGATCGCGAAGATGTTTACCTCAACCCGCATGGCCCCGTCGCTCATCGCGCCGTCGGCGCTGGCCCCACGTTCGGTTCCGTTCGCTTTCTCATCATCGGAGGCGAACTCGTTTGCTGGCTCTCCCGCGACAGACCGAGGTTCGAGCCAGACGACGGCCTCGCGCGTCGGTTCCGCCTGTGTCTGTGTGGACAGGTCGATCAGTTCGGTCAGGTGGTCAATGCGTTCCTTCTGGAGTCGCAGTGCCCGATCGAGTTTCGTCTGTATGTGCTTCTGCGCCTCGTCGAGCCGGTCATGGTCCGACTGCTGGCTCTTCTCCACATCGTTGAGTCGCCTATCCGATGTGGCAGCCTTTTTCTCAAGCTTGCTGAGCCTGGTCCGGAGGCCGGCCATCTGCCGCTGGACGAACCACAGCACCGCCCCGGCGAGGAGTGCCGAGATCAGGACCGAGCTGAGGAAATACGGCCATGGGCCCGCCCACCAGGATGGCTCCGGCGGTTGTGTCGTGACCGGTGGCGGTGGGACGGGTTTCTGTCCGAGCCGGGCGAGCCCAGCGACGGCAAGCGTGTTCGTCACGTCCAGTGGGAGCGCGGCCTGGTACGCGGCGGTCGCCGCCGGACTGTCACCCGCTCGCTCCGCGGCCTCGCCGCGGGCCGCCTCCTCGGCCGCCCGCCGCTGGTTCGTGCTCGCGGTGTCCAGGCCTTGCTCGGCGCAGCCGTCGCCCTGCGCCTTGGCGCGTGCGTACACCTCAAGCGCACGGGCGGGTTGGGCGGCCGCAACGAGGGCGTCTCCCTCATCGCACAGAGGCGTGGACAGCGAGCAACCGCCGAGCAGGCCAGCCATGGTGGCGACAAGCAGGAGCAGCGGCAAGAGCCTGCCGCTGCATGGTCGCGGGGACATCCGTTCATCGTCCGTCGGCGCACCTCGGCCCGGCAAGGGTGGCGATGGTGGCAACGTTCTGAGGAGCCGAGCCCTGTAACTAGCCGGCGAGGACCACCCGGGTGTCCACTCGCCACCGGCGCGCCTCGAACCGCTGGCCGCTCCCAGCGGCACGAAATCCTCGACGACCACCTCGCGCCGCAGGTGCTCCTACGTCGGGACATGTCGTGTGTCCATCCGGCAGCACTCCAACCACGCCGGCACGGGCGCGTCCGGGGCCAGCAGCCGGCCCCGGCAGCGGCCCGGCCGGCCCCACCGCTCGGCCCGGTCCGTGGCCAGCAGCTCCACCTCCGTGTCGGTCAGGGCATCCTGCACGCTCAACCACTGCGGTTTCACGCACCGCGGCGTCCAGATCATCCCCACGTAGTACAAACGCAGCGCCGGGTCATTGGGGTCCTGACCCCCGCCGAAGCTCGGCGACGCCCACCCCGTGTAGGCCTCGGCCGCGGCATTCGGATCGAATACCCACGCTGGCGCTCCCAGCTCACGCCACTGGCCGGGCGTGCGGTCGAACAGCACCGCGCCCGGTGGTGCCTCCAACGTCCTACGCTTCGCCACCGATGACCTGCCTTAGCTGGTAGTTCCGGCGGAACCCGCCGCGGCGTTGCGGGCGGTGGTCTTCGAGGTCGGGTAGTCGCAACACGGCCAGCAACCGGCCCAGGGTGACCCGCTGGAGCCGGGATTCGATCAGGGCGGGGTGGGCGCGGCCGTTGATCAGCACGCCGTCGGTGGTGACCGCGAGATCGAGCGCGGTGACCCGATCAGCGACTACGGCGATCTGCGCCAAGATCACCAACTCGTGAGGTTCCAGCTCGAAGCGGCCGACCACCGCAGCCCACAACGCCCGGCCAGCCGCTCCGGTACCTCTCGGCGGTCGCACAACGCCCATCAGGTCCTCCAGTTTCGAGCGTTTCAGGTCCCGCGCACCGCGAGCCGCAGCACCTCCCGGTGGCCGTGGGTGGGCTGAGGGGGTCAACCCCCCCTGCCCTGGGGGCGGCGAGGTAGTGGGCAGCCTGCCCCGGCAGGTGGCCGGCGGCTTTGGCGGGCTGCGGATGGGGTAGCGCGGTTCGGGCGATGGCTGGGTCACGATGCTTGAGCTGGTCGCGCCGATCGTCATCAGCTCGGGCTGGCCGGATCGTGTCGGGTGCGCTGCTGCCTACCGTCTCCCTGGCTCTACCGCGGTGGTACCGCAGATTCTTTGGACTGGTTGCGCTAATCATTGGTGCCCGTCACTCTGGTGGTGACATTGTTCACGTCAACCGGGATCGTTTGCTGGTCATCGTCGGGTTGGCTTCCGGGCCTGCCATTCTGTAGTGGATGGGGCACAGCGCGACTGTGCGTGCCGTCTTGTCGTTGGTGCGGCGGCGGTGGGTGTGTGTCGCCGCGCGGCGGCAGCGTTCACCCACCTCTTGGCCCGTCTGGTATTCGGGGCCTTCTTGACCGGTGGTGACGGTATTGCATTGCCAGCCGGCGCGGTCGATCACCCGGTTGTCGCCGGGGAGTATGAATCCGACCGGGTTTACTAATCCCATTGTTTTGGTTGTCCTTTTGAGTGTGGGTGCCGGTCCGCTCGCGGCCACGTAGCGAGCAGACCGGCGGCTCGGTCCCCGGGTGTGGCAATCCCGCGGGTCGAGCGGTCTATATGATTTTAGCTGGTTATGTTGCGGACCGAGGTATTGCCGGCACCCGAATTCTGTGCGGGCGGCGCGCTGTCGGAGTCGTCGGCTTCGGCGGCTAACGCACGTAGGTTTCCGATGCTCCTGATGTCATCCGGGAGCGTGACGGTGAATGCGCGTTCGCGCATTAGTCGGTGGCCGGTGTCGCTCATCTCGTCGGCGATGACGCTGAGCTCGTCAATGGTGTCAGCGCCGGCCGGTTGTTCATTGGCCCATTGCTGGAAGAGCACGCCGTAGTCGGGTTCCACTGGATTGGAACGCTGCGCGCACTCGCGCGCCAAGGCCTGGAGCAGCACCTCGTCGCCACTCATCTCGGCGAGGTTCATTAACCGCTCCGCCTCTTTCGCATCCGCGACGCGAGATGCGCGGTCAGCGGCGTCCCGGATGCTGATGATCCGCGCGTCGTCGGGGCGGACGGCGCCAAAGAGATTCTTCGTGAGTTCGGCGCGGCGGTCCGCGACCCGCTGCGCTTCATCGGCACGGAGTTGTGACAGCTCGTCTTGTGCCTTGACGACGGCTTGAGCGTGGCGGGCGCGGCGACCGGCAGGGCTGAGGTCGCGCCGCCGGTCAACATGCTCGATTTCTTTAGCCAGCCGGTCGCGGACCTTGGCCGCCTGCCGGCGCTCGGCGGTGTCGATGCCCTGTGGTGCGGTCATTGGTGGTGCCTCCTATCCCAGCGGTCGACGTCATCAGCCGTGACGACGTACTGGCGCCCTACCCGCCGCGCGATGGGGATCTCGCCGTTCTCTATGGCGCGGCGGACGGTTCGGGCGCTGAGCCCGGCGCGCTCAGCTGCCTCCGTGGTCGTCAGCAGAGGCGAGGATGCATCACTGTCCGCACTCGGCGCGCGATTTTGTCCGTGGTCGGTCAATGATTCGCGCCACCGAATGGCGGCGGTGGTCATCTCGACCAGGACCTCATCGACCCGCCGATTCTCGCCGCGGTGAGCGCGCCGGTACTCGTCCAACCCGGCCCGGACGAGTAGGAGGAAACAGACGTCGCCGGGCATCACGACCACTAAATTCTCGGGCGGCGGTGTGGTCACGGCTGCCCCGGGCGCTCCAGCGGGACGCGGTAGGTCCGGCGCGGTGGTCACCACCGGCGAACCGGCAGCCGGCTGCTTTCCGCTCTCGGGGGGCTTCTTTTTATGGGTCGTGGTGGTGGTGCTCATCGGTTACGCGCCCCCCGTGAGCGTGAGCGCCGGATCACCGCAGCGATGTTCGCCGTGGTGGACGCCTCGAACCCGGCCAGCCAGGTCAGGGAGGCGCGCTCGGAGTCCGTTGAGCAGGAGCGCGAGGCGGTCGCGCTGCCAGGCGGGGACGGGATGGCCGGTGTTGATGGCCAGGCTCATGGTTCGTTCCTTTCGGTGGTGGTGGTCGCCTCGGTGATCGGTACCGCACCCAGTTCGGACCGGAGTAGGTGCAGTGCCGCCTCGGTGGTGGGGTCTGACCCGTTCAGTGCGGGAACCTCAGTAAGAGATGGCTCGTATCGACCCTCGCCATCCCCGCCTGGTTCCGAGTGACCTGACGCCAGGTCGAAGGCACTTGGCGGGTCTTGCGGGTGTCGCGGGGGTGGATACGGGCCATCTCTCGTGGACGGCGGGGTGATCGTCCAGCGGAGCACACCATCCTTGTTGTGGCCGGCGTCGTCGTGGATCGTCCATCCCGCCTTGCGCATGACGGGGGCCTGACGGCGCAGTAGTTGGGTGGCCTGCCGGGCTGTGGTCGGCCATCCCTTGGGCGCGCGGACCCCTTCGGGCAGCGACACGCGGCCCAGCAAGTCCGTCGAGGTCCCGTCGAAGGTGCTGGTGATTTTGCGGGCGGTGGAGGAGATGAACGTGTCGTCGGTGAGTGACTCGGTGGCCAGCTCGGCCTGCTTGGCCAGGTACCGGGGCAAGCCCGCCGTGCCGAGCACGTGGTCCACCGCGGCGAGCACCTGGGCGAAGTCGGCCATCCTGGGCTTTTTCTTTAACTCAACAGAGGGAAGGGCAGCTTTGACACCCGCCACCAGATCCAGCACGGCCCCGAGAATCTGCGGGTGCGCATGTTTCCATCGCGGCCATAGTTCGGTCTCGGGCAGCCGCCGCTCTTCGGGGATCACGTCCAGCGCGACGGGGAGTAGCCGGTCGGCTAGGTCACCTCGCAGGGCGCCGAGGTCGATGCCGTTGAGCACCACGCACCGGCGAAAAGAGAACACGGCCATGTCGCCGTCGGTGTAGAGCTTGCGGCGCACGTCGCCGTCTCCGGTGACCGCGCGGCACAGCGAGTCGGACAGCCAGGGCGGGATGTCGGAGAGGTTGTCCAGTCCGACCACCCAGGACCCGGCGGCGGCGGTGACCCAGGACTCGGCGTCTCGGGGTGGTTTCCGCGTCGGGACGGGTGAGGGGTCGAGGATGGAGACCAGCACCTTCTCGGCGGTGGACTTCCCGGTGCCTTGTTCTCCGGAGATGCTCAGGATGGGGTGCGGGATGTCCTCGAACAGCACGGCGGCCAGCCATGCCGCGACCAGTGGCCGGTCGGCTTCGGTGATGTTGAGCCACCGCCACAGCTCGGCCAGGTCGGCACCGCGGGCCGGTTCGGGTAGCGCGGACATCAACGCGGTGCGTTTGAACAGCACCGGCGGGGCTGGCTGCACCGTCCAGCCGGCCGCGGTGATGGCGACGGCGCGGCCGGTCGCGTCGCTGAGGTCGAGCCAGACGTCACCACCCTCAGTAAGAGATGGCCCGTATCGACCCCCGCCACCCCCGCATGACCCGCCCTCAGGGGCCGCGACGCGCAGATGCAGGGTTTGTTCCTCGCTGTCCTGGGCGATGCCTTCGACCACGAGTAGTGCATCCGCGAGCGCCTGCGCTGGTGCGGCCTTGCCGTACCGGCGGAAGTACTCGCGGGTGAGCTGGCCACGCAGCGACGTCTTGCCGCCGCGCAACAGGCGCAGCACCTTGGGCCCGCAGCGGGGCACGCCGAAGGTCTCCCCGCTGTCACTCACCCCGAACTCGTAAAGCTCCTCAGCGACCTGCACCAGCCGCGTGGACGCGGAGGGCTTGCCGCTACCGGTGGTCTCGTCGTCGTTGCGCTTCTCGTCGTCCGGTGGAACATCAGTAGGAGATGGCCCGTATCGATCCCCGCCACCCCCGCCACCCCCGCCATCCCCGCCTGACGCGCTCGCGCCATCCCCGCCCGCGGTCGCCTTGAGCGGGGCTGGGTCGATGCTCGCTTGCACGCGCTCCCGGGTGGTGGCGGGGTCCGTGGCGCGGGCCTGACCGATCGCCCAGGCGAGGGCCCCCGCCCAGTCCGTGGGGGCCATCGGATCCCCGGCTACTCGCCCCGACCCGGGGCGCGTCTGCTCCACGGAGTGCAGGAACGCGGCACGCAGCTTGTTAGCCGCTTCGGTGGCCGGGTAGTAGCCGGCGGCGGCCTCGCGCATCGCCCAGCACGCCGCGGTGACCGCGGCGCCGTGGCGACTGTGCCCGTCGCGGACCTCGCGGGTGAACCCGGAGACCACGGCGGACAGTAGTCCCGGATTGCTGCTGCTGGTGTGCTCGGTAAGGAACGTCCGCACCGTGGAGTCGGTGGCCGCGTCGGTGGCGGGACTGGCCTCGGGCAGCATCGCGGCGAGCTCGTCCGGGAGCGGGGGTACGGGTCCGGTGCGGAGCCAGCGGTACCGGCCGTCGGGGTGCGCGTGCGCCGAGGGCGCGGCCACGATGATCCCGTTGGTGCCCCGGACCTCGCCCCACCCACCGGACAGTGCGCCCTTGCTATTGCCTAGCAGGCGCCCCTGCGGCGCGGAGAACACGTAGTGCCCCCGGGAAGGCTCATCAAGCCGGGTGGCCTGGTACGGGGCGATGTGCAGGTAGCGGGTGAGCACCTCGGGCAGCGCGTCCGGGGCGTCGACGTCGAACACCAGCGCACCGGAGCGCCCCACGTGCAGAGCGAGGCCATCGGCGGACCCGGCGAACCATGCAGCTATCTGCTGCGGGTCCCGGGAGGACTTCGCGGGCCACCCGGCGCCGACCCGGGACCCGGGGTTTTTGTTGCGGGGTGCGGTCGGCAGGACGTACCACCCGCAGTCGGCGTAGGCCAGCGCGGCGGTGAGGGTGTCGGTGTCCTCGTCGATCGTCGGCACCACCAGCTCGCTCACCGCGGCACCACCGATGCCACCAGCAGGACACCGGCGATCTCCCGCAGGATCAGCCCCGGCGCGGGCGCCCGCACGAGGGTCCGACGGGGGACCTCCCCATCACCGAGGAAGCCCAGCATCCGGGCCTGCGCTGTCTCCGTCCAGTCCGGCGGGCGGCGATACTGCGTCGCGTTCGGGTGCGCGGCGAACCAGCGGCGATCCGCGGCGATGCGCTCATCGACGGCCCGCCCGAACGGGCAGGTCTGCGCGTGGGTGAGCTGCTGGTCGGTCGCCCTGGCCCCGCAGTCGGGGCAGGTGATGGTCATCGCGGCCACCGCCGGGCGCGCGGGCAGCCGACGGACTCGGGCACGATCGCGGGCGGTCCGACGCGGTGTAGGGAGTGCCAGGCGCACCACCAAACGTCGATCTCAACGTCCGATGGCTGCTCGCCGGTCCACGGGTCACGTCCGCTGAAAATCTTGTCGAGCCTGCGGAGGTGACGTTGCCCCCAGGACGCGGCGGCCCGGCCGCGCGGTCGGGGCGGGATACGCTCGACACTGCCTGGACGCCCGCACGGGTGCTGGTCCTCGTCGCCCCGGTGCCCTTCGCCGGGGCGACGCTCTGTTTGGGTCATTCTGCTGGCTGCCCTCCCGGGTTGCCACTGTGCGTGGCTGCCTCGATCCCGAGCAGCGCCAGTAAGTCAGCAGTCCGCACCCGGTAAGAGGCACCCAGGCGGAGCACCGGCACAGGGAACTCACCGGCACGTGCCAGCTCGTGCGCCTTGGTCCGGCCGATGTTCACTGCCCTGGCAGCCGTGGGCCACAGCGGTACTGCGGCTGGCAGCGCCAGTAGCTCGGCACGGGTCAGCCCGTTCAGGCCGTTTTGTCTCACCACTGACCACCTCGAGTCGATTTTGTCTTGCTTTCCGGGTGACGACCGGATCATGCCGAGGGGTTGCGCCGAATGTCAAGTTAGCCGTAAACTGTCTTTTGATGAGACAAAATGAGTGGTCCCGAAGCGTGGCGCGCGGAGTGGCAGAGGCTGTCCGCTGGCACCGGAAGCGCCGAAAAATGAGTGCCCAGCAGCTCGCCGACGAGTGCGAGCGCCTCGGCTACCCAGTGGCCCGGTCGGTGCTGACGAATCTGGAGAACGGCTACCGCGATTCCGTCTCGATCTCCGAGTGGCTGATCCTCGCGGCAGCGCTACGGGTCCCGCCGATGCTGCTGGTGTTCCCACTTGGCCGGTATGACCAGATCGAGCCGCTACCGGACGTCCAGGTAGCTCCGTGGGATGCCGTGACGTGGGCCGAAACCGGCCAGATCGTCGGCATCGACGGCGGCCCGTTCCAGGAGGACTCGGACCTGATCGCAGGGTATCGACGCCACGAGGAATTCGTGCGCGCGTGGGAGCAGTCCGGGACCCGCATCCGACGGATCTCTGAGCGCCTGGAGAAGCCCGGCGAGTGGCTGGAGAAGTACAATGCCCACCCGGCGGAAATTCGTGCCGAGCTGGCGGAGGCGGAGCACCGCCGAAGGTACGCAGCGCTGGTGGTCAAGCAGGTCAGGGCTGCGTTGACACGGGCGGGTGTCCTGCTGCCTTCGCTTCCTCCCTCGCTGGCCGCCGCACTCGATGAGCAAGAAGACAGGCCATGGGCCGCCGAACTCGACGAGCACAAGGACGAGGACGTGGCGTGGTGAAGGGCTCGACCTTCAAGCGGTGCGGCTGCCTCGGCGAGGACGGCAAGCAGCTGGGCAAGCACTGCCCGAAGCAGCGCCGCAAGGACGGCACCTGGAACCCACGGCACGGCACCTGGTACTTCCAGGTCAGCTACCCGGGCACGAACGGCAAGCGCACTCAGGTCATCCGCGGGGGGTTCTCCTCCGAGGCTGAGGCGCAAACAGAACTGGACAAGGCCAAGGTGAAGCTGAGCAGGGGCGCCAGCGTGACCGGCGTCGCCGCTGCCTTGTACTTCCAGGAGTGGCTGGCCACGAAGGGCGACATCCGGCCGGCCACCCGGCGCAGCTACGCCGGACACATCAAGAACCACCTGATCCCACATCTGGGGCATCACCGGCTGGACGCGCTGCGGGTGGAACACGTCGCCGAGATGCTGGCCGAGGTCCAGGGTGGCGACGCCACCCGGCAGCGGGTGCGGGCCACGCTGCGCTCGGCGCTGTCCGACGCGATGCGCCAGGGGCTGGTGACGGTGAACGTCGCGTCACTGGTGAAGCTCCCGGCGGGGAAGCGCCCGAAGGCACTGGTGTGGACCATCGAGCGCGAGTCCCGCTGGCGTGACGCCGTGGCCGCGCACGCCGCCGCGGGCAAGACGCCCACCGAGGCCCGGGGGCTCGTGCTGCGGCCGTCGCCGGTGATGGTGTGGCGCCCCGACCAGCTCGGCACATTTCTGGACACCGCGGCCGGTGACCGGCTCTACGCGCTGTTCCACCTGATCGCCTACCGCGGGCTACGCCGCGGTGAGGCCGCGGGTGTCGAGTGGGAAGACGTCGATCTCGACGGGGGAGTGCTGGCCGTGCGCCGCCAGCGGGTCCAGCTCGGGTGGGAGGTCATCGAGGACGCCCCGAAGTCCGAGGCAGGCGAGCGTACGGTGGCGCTGGACTCGGGCACTGTGGCCGCCCTCCGCGCGCACCGGCGAGCCCAGCTCATCGAGCGGATGGCGTGGGGCTCGGCGTGGGCGAACTCGGGCAAGGTGTTCACCTTGGAGAGCGGGGAGCCGCTGCACCCGGCCACGATCACCGACCGGTTCCATGAGCTGGCGACCGCCGCCGGCCTGCCGCCGATCCGCCTGCACGACCTGCGCCATGGGGCGGCGTCGCTCATGCTGGCCGCTGGTGTCGATCTCAAGGTGGTGCAGGAAACCCTCGGGCACTTCTCGATCACGCTCACCAGCGACACCTACACATCGGTCTACCCGGTGGTGGCGGCCGCAGCGGCGGAGGCTGCGGCCTCGCTGGTGCCGAGGGCCAGCGGGACCGATGTTGTCACGTCGTTGTCACGTGGGGGTGCGGACACCCACCCGGAGACGGGAAACCGCTGGTCAGATGGTGCGCCGCCAGGGACTCGAACCCCGAACCCGCTGATTAAGAGTCAGCTGCTCTGCCAGTTGAGCTAGCGGCGCTGGTGTCGGCCGTGCTCGACCTGACGGCGGAACGCTAGCACGCCAGCGGCAGCCAGCTCGAACCAGGTTACAAGCAACCGGGCGATGCCGCCATGCGTCGGTACACATATCCAGCCGGTGGGTATGCCGGCGGAGCCTGTCAGTCCGGGGCGGCAGGCTCGATTCCTGGTAGTAGAGCTACGGAAGTGGATGGTGCCCGTGCGGGTGAGCAGGTCGTGTCCGGCGACCGGGGGTCCGAAGAACGCAGTGTTAGGGCAGGTCAGACGGGTCATGGTGGGGCTCATCGCTGGTGCGCTACTGGCAGGGTGCAGCTCTGGGTACACCCAAGCGCCAAAACCCGCGGGGCACGGGGCCAGCGCACCGCCACCCCCGCCGGTCGCGATCATCACTACCGATCCGGCGGATCACGCGGTCGGTGTCTCCCCAGTGATGCCTATCACGGTTACCGTCGCAAAGGGCAAGCTCGGTCAGGTGTCCTTGACCAATCCACAGGGCGCTCCAGTCACCGGGCAGCTCGACGCTGACAACACGAGCTGGAAGACCAGTGGATCTCTGGGCTACGGCACGACCTACATGATCAATGTCAGCGCGGTCGGCGATGATAATCGGCCGGTGAGTAGCACGTCTACGTTCACCACCCTCGAGCCGCGGACCCAGACCTACCCGTCGATCAACCCGCTCAACGGTGAGATGGTGGGCGTGGGCCAGCCGATCTCGATCTACTTCGACGAGCCGATCTCGGACCGGCAAGCAGCCGAGAAAGTGATCACTGTCACCACCAGCCCGCACGTCGAGGGGGCTTTTTACTGGTTTTCCCGCAAGGAAGTGCACTGGCGTCCGCGGGAGTTCTGGGAGCCGGGGACCCACGTCACGGTGGACATCCACGACTACGGCACGCACTTCGGCAACGGGGTGTACGGGCAGGAGGACCGAATGTCGCAGTTCACGATCGGTGACGCCGTTATCGCCCGCGCCGACGGTGCGGCCCACCAGATGACCGTCGAGATCAACGGCCGGGTGGTGCGCACGATGCCGATCTCCATGGGGAAGCCGAACACCCCCAGCTCCAACGGTGTGCACGTGGTCACCGACCGCAACGCGACCAAGGTCATGGACTCGACCACCTTTGGGCTTGCTCTCGATGCCGGCGGGTACATCGCCAAGGTGCAGTGGGCCACCCGCGTCTCCAACAGTGGCGAGTTCGTGCACGCCGCGCCCTGGTCAGTGGCCCAGCAAGGCCACAGCAACGTCAGCCACGGCTGCATCAACCTCTCACCGGACAACGCCAAGTGGTTCTTCGACAAGGTGAAGAAGGGTGACCTGGTCATTAACGCCAACACCGGTGGCCCCGACCTCAAACCGTGGGATGGCTTCGGGGATTGGCAGGTCCCGTGGGCCCAGTGGGTATCGGGCAACAAATAGTCGTCATCACCGTGCGGCGACGTGCTGGGCGATCAGGCGGTGGGCCCGGTCGGCTTGCTCAATGATCGCTAGGTGCGCACCGTCGAAAATCTCCAACTTCGCCCGATAGACGGCGGCGACAATAGTTTTGGCATGTGGATTGACCGGCGTCCCCGAATCCTGGGAACCGCCAATCACCAGCGTGGGTGTGTTGATCCGACCGAGCGACCGGCGACCGTCCCAACCGGCGATGGCGGAGCAGCACTCGGCGTAGCCGTCATCCGCCGTTGCGGCGATCATCCTGGTCGTCTGCTCCACGAACTCCGGGTGCGCCGCTGCCCAGTCCGGGGTGAACCAGCCGGCTACCACCTCGGACGCGATGCCTGAGGTGCCCACCCACCGAACTGATGCGGCCCGCTCCACCCACGGCCCGTGGTCATCGTAATGGGCGCTGGTGCTGCACAAAACGAGGGAGGACAACCGTTTCGGGACATTCGCGGCGAGGCAGATGCCGACCATCCCACCCAGCGAGAGGCCGCAGAAGGCCGCCCGCTCGATATTGAGCCGGTCCAGCAGCGCCACCACATCGACGGCCAGGTCCACAATCGAGAAGGACCCACCCGGAGCCGGAGATCGGCCGTGTCCGCGATGGTCGTACCGCAACACGTGAAACCGCTCGGCCAGTGCCTCGACCAGCGGATCCCAGATCTCCAGCGTGGTGCCCAGTGGCCCGGCCAGCACCAGCACCGGTGAGTCAGATGCCCCGCTGAGCTCGTAGTGAACATCGACGGTTCTCATTCGCGGCACTCTAGTGCCGCGCACCACATACTAGGGTGAGTGACGGGACTCGAACCCGCGACATCCTGGACCACAACCAGGTGCTCTACCAGCTGAGCTACACCCACCACGCAGCTGCCGCAGCAGCGCTGCCGACCATGATAGCGGGGGTGGTTTTCGGGGTCACCGGTCGGGCAGCTGACCGCCGACGAGCTGGGCCACCGCCCGCGCTTCCTCCGAGCTCGGGCCTGGTGCCGGCACGAACGCGGTGCGCCGGTAGTACGTCAGCTCGCGGATGGACTCGGTGATGTCGGCCAGCGCCCGGTGCGCCAGGCCTTTGGCCGGCTGCGCGTAGTAGACCCGCGGATACCAGCGTCGGCACAGCTCCTTGATGGAGGACACGTCCACCATCCGGTAGTGCAGGTGCCCGTCGAGCTCGGTCATGTCGCGGGCCAGGAATGCCCGGTCGGTGGCCACCGAGTTCCCGGCCAGCGGTGCCGCGCGGGCCTCGGGCACCCACGTGCGCACGTAGGCCAGCACCTGCCGCTCCGCCTCGGCCAGGGTCACGGTGGACCGCCGCACCGCGTCGGTCAGGCCGGAGCGCGCATGCATCTCGCGCACCACCTCAGGCATCGAGTCCAGCGCGGCGTCATCGGCATGGATCACCACATCGACGCCCTCGCCGAGCACCCGCAGCTCGCCATCGGTGACCAGCGCGGCAATCTCGATCAGCGCGTCCTTGCCGACGTCCAGCCCTGTCATCTCGCAGTCGATCCACACCAGGCGGTCGTTCACGTCCTTGAGCCTAGTGCGTGCGCGGCGCTACCCGCCTCATCCAGCAGAAACGGCATCCAGCAGAAACGGCTCGAGCAGCCCCGGTACCGCCTGCTCGGCGATGGTCAGCCCGTCGGTGGTCATGACATCGATCACACGATACCCACCGTGGCCCGCTGCGGTGGTCGCGGTCACGGTGACCAATCCGGCCCGGCGTTGGAAAAACGACTGCGACACCGTCCAGCCGATCACTCCGCTGCGCTGCAGCGCCACGGTGGCGCGCACGCCGGCACCGTACCGGGTGACGAGATAATTGCTGGTGAGCGAGTGCCCCAAGGTACGGTAGGAGTCCAGCGCGAGCAGCACCGTCACCGGTAGCAGGCCCAGCGTTGCCCACGGTAGCCAGAGCGGCACCGGAGCAAACCACAGCACTGCGGATCCCGCCAGCACCGGTAGCGTCGCGCGGACCAGTCGGCGCCGCAGTGCCACCAGCGGGTGCCTGCGCAACGTGACGCGGGTGGGGGAAGGGTCCTCGGCGAGCACCGCGCCCGCCACCCGGTGCGCCTCGTCCCGTGGCGCCGGCGGCAGCAAAGCGCCCCGGCCGTGGCCCCGGCGGCCCCCCAGCCCAGTCGCCACCGCGATGGTCCGCGCCCCACGCCCGAGCCGCAGCAGCAGCGACTCGACCACCTCGACCCCGCGCAGTCGACGCTCCTCCAGCGACACCGACCGGGCGGTGAGCAGCCCCCGGCGGATCCGCAGGGTGCCGCCCGGCTCGCGGACCAGCCGGAACCCCCACCATGCCTCGACGAAGATCAGTACCGAGCCCACCAGTGCGATCACCAGCACCAGCACGGCGAACGCGGCGACGCCCAGCCACAGCGGTGCCGTACTCAGTCTCTCCCGGACATCGCCCACATCCACGGCATCGGCACCGACATCACCGATGAGCTGCCCGAACGCCCCGGCGACGGCGCCCAAGGCCACCAGGCTGGACACCGTGAGCGGGGCAAAGCGCAGCCAGGACCAGCGCACCACGGCCAACTCGGTTGCGCTCGGCGCGGCCGAGACGGCTGATCGGTCCAGCGGGGCCAGCAGGCGCTGCCGCACCCGATCGGCCTCGGCCGCGGAAATCGCGTCGAGCGTCAGCTCGCGCGACTCGACGCCGTCCGTTTGCTCCCCGGTCCCGATCTTGACCACCGACAGCCGGAACAACCGGTGCATCGGCCCGGCCGTGACATCGACGCTGCGAATCCGGTCCCGCGGAACCGACCGGGCGTTGCGGAACAGCAAGCCCGACCGCAGCTCGACGCGCTCGCTGGTGATCCGGTACCGGGTGGTCAACCAGCGCAGCAGCCCGCCGAGCAGGACGATCAACACACCGGCCAGCAACCCGTAGGCCCGTCCGCCGAGATCCTGCCCGACGCCGATCACCACCACCACCGCGATCACCGGCAGGAACCCGGCAAGCTGGCGCAGTGGAGTGACGGCGAGCATCCGAGGGTCGAGGCGCTGCCAGCCGGGCTCGGGTGCCGGGAGCCCGGTCGTCGAGGTCCCAGTCATGTGGCGTCCCCGGGGGTTGTTTGGGTGGTCTCGGTGAGCTGCTCGACGAGCTCGTCGGCCACGGAGCGGTCCAGCCCGGCCAAGCGAAGTGCCCCCGCTGCCGAGGCTGTGGTGACCGTGACGGTAACCAGCCCGAACAGCTGCTGCAGTGGTCCACGTTCGGTGTCCACCGTTTGGATCCGGGACATTGGGGCGACCCGCCATTCCTGGTTCACCCAGCCCGCCGAGGTGTAGACGGCGTCCTCGGTGGTCTCCCACCGGTGCACCCGGAACCGCCATCGCGGCATCACCAGCAGGTAGCCCAAGCCGACGACGGCGACCGCGGCGGTGCCGGGGATCAGCCAGGGCCGCGCGCCGGGCCAGACGACCAGGCCGACCACCAGTGGAGCCAGGACGCCGGCCACCTCGAGGACGGCCCGGGTGGTCCACCAGGTGATCGCGCGGGGGCTCACCCGGTGACGTGGCGGACGCAACCGCAGTTCCGGGTTGCTCACGACATGAGCCTAGAAGCCCGGGCCAGCCAGGCCGGGCAGCAGGGGTCACAGCTATCACCCAATGTAACAAGATGTCCACAGTTACACCCCCATCGGATAATTACTTGAAGACTTTCCGCCGCGCCGCTGGCAATGGATACACGGAGAGCCAGTAGAAGAGGACCAGAACAGTCGATTAGCAATGGCGGCGCGATTAGGCTAAGCTTCCGCAGGTCGGGGCCCAAGCAGCTATGTTCACAGTCGCCTGTCTGTCCGAGCTAGTCGCGTGAAGGGCATGCAGAGGATGGTCGGCAACGGCAAGAAAGGTCCCCATGGTGCAGTTCAAGAAAGGTTCCCGGACGCTGGGACGGGTGGGCGTCTGTCTGGCGTTCGTCTCTTCGATCCTGGTGTTCACTGGACCTGCCTCGGCGGCGGAGAAACTCGCCACATCATACGAGTACGGCCATGATCAATTTACTGTGTACCTGAACGGTGACGAGGCCCGTTATGGCGGCGACCGCGATGGTAGCGGGGTCGCACGCCTTGACTTCGATCCGGAGAACAATCGAGTCTGCTACGTCATCACGTGGCGCAGGCTTGAGGGTGCGGTGACCTCTTTCGACCTCAACATGTCCCCGCGTCGTAGCGATGGTCCGCATTGGATCGAATTCTTCAACAACGAGCACTTCGACGGGGACCGGAACACGGTCGCGGATTGTGTTCGTAGTTCCTCACGGAGAATCCGCGACGTCATGGACGAGCCGTACTACTACTACCTGGTGGTGCGCACGACCGCGCACGAATCGGGAGCAATCCGCGGTCAATTGCGTTAGGTTTCTGCTCGGTGGGGGGCGGTGGTCATACTGCCCCCCACCATCACGTGAGCCGACGTGCGTAGAGGGTGGTGCGCTGAGCCAGCGGCCGGCCGAGTGGCTCGACGATCGCCCGGAACCCGGCCTCGTCCAGGCACTGTCCATGGCTGGCGCCGGCCGCGCGGCTGATGTTCTCGTCCATCAACGTGCCGCCCAGGTCGTCGACGCCGGCCTGCAACAGCTGGCGGGCGCCCGATGCGCCGATTTTGACCCACGATGCCTGCACGTGGTCGATCAGTCCGTGCAACGCGATCCGGGCTACCGCGTGCACCAGCAGCACCTCCCGCCAGGTCGGGCCCCGCCGCGCCGCTCGCTTGAGGTACATCGGGGTCGCCATGTGCACGAAGGGCAGTCCGACGAACTCGGTGAACCCGCCAGTCTGTGCCTGCAGGTCACGGACGCGCAGCAGGTGCTGCGCCCAGTGCACGGGCTGCTCGATGGCCCCGAACATCATCGTCACGTTGGAGCGCAGCCCCACCGAGTGCGCTACCCGGTGCGCCTCCAGCCACTCCGCAGTGGTGATCTTGTCAGGGCACAGCACTGCGCGGACATCGTCGTCCAGGATCTCCGCGGCAGTGCCGGGCAGCGAGCGCAGACCTGCCTCGCGCAGTCGGGTCAGGTAGTCCGCGAGCGGTTCGCCGAGTCGTCGGGCACCTTCGGTGACCTCCAACGCGGTGAAGCCGTGGAGGTGGATGTCCGGCGCGGCCTCGTGCACGGCCCGGCAGACCGTGAGGTAGTAGTCACCGTCGAAGCTGGGATGGATGCCGCCCTGCAAGCAGACCTCGGTGGCGCCGCGGCGCTGCGCCTCCACCACCCGTGCCACGATCTCGGACAGCTCGAGCAGGTACGGCGTGCCGCGCAGGTTCAGCGACAGCTTGCCCTTGGAGAACCCGCAGAACTGACACCGGAAAGTGCACACATTGGTGTAGTTGATGTTGCGGTTGACCACATAGGTGACGGTGTCGCCGACGGTTGCCGCGCGCAGCTCGTCGGCCAGCCCCGCAACGGCACCAACCTCGGGGCCGCGCGCCCGCAGCAACGTCACCAGCTCATCGAGACCTGGGGACTGGCCAGCGCGGACTCCGTCAAGGACGCCCCGCACCGCGCCGGTGGCCCGCGCCGGCGCGGGGAGCAGCACCGGTGGCGCGACGCCGGTGCCGGAGTACCAGGCCGTCGAGCGGCGTTCGGCCAGGAGCACCTCCGCGCCGTCACCGACGTTGACGGCCTGCTGCGCATGCTCGGGAAACACCGCGCCTGGATCGTCCCGACCGAGCCCTTCGGCGTCGGCGCGGTCCAGCACCCGGAAACGCACCGCCCCGTCCAGCCACCGGGCGGGGCGCAGGGCGTACTCCGGGTAGACGGTCAGCCGCGGCGCCAGCGTGTGGCCTGCCTGCTGCGTCACCCGGCGCAGCTCCTCCAGCGCTGGCCAGGGCCGTTCCGGGTTGACGTGATCCGCGGTGAGCGGCGAGATCCCGCCCCAGTCGTCGATGCCGGCAGCGAGCAGGCCGGCCGGATCGTCGGTGAGATTGGGCGGGGCTTGCACATGCACCTCAGGCGGCAGTACCAGCCGCGCCAGCGCGATGGCGCGCAGGTGCTCCTCCGGTGGGCAGGGCGGCACGTGGCGCATTGCGGTACCCACCTTGGGCAGGAAGTTCTGCACGATCACTTCCTGCACGTGCCCGTACCGGCGGTGCGCGTCGGAGATCGCCTCGAGTGCCACGGTACGGTCGGTCTCGGTCTCACCGATGCCGACCAGGATCCCGGTGGTGAACGGGATCGCCAGCTCACCTGCGGCGTGCAGGGTGGTCAGCCGCCGGTCCGGGTGCTTGTCCGGAGCGCCGCGGTGCGCGGCCAGGTCCGGTCGCAACGATTCAACCATCATTCCCTGGCTGGCGGTCACCTCGCGCAGCGCAGCGAGTTCGTCGGGGTGCACGGCACCGGCGTTGGCGTGCGGGAGCAGCCCGGTCTGCTCAAGCACCGCGTGGCACGCCGCGACCAGGTAGTCCACCGTGGAGTCGTACCCGTGGTCGGCCAGCCAGCGCTGCGCCGACGGGTAGCGCAGCTCAGGACGTTCGCCGAGGGTGAACAGCGCCTCGTGACAGCCGAGCTTCGCACCCTGGCAGGCGATCGCCAGCACCTCGTGGAGCTCCAAGTAGGGTGAGGGCAGCTCACGGGGAGCGTGGGCGAAGGTGCAGTAGCCGCAGCGGTCCCGGCACAGCATGGTCAACGGCAGGAACACTTTGGGGGAGTAGGTCACCCGCGTGCCGTACATCGCGTCCCGCACCGCGCGAGCCCGCCCCACCAACTCCTCAGTCCCCAGCCGAGCGAACTCCTCCTTCACCCATCACCCCTCCTGCCCCTCCCGACATGGAGCCACATATCGGGGTCAGATTCGACTCTATAGGCCCGATGTGCCTCCATGTCGGGCCTATAACAGGTCAGCGGGAGTGCGAGGCTAGGTGGACGCGGTCGCGACCGGCGGCTTTGGCGGCCATCAGGGCGTCGTCGGCGGCTTGGAGTAGGTCGTCGATCTCGTCGCCGTCGTCGGGCCTGACCGCGGCACCAATCGACACCGAGATCCCGCCCACCGTGACCGGTCGATCGTGCGAACCGTCCACCAGGACGCGCAGCCGGCTGATGCGCTCCCGGATCCGGTCTGCGATGTGCTCGACTTGGGCAGTTCCCACCCCGGGCAGCAGAATCACGAACTCTTCGCCGCCGAACCGCCCGACCAGGTCGTAGGGTCGGGTCGCGGAGCGGAGCTCATCGGCGACGGCACGGAGCAGCTGATCGCCGACGAGATGGCCCATCCGGTCGTTGAACGACTTGAAATGATCCAGGTCGAGCATCAGCACCCCGAGCGGGTCGGCAAGCCGCCGGGCCCGTTCGAGCTCTCGGCCAGCGGCCTCACGCCAGAAACCAGCGGTGAGCAGGCCTGTCTTACTGTCCGTGCGGGCGGCCTGCTGGAAATGGGGTAGCAGCAATGCCCGGTGCAACACGAACACGTTGATCATAAGGACGACGATCAGCCACGGGTCCCATGCCAGCAGCACAGCGAGCGCGACTGCCAGCCCGAGCGAGGCCGCCACCACGACCTGGTCACTCGGGTTGGCCAGGATCTGGCGGGGGGACTGCAGCGGGTCGGCCAGCAGCACGGCACCGACCACCAGTACGTAGTTGACCAGCCAGTACACCGCTGCGGCGCCGATCAGGACGGCGAGCCCCGACGGGCCGTGCGGGATGATCGGATACCCATCGAGCTGGACCAGTTGCAGGACCGAGACCGCGGCAGCGGGCGCCAGCACCATCGTCGCGCCGGAAAACAGCGTGCGGTACCGCCGGCCTGAGCTGTTTCGCCAACAGGAGTGCAGGTAGACCACTGCGGTGACGGCAAAGACGAGCGGTAAAGGAACCGACAGCGCCGCCGCAAAGATCCACAACGAGGTGAGGTTCGTGCGCAGGCCGTTGTCGGTTGCCTGCTCACGCAGGCTCTCGATCTGGCGAATCGCCTCCCCGTGCACGACCGCCCCCGCGGCCAGCAACCCGAACCGGAACAGATCGCCGGGGTAGACCGACACCGTTGTGATCATGCTAACAGCCAACACGACCGCAGCAATCTCCACGGCGAGGACGTAGGCGATGACGGCTCTCCGCTCGCCCCACAGCTTCCATCGCCGTGGGTGCAGGGCCACCAGGCCGTGTCTCGGTTCGACATGCTCAAACCCTGGGCTCACACTCACTAGGTTCCCCCGATTAGTGACGTTGAGCGATGTCCCCCAGCGTAAGCGGCGAACGACTCTTTGTCATCCTCCGAGCGGAGTGCCACATCCAGGGTGGTTCCGATCACTCTCAGTGATCAAGGTGCCGCTAAAATGACGTGAAGCGGTGTGCCGGGATTTCACCTGCCTCGATCACCGCTGGTATGAATTGTTACTCAACGTTGCTCCGAGCGCCGGTGAGGGGGTGGTCACGATGACGCCGAGCAGGCGGGTCCGCGTGCTGCGCGGGATGGCTCTGCTCCTGGTGGTGTTCGCCCTGCCGGTCACCTTGCTGGTTCGCTCCACGAATGCCTCGGCGCGCTCGTCCCCAGCGGCCGCGGCGCCCCTCTCGCCGGCTCCGGCCGATCCGATTTCCCCTGATCCGCGGCTGAACCTGCTGCCCAGCGCGGTGCCTGAGCCAGTGCCCAGCCCGCCGCCGGTGTCGCCGTTCACCGGCCTCCCCGCCGACCTCGGCGCGCCGGTACTCGGCGTCAAGATCGATAATGCCGCGGTCGCCCGCCCGCAGAGCGGGCTCGCGCTGGCGGACCTGGTGTATGTCGAGCCCGTCGAGGGTGGCCTGAGCCGGCTGCTCGCGGTATATCAGTCCCAGGTTCCCTCGGTCGTGGGGCCGGTGCGCAGCGCACGAATGTCTGATGTGCAACTGCTGGCCAATTTCGGTCGACCCGCGCTGGCCTTCTCGGGTGCGGCACCCGAGATCGGCGGGCTGGTGGCGCGCGCACCGGTGCTGGACGTCTCGGCCTTGACCCGGCCGAGTGGTTATCGTCGAGATCAGCGCAGATCGATACCGCACAACCTCTACGGCGACGCCAACCTGCTCCGTCAAGGGGGCGCACCACCGCGGGACATCGGGTTCCGCTTCGGCCCTCCGCCGCCTGGCGGTCGCCCAGTTCCGGGGACCGAGGTCCGGTACCCGGCGACCGCCGTCGGGGTGCAGTGGGTACCCGCGGACGCCAGGTGGGTGATCGCCATGGATGGTGCGCCGCTCACCGCCGATTCTGGACCACGGCCCAGTGCAGCCACTGTGGTGTTGCAGCGGGTGCTCGTGCGCGCCACCGCAGTTCGTGACGCCACTGGGTCACCGTCGCCCTTCGCGGCGACCGTGGGTGACGGTGCGGTGGTCGTGCTCCGCGACGGGCTGGCGTTCACCGGGACCTGGTCACGCCCGTCCCCCGACGCGATTACCACGTTCAGCCTCCCGGATGGGTCACCACTGACTTTTGCGCCCGGCCCGGTATGGGTAGTCCTCGTCCCGATATGACGGCGGGCTAGTGTGCCCAAAAATACTAACCTGGGGTATGCTCGGTACCTGGCAGGGGTATGGCTGATGGGTCAGGAGAGGACAGGGTGGTGGCGAGCTACACCAAGGACCGGGATGCGTACCTCAACCGGCTGCGCCGGATCGAGGGCCAGATACGTGGGTTGCAACGCATGGTGGAGCAGGACCATTACTGCATCGATGTGCTGACCCAGGTGTCGGCCGCCACGAAAGCATTGCAATCCTTTGCCCTGGCTCTGCTCGAAGAACATATGGCCACCTGTGTGGTCGAGGCCGCGGCCGACCAGGCCGATGCCGGCATCAAGGTCAAGGAAGCAGCTGAGGCGATCGCTCGCCTGGTCCGCTCGTGAGACCGTGCGAGAGACACGAATCCGAGGAGGTCACGTCACATGGGGGACACCGTCACGATCAGCCAGTACATCGTTACGGGAATGGTCTGTGAGCACTGCGTCTCGTCGGTAACCCAGGAGATCGGTGCCATTGCGGGCGTCACCGATGTGCTGGTGACGCTGGACACCGGTCGGGTCAGCGTCACCAGCAACGGGCCGTTGGATGACGACGCGGTCCGCGCCGCGGTCGACGAAGCCGGCTACGAGGTCTCTGGAAGATTGTAGGCTGACATGGTTCACGCCGGAAAAGTCCAGGTTGAGCTCGCTATCGGGGGCATGACCTGTGCATCCTGCGCCGCGCGCATCGAAAAGAAGCTCAACCGGCTCGACGGAGTGAGTGCCACCGTCAACTACGCCACCGAGAAGGCACGAGTCAGCTACACCGACGGCGTCACCCCCGAAGATCTCGTGGCCACCGTCGCGCGCAGCGGCTACACCGCTGAGCTGCCCACCGACACCGGCCCTGACACGGGCGCCGACCTTGGGGTGTTGCTGGAGCGGCTGGTCGGTAGTGCCGTGCTCGCCATCCAGGTGATCGCGCTGTCGATGGTGGCGATGGTGCCGGGGCTGACGGTGCCGCACAACTTCGAGTCCCTGTCGTTGGTGCTCACCGCCCCGGTAGTGGCGTGGGGGGCATGGCCCTTCCACCGGGCGGCCTGGCTGAACCTGCGGCGCGGCGCGGCCACTATGGACACGCTGGTCTCGATGGGGGTGCTGACCGCATTCCTGTGGAGCTGCTATGCGTGGTTCGTCGGCAGCGGTGGCTTCATTACCCGGCACGAAGTCGTTCCCTCCGGCTACCACGCCCATAGCCAGGTCTACTTCGAAGTTGCCGCCGGTGTCACGGTGTTCTTGCTGGCCGGTCGTTACTTCGAGGCGCGGGCCAAGCGGCGCGCCGGTGCCGCGCTGCGCGCGTTGCTGGACCTCGGCGCCGCGGACGTCGCGGTGCTGCGAGGCACGCAGGAGATCCGCATCCCTATCGAGCGGCTGGTGGTCGGCGACGAGTTCGTTGTCCGCCCCGGGGAGAAGATCGCCACTGATGGCGAGGTGTTAGCCGGGTCTTCCGTCGTTGACCAGAGCATGCTGACCGGCGAGTCGGTGCCGATCGAGGTGCACCCTGGCTCGGTGGTCACGGGCGGGACGGTCAACGCCTCCGGTCACCTGCGGGTGCGGGCCTCCCGGGTCGGTGCGCACACTCGGCTCGCGCAGATGGCGCGGTTGGTGGCGGATGCGCAGAGCGGCAAGGCCAAGGTACAGCGGCTGGCCGACCGGGTGTCGGCGGTGTTCGTGCCGATTGTCATCATGCTCGCGGTGGCTACCCTGGGCGGCTGGCTCGCTGTCGGTGCCTCCGTCGGAGCCGCTTTCGCTGCCGCGGTCGCGGTACTGATCATCGCCTGTCCCTGCGCCCTTGGGCTGGCCACACCCACTGCGCTGCTGGTCGGCACCGGTCGTGGTGCGCAGCTGGGCATCCTCATCAAGGGGCCCGAGGTGCTGGAGTCCACCCGGCGGGTGGACACCGTGCTGCTGGACAAGACCGGCACAGTCACCACCGGCACGATGACCCTGGTCGACGTGCTCCCGGTGGCCGGCGAGCACCCCGACGAGGTGCTGCGCCGTGCCGCCGCCGTAGAGAACGCCTCCGAGCACCCCGTCGCCGTCGCCGTCGCCGCCGGCGCTCGGCTGCGGCTGGGTGAGCTGCCGGCAGTGGCCGAGTTCCGCTCCACGCGGGGGCTGGGTGTGCAGGGCGAGGTGAGCGGTGCCGTGGTGCTGGTGGGCCGGCCGGCTTGGTTGGCCGAGCAGTGGTCGGTACCGCTGCTCGACACGGTGGTCTCGGCTGCGGCAGAGGCGCAGCGGCGTGGTCGCACCGTTGTCGCCGTGGCCTGGGACGGCCGGGTACGGGGTCTGCTCACGGTGGCCGACACGGTGAAGCCGAGCAGTGCCGAAGCGGTGCGCCTGCTGCGTGGGCTGGGGCTGACCCCGGTGCTGCTCACTGGCGACAACGAGACGGTCGCTCAGGCAGTGGCCGCCGAGGTCGGCATCGACGCGGTGATCGCCGGGGTGTTACCGGAGGGCAAGGTAGCCGAGGTACGTCGGCTCCAGCAGGCAGGCCGGGTCGTGGCGATGGTCGGCGACGGGATCAACGACGCGGCGGCACTGGCCCAGGCCGATCTGGGGCTGGCCATGGGCACCGGCACCGACGCCGCCATCGAGGCCAGTGATCTCACCCTGGTGCGCGGTGATCTGCGAGTGGCCGCCGATGCAATCCGGCTTTCCCGGCGCACCTTGCGCACCATTAAAGGGAACCTGTTCTGGGCCTTCGGCTACAACGTCGCCGCGCTCCCGCTGGCCGCGGCCGGCCTGCTCAATCCGATGATCGCCGGAGCCGCAATGGCGTGCTCCTCACTGTTCGTCGTCTCCAACAGCCTCCGGCTGCGAGGTTTCCGCCCGCTGACCCCCTGACTCAGCTGGGTGGCCGGCTTCGCGCAGGGCTTGGCACAGGGTCTTGGCGGCGGCGTCGAGGGCGGCCGGGTCTGCACGGTGGGCCCGGTCGAAGTCGAAGTCGCCGATGTCCCAGGCAGGGAACACATGCAGGTGCACATGTGGGATCTCGAACCCGGCGATCACCAGCCCGGCCCGCGGCGCGTTGAAGGCAATCTTCTGTGCGGCACCGATGTGCCGCGCCACCACCATGAGATGGGTCAGCACGTCGTCGTCGACGTCGGTCCACTCGTCGACCTCGTCCCGGGCAACCACCAGCGTATGCCCAAGCCGCAACGGAGCGATGGTCAGAAACGCGACGCAACGCTCATCACGCCAGACAAAGTGCCCCGGAAGTTCCCCCCAGATGATGCGGCTGAACAACGTCGACACGATCTCTCCTTATGGTCTTTTAACCGCGTTCTGGAGCAGACTGCTGCATCCAGCGGCTAGATAACCGCAGTCCGCATCCAGACTGCGAGAGCGGGGTGCCCGATCACGGCTCGGGGGAGCGGTTCAGCCATGAGCGTAGCGCGGCACCTCCGTCGACGGCCGGGTCGGTGATGGTGATCCGGGGGCCAGCGATTGCCCGTGAGCGAGTTGAGGTTCCACTGACCAGCAACACTGGGCCGGGATGGCGTCGGGCCAATTGCGCGAAGTCGCCGTCACCGGTTGCCAATAGCAGCGGCCGGTCCTCAATGCGGTAGGCACGGGCCAGCAGCAGGTCCGCACCCTGCCAGCCACGGGCCGGCAGCACCTGGGCCTGCGGGGGCCAGTCGACTGCGTCCAGCGCTGCCGGCGCACCGGCCACCACGACAGCTGCGGATGATGCGGTACCCAGTGCCGCGACGAGCAGGCGCAGCCGCGGCGCATCGAGGTTGTCCGCGTCGATCAGTATCTGCACGGGTGTGATCATGCACCTGCCGGGTTGGGCAGGTTTCGATGCCACACACGATCAGCTATGCGACGCCGCATCGGGCAGGAGGGCCTGCCCGACGTCCAGCAGCTTGCCGACGCGATGCAGCCTGCAGTGGTTGCGCTGGACAGTCTCATCGAGTGAACCCGGTGAATGCCGGTGACTCTTTGTGCATTCCCCGGTTACGCTGACCGGATGCCAACATTCGACGCTGCCGCAGTGAACTGCCAGGTATCGGTCTTTCGTGAGGGGTTGCTGACCTCCCTCGGCCACGATGTGACGCTCCGAGTGACGAGCCTGTCATTGGACGTGGGGGAGGACCACGGAATCACGGCTGACTTCGACCCGAGCTCGCTGCGCGTGACGACCGAAGCGGTCTCGGCGTCCGACCGTAAGGACATCGAGAAAAACGCCAAGAAGACACTCGAGGCGCAGAAGTACCCAAAGATCCAGTTCCACTCGGTGTCCGTCGTGCGTGACGATGGTCGGGCGCGTATCGAGGGAGATCTGACGCTGCACGGCGTGACCAGTCCGATCTCCTTCGAGGCTCGCGACGACGGCCAGCGCTGGAACGCCACGATCATCTTTGATCAGCGCACGTTCGGCATCAAACCGTTTTCCGCGATGCTCGGCGCGCTCAAGGTCAAGCCCGAGGTCGAGGTGCACATCAGCGTCCCCCACTCCTGACCCGACGTGACCATCCGGGAGACCGTGGCGAAGCTGGCCCAGGACGTCTTCAGTGCCCGCGCCGACGGCTACGACCGCCAGGCCGCGTTCCCCGCCGAGGACTTCGACGACCTGTTCACCGCTGGACTGTTAGCCGCCGCCGTGCCGCGGGAGTACGGCGGTCTGGGTTTCGGGCCGCAGCAGCGCAAGACACTGCTGCTGTGGGAAATGACCACACTGCTGGCCAAGGCCGATCTGTCACTGGCGCGGTGCTGGGAGGGGCATGCCAACTCGTTGGTGCTCATTGATGCCTTGGGTACCCCGGAGCAGCAGCGACGCTGGTTCAGTGGCGTGGTCAAGCGCGGTGAGAGATGGGTGGTCTGGAGCGGTGAGCCGCAGGCCCCCAAGCCTGGCGACGCCCACCGTTTCGGGACCACCCTCATCCCGGTCGACGGTGGCTGGACCCTCCGCGGGACCAAGGCGTTCGCTACGAGCGCCACCGGCGCGCAGTGGGCAATCCTGCTCGTCAGCCCCGCCGGACCCGGCGGGGCCCGGCACACTCAACACAACCCCACGCAGCTGCGCATGCTCGCCTGCGACCTGTCGGACCCGTCGCTGACCGTTGACAGCTCATGGTGGGACCCGATCGGCATGCGCGCGACCGTCAGCCACGTCGTGCAGTTCCACGACACGTTCGTCCCGTGGGACCACCTCATCGGGGAACCCGGCAGCTACCTCACCGGGCACTGGCACAGCGTGTTCGTCCCGCACTATGCCGCGAGCTTCCTCGGGGCTGCCGAGGCCGCCTACGAGTACGCGGTCGCGTACCTCAAGCACCAGGGCAAGGGCGGTGATCCTTACATCCAGCAGCGGGTTGGGAGCATGGCGGTCAACGTCGACACCGCGCACCTGTGGCTGCGGCACGTTGCCGAATTATGGGACGCAGGGAAGTGCGATGAGGCCAGGATCGCTGGCAGCCGGGCTCGCCACCTGATCGAGCATCTGGCCGAGGAGACGGTGCAGCACTGCATCCGCTCGTGCGGCGCCCGCTGCCTGGTGCGTCCCAGCCCGGTCGAGCGGGTCCTCCGTGATCTAACCTTCTATCAGCGGCACGACAACGACGATCATGTCCTGGCCACGATTGGCCGGGAGGTTCTGGGCGAGGCGCATGATCTGTCGTTTCACCAACCCTGAGCGGCTATTCGGCAGAGCGTCGGATGGTGTCGATGAGTATGTCGATCAGGTGGCGGCGGGTCCGCGGACTCATGCCGGTGAGCACTGCCTGCAGGCGCCGGGCGGTGTCCAGGTCGGTTTCGCCGACTATTGGTTCGGCATCAGCGGTGAGGGTCAGCTGAACGCGTCGACGGTTCTGCGGGTCCGGCGTGCGGCAGACCAGTCCGATGCGGGTCAGCCGATCGACCATCGCGGAGGTGGCCGGCAGCCTGGTACCCAGGGCCCGGGCCAGCTCGGTGGGGGTGACCGGGGCCAGCGCGCTGATCAGATGCAGCGCGCTGAGCTGCAACAGCGTCATCCCGCGGCCCGCCCAGACAGCGGTGCTGGCAGCGACCACCGCCCGTAGGTAGGCAACAAGCCAGTCAACGTCCTCTGCGGTAACCACCCTCGCGTCGCGGCCCACCGCACCATCAGCGCCGGAGACGAATGACACGCTGCTGGGGTCAGCTTCTCGCTGCGCGCTCATGGCTAGCGTCATGGTGATCTTCTCCTTCGGTCGTAGCGCGGGCACGCGACCTGTGTGCGGTCGGTTGTGCGTGCGCCACTGACAGATGGAGACGCGGAGTACCCACGAAAATACCCGAAATCGTCCCGGGATCCGTGCCGAGGTAGCCACCAGCAGGAGTTCGCAGCAGCCTTGGAACGATTATCGATATCGTTTACTCTGGTTCATACAACCCCGTGTGAGTGACAGAAAGTCCACATGAGGAGACGAAAAGTGAGCAGATCTGGACTAAGTCGAGTTTTATCACTCTTGTGGGCTTGCGGGACGGTAACGGTCACGCTCGCCGGTGTGTTGGCGGGCTGCGCCACCGGGACGCCATCCGGTGCTCCGGCGGGTCAGCCTGGCGGTAACACGAAGATCTCGGTGGTGGCGGCCGAGAACTTCTGGGGCAGCATCGCCGCACAGGTGGGTGGCAAACACGTCACCGTGCACAACATCATTGCCAGCCCGGACGCCGACCCACATGCTCATGAGCCGACTCCGGCCGACGGGCGAGCCGTAGCGACCGCACAGTACGTGATCGCCAACGGGGTCGGCTACGACCCGTGGGTCACCAAGCTGGTCGACGCGAACCCGGCGCCGGCGCGGTCGGTGCTGACGGTGGGGGATCTGGTGGGAGTCAAGGAGGGCGGTAACCCGCATCGTTGGTACTCCCCGGATGACGTGCACCGGGTGATCGAGCGGATCACCGCTGACTACCAGCGGATCGACCCAGCCGACGCCGGCTATTTCGACCAGCAGAAGCAGGTTTACGAGACCCAGGGCCTGGCTCGCTACCACCAGCTCATCGCCGACATCAGGAGCAAGCACAGCGGGACCCTAATCGGCGCTTCGGAATCGATCGTGAGCCCGTTGGCTGAGGGTCTCGGGCTGCGGATGGCGACTCCGGAATCGTTCCTGAACGCGGTCAGCGAAGGGAACGATCCGACCGCGGCTGACAAGATCACCATGGATCGGCAGATCACGACCAAACAGATCAAGATCTTCGTGTTCAACAGCCAGAACTCGACCCCGGACGTGGCGGCTCTGGCGAGTGCGGCAAAAGCCCAAGGGATTCCGGTGGCAACGGTGACCGAGACCCTCGTTCCGGCCACGGCCAGTTTCCAGGATTGGCAGTCAGATCAGCTCACCGGCATCCAGCAAGCACTGTCCACGGCAACCACCCCATGAACAATTCCACGGTAAACGACCAGCTCCGGGACATCGCTGGCATCCCGCCGCCACGGCGGGCGCAGGAGCCGGTGATCAGCTTTCGCCAGGCCGCGGCCCAGCGAGCCGGCCGGCGGCTGTGGAGCGGAGTGGACCTGACGGTTGCTCCTGGTGAGTTCGTCGCGGTGTTGGGCCCCAACGGGGTCGGCAAGTCCACCTTGATCCAGACTATTCTGGGCACGCTGCCGCTGGCTGGGGGTGAGCTGCGGGTGCTGGGCCAGCCCGCCGGACGAGCCAACGAGCGGATCGGTTACCTGCCCCAACGTCGTAGTTTCGACCCCTCCCTGCGCGTTCGCGGCCGTGACATCGTGCGGCTGGGTGTGGACGGGCATCGGTGGGGCTTCCCGCTACCGCACTGGTGGCCCGGCAACGCAGCCCGGCGAGCAGTGGCCGCACGGGTTGAGGAGGTGATCGAGCTGGTTGGTGCCAGCGCGTACGCCGACCGCCCGGTCGGGGAGCTTTCCGGGGGGGAGCAGCAGCGCCTGTTGATCGCCCAGGCGCTGGCCCCGGCGCCGGAGCTGCTGCTGCTCGACGAGCCCTTGGACAGCCTGGATCTGCCGAACCAGGCCACCGTCGCTGCCCTCATCGCCCGGATCGGTCGTTCGCACGGGGTGGCAGTGTTGATGGTCGCGCACGACGTCAACCCGGTCCTGTCCCATCTCGACACGGTGGTCTACCTCGCTCCCGGCGGTTCTCGGATCGGCCCGCCCCGTGAAGTGATCACCAGCGCTGAGCTGAGCCAGCTGTTCGGCACCCCGATCGAGGTGCTCACTGCGTCTGACGGCCGGTTGGTCGTGGTCGGCCAACCGGAACGGCCCGGAGTGCACTTCGACCGGTCCACCAGGCAGCAGCCATGACTCTCACTGAGAGCCCGATCACTGAGCTGGCTCAGATGTGGTCGTACCCGTTCATGGTCAACGCCTTCCGCGCGGGCACGATCGTCGCGGTGCTGGCCGGGGCGATGGGCTGGTTCATGGTGTTGCGCCGGCAGAGCTTCGCCGGCCACACCCTGTCGCTGATCGGTTTCCCCGGGGCGGCCGGCGCGGTCTTGATCGGCGTCGCCGCCGGCTACGGCTACCTCGCATTCTGCCTGGCCGGAGCCCTGATTATCGCTGCGTTGCCCCGCACCGGGCGCGGTGGATACGCGGAGGAGTCGGCAATCACCGGTACCGTGCAGTCCTTCGCGCTCGCCTGCGGGTTCCTGTTCGTCGCCCTCTACAAGGGATTCCTCAACGGCGTCAACGCGCTGCTGTTCGGCAGCTTCCTGGGCATCACCAGCGGGCAGGTCGCGCTCCTGGGTGTCGTCGCCGCGGTATCCCTCACCGTCTTGGGGCTGATCGGCCGCCCATTGCTCTTCGCCTCGATCGATCCCGTGGTGGCCAGCGCCCGCAACGTCCCGGTGCGTACCCTGTCTGTGACGTTTCTGGTGCTCCTCGGTGCGGCAACCGCCGAGGCCAGCCAGATCACCGGCACCCTGCTGGTGTTCGCTCTGCTGGTGATGCCCGCAGCGACGGCACAGGCGCTGACCGCGCGACCCGTCCGCGCTCTGGGGTTGACCATCGTGATCGGGCTGATCGTCACGTGGCTCGGTCTGAGCGTGGCGTATTACACCTCATACCCGGTCGGGTTCTTCGTCACCAGCTTCGCTTTCGCTGGTTATCTGGCCGCCCAGGCGGTCCGCCACACGCGGGCCAGTAGCGCCGCAGCGAACCCGAGAGCGATCGCATGACCTGGCCACCGTTTCTGCTTCATGCGCTGCTGGCCGGTACCGCGATCGCCGTGGCCGCCGGGTTGGTCGGCTACTTTGTGGTGTTGCGGGCCCAGGTATTCACCGGCGATGCGCTGAGCCATGTGGCGTTCACCGGTGCCCTGGCAGCGCTGGCGCTGGGCATCGACGGGCGGCTGGGGTTGTTCGCCGCGACCATCGGCGTGAGCGTGGCCCTCGGCATTCTCGGCGACCGGGGCCGGGCCGACGACGTGGTGATCGGCAGCGTGTTCGCCTGGATCCTCGGCCTCGGCGTGTTCTTCTTGACCCTGTTCACCACCAGAAACAGCGCCAGCAACGGCAACGCCGGGGTCACCGTCCTGTTCGGCTCAATCTTCGGGCTGGATCTTGCGGAGGCGTTCATCGCCGCCCTCGTCGCCACCGCGATCGCGGTGGTCGTGCTCGCCATTGCTCGACCGCTGCTGTTCGCCAGCATCGATGGTGCCGTGGCGGCCGCTCGCGGGGTTCCGGTCCGCCTGCTCGGCTACGGTTTCCTCGCCCTGGTCGGCGCGGCCGCCGCCGAGGCGACCCAAGCCGTCGGTGCGCTCCTGCTGCTCGGGCTGCTCGCCGCACCTGCCGGGACGGCCCAGCGCCTCACCACCCGGCCATACTCGGCGCTGTTCCTCTCCGCCGGCCTCGCGGTGGCCGAGATGTGGACGGGCCTCGCGCTCAGCTACGCCGTGCCGGCGCTCCCGCCGAGCTTCGCCATCCTCGCCGTCGCCACCGGCGGCTACGCCCTCGTGCTGCTGAGCACCCACCGCCGGCACAGCGTTACACCTTCCGTGGCGGCATCCAGGCTATCGTCGAAGTCCAACTATTAAACGTGCGGCTGGCGGCAAGGACTACGTGGGTAAACCACGGCCGGTGGTGATCGTTCAGGACGATCGGTTTGACCCCACCGCAGCGGTGACGGGGGCGACGGGGGCGAGGAAGGTCGCCGGGCAAGCATCGTCATCAACCGCATCACGGTGGTTCCACGCCGAGCTGCCGGCAGATCGCTCGCACGGTAGGGAGCGGGATCTCGCGATGTCTCGGGACGCTGGCGCGCGCCCTGTCGCACCAGCTCGCAACCGTGCTGCCGAAGGTGACGTTCGAGGTCCCGCTTGCTGATCATATGCGGATTATCACGATCGACGATGTGCCGGGTATCCTTGCCTTCGTGAGCGAGTCGCTGTCCTTTACCGCGGTTTACGAGACCGTCGGGTGGCTGGGTCCATGCCCATCTTGCGGAGATTCCCGGGGTCATCACTGCCGCGCCGAGCAGGGCGGATGCCGAGGTAATGCTGCTCGACGCGCTGCGCGAGTATCTGCTGTCGTTCACCGACCCGGCTGCGGCGAGCCAGCTGGCTTGCGAGCGGAGTTGGACACTGTCGAGGTGACGTTGTCGACCTCAGCTGCCTGATCTAACAGGATCTGCGGAGTCCGCACGTCAGGCGTGGGTAACGCCCAGGTATGGAGGGGCTTGGGCCCATGGTGCACGGTAACCACAGAGCCGGGATCATGCCGCTGATGTCCTCATCAACTGGCAACCTTGCTCGCCACCTCAGCGCGGCGGGACGCGTCGAGCTTCTGATCTGGACCCGCGGGATCAGCCTCTCGTAGGTGAGGTTGATGCCGTTGACCTTCACCTTGGTCGGCTCGCGGTGGAGAAGTCGTGCAGTTCGAGTCGTCGAAGAGCTGGGTGAGGTCGATATCGGAGACCGTGCCCGGCCTTCGCAGCGCGGACACATGCCGCCTGCGCGGGTGAAGGTCTGTCTCACCGTCTTGCCGGCACCGCGTTCGATCGTGATCGCACCGCTCGCTCGGACCGAGGGGACGTTGAAGGAGAACGCGTGGGCGAGCCGATGTGCAATTGATCAGCCGCTGCGACTCCGCGGCGATCGTGCCGAACACCAGAGAGCTCTTGCCCGAGCCAGAGACGCCGGTGAACACTGTCAGTCCGCTGTCTACCTGATCGGCGGTGTCGGCCGGGGTGGCGCGAAGCCCGTCCGGCTGACGCTGGCCGGGGTCGCGCTCAGCGCAAATAACCAAGGCATCCACGCCGCTTCGGCCCGTGGAGCCTCTGGCCCCGGCCACGCGGCGCGCCCGGCCGAGGCGTCAGACCAACCAGCGGCCGTCGCGGGTGTGGCCCAACCCCAGCCGAACGGCCCGGGTGGCGGCCAGGTTCCTGCCGGTCGGGCTGTCCGTCGGCGCGGCCCCATCAGCAGCGCCTCGCCGTCCCAGTCGAAGGACAGCGGCACCAGGTACGGCGCACCGTCCGCCGAGGCACTGGCCACCCAGACGTCTTTGTCGGGGTAAGCCGATGCTCGGTGTCGCGACGACGTTGAGCGCGGGAGCGGGGGTCGGCACTCATCGGTCCTGAAGCAGCCCGAGGACGTTGCCATCGGGGTCGGTGACGGTGGCCACCAGACGGCCGCCACCGACGTCGTGCGCGGGCTCCTTCACGGTGGCACCTGCGGCGGTCACCTCGGCCAGCTTCGCCTCGATGTCCGGCACGTGCCAGTAGGCCACCGGTGAGGTCATGCCCTGCGGTCCACCGCCCGGCACCAGCCCGATGTGCTGGCCCGCGGCCTCGAAGCCGACGTAGTAGGACTCGTCGGTCTGCGGCGGTACGCCGAGCAGGGCGGCGTACACCGCCTTGGCCGTCGTCAGGTCGGACACGGGATGCAGCACGGTCTTGATTCCCTGGGTGGAAGAGCCGGTCATGGTCACTCCTGAAGTCGTGGATCACATCGACCCGGTGGGATTGTCGGGCTTAAAGACGAACGGGAAGCCCGGAAATTGCCCTTGGCCATCATCTCGGTGATGGTGCGGCGCTCGTCATCGATGCGTCCGGGTCGTCATGCGGGAGGAAGGTCGAGTGAATGGCATCCCCGCCATCGCGCGCTCGATGCGCCGCGTCATCAGGTAGCCGTACGGCGACTCGCCGTAGGCGAGCCGGAACTCGCGGCTGAGGTGCCCGGCCGACATGTGCGCGCCGCAGGCGAGCGCCCTGAGGTATCCGCCACTCGTCCCGCGTCAACACGTCTCGTTAGCAGCTTGGACTCCAGCTGCCCCGCCGACCGCCAACCCAGATACTGAGCCACCAGCTTCAGATGCTCGGTGCGGTCCGCGCGTGCTTGCCGTACAACGTCACCGCCAGGCCCAGCCGCCCCACCGGGCCGCGGCCGTGCGGAGCGACGAATGCCATGTCCACCGGGGTGAGCGTGAAGTACCGGAACAGCTCCTCACGACTGATCTCCGGGAACTCCCGCAGCTGGTAACCCGGGGTTCACCAACACTCCCGATCAACAAGCCCTGGCCGCGGAAGAGAGCCGCCCTCGACCCGGTGCACCAGCACCGACCCCCAGGCTAACCGCACTCGTGGTATGCCCGCGCGTTGAGTTAGTGGTCGAGGGCTGCTGCTAGACGAGCGTCCAGGCTGGCCAGCGCATCTGTGGTGATCGTGGCGAGGTGTTTGGTGAGTAGGCTGCGCCGGATGGCCATGAGGCCGGCGGCGGCGTCAAGCCATACCGGGGTGTCATCGAGGGTGACAGAGACGACGAGCACGTGTCCGGGGTCGGTGTCAGCGACCTGGACCCCGTACAGCACGCGGTATGCGGCGTTGTCGATCACGGCTTGCGCGGATACCAGTGCCACGACACGTTCTCGCATCCCCCCGACCTGGTAGCGCCAGATTTCACCCCGCAGCACGCCGCTCCCATCCGTCCTGATCGAGGTGCTCAGCCTGCTCGGCAAGGTCGAGGTCAGCGCTGGCCTGGTCCTCGTCTCGGTGCCGGTCGGCGCCTGTGTAGGGCCCGGGTGAGGGTCCGTAGTCGGTGAGGAGGTGGCGGCGCAGCACCGTGGATACCACTGCCGACAAGGACACACCGTCCATCTCGGCGGCTCTGTGCGCCAGAGACAGGACCACTGAGTCCATACTGAGTGTGATCTTGGTTGTAGTTGCCATACCTTGAGACCCTACTATAAACCCGGGTTATCTAGCCCGGCTAAGAGCACTCGATGCACGAACCCGTATAACCGGGTCAAGCTGTTACCGCGTTGGGGTACGAACCACGTGTTCGCTGGCGATGACCTGCGGCGCCTGCTGGACCTGCGCGACCTGGGCCGCCGCGGGATCAGGCTGATTAGACAGAACTACGCCATGTCCATCGCGGTCAACGCCACCGGGCTCCTCGTCTCCGCGGTCGGCGCGCTCTCACCGGTGGTCGCCGCGATCCTGCACAACGCCTCCTCGGTCGCCAGCGGCTCGCGGCTCATCCGATACCAGCTGCCCGGGCAGCAGTGCCCGGTCTTCCCACTGTGGGTCCTGCAGGTGGGGAAGGACCTCGGCGCCGAGGCGGGTGATGTTCTCTAGAGTGCGGGTGCGGTCACCGGTGCCTTCGACCATAAGAATGACGTGACCGATGCCGGTGCGGTGCGCCGTGGTCCTCAGCTTGTCGCGGCAGTGCTCGGGGGTGCCGACGGGGTGTAGGCGGCAGAGCAGCTCGGTGTACTCGGTGGGGTCGCGTGGGTGGTGCGGCGCACCATCGGCGCGGCGGTAGCCGGCCAAGCCGGGGCCGAGCCAGCGGGGAAGGTAGGTTCGCATGGTGGCCATCGCCTCGTGTTGGCTGTCGGCGACATAGGCGAGTGCGGTGGCGAGGTGCCCGACCTGGTGGGTCGCGACCCGGTTGTACTGATCGATGAGTGCGGCTTTCTCGGCGTCGCTGGCGTGCATGCCGAGTAGCAGCGGTAAATCCCGCACGGCGGCGAGCTTTGCGGTCGCGGCTGTGGTAGCGGCCAGGATGACGTCGGGGTGCGGTTGGGTGCGTGGCCGGGGAACGATGTCGACGCCAGAGAACCGGAAGTGCACTCCGGACGCGGCGAGGTGGGGCGTGGCCAGGGCCGCGAGCAGCAGGTCCAGCGACTCAGGAAAGCCGTGCTGGTAGCGGTCCATGCTGATCCCGAAGACCTCAAGGTCGATCCACGGGCCGCCCCGGCCGACGCCGAGGCGGAACCGTCCGCCGGAGAGCTGGTCGAGCAGTGCGGCCTGCTCGGCCAGCTCAACCGGGTGCTGGGTGGACAGCACGCTGACTGCGGTGCCGACCACGATCCGGCGGGTGGCGCCGAGTAGGTACCCCGCCATGGTGATCGCTGAGGGGCAGACCCCGTAGGACATGAAGTGGTGCTCGGCGACCCACACGTCATCGAAGCCGGCGTCCTCGGCGGCAACCGCAGCCGCGACCGTGGATTCCAGCACGGTGGTGTGATCCTGGCCGGGGAACTGTGCGGCGACCAGGAACACCCCGAACCGCATCGTCAGACCGGTCAGCAGTCCCGCAATTCGGGACTCTGGTTGAGCAACTGGCCGCGTGCGGAGATGAACGCCCGGTAGCGGGCACCGCCGGTGGCGCTGCGCCGGAACGCCGCGACGCGGTGGCAGTTCTGGAAAGCCAGTGTCACCCCGAAGTGGCGTTCCAGACCACCACGGATGGCATCGGAGGCTAGTGCCCGCAGCAGCTGCCCGCGCTCGGACTCACCAGGCGGCGGAATCTCGTGATCAGCGAACTCGGCGGTCTCCCCAGCGAGCTCAAGGTCGGTCACCACGCCGCTGATGACCTGCCAGGCGTAAGGCAACGACAACCGCACACAGTCAACGAAGTCGGCGTCGTCGACCTCGCCGTGCTGAGCACGCTCGAGCAGTGTGGTGGGAACGTCGAGTGACATGGCTTCCTCCGGTGTGGGTGTGCGGTCAGGGCGTGCTGGATGGGAGGCGGCCCGACCGGGCTAACGCGTCGGGGCCGTGGCTGAAATCTGGGTCGACCTGATCGGCCAGATCGCAGCCGGTGCGCTCGTTGGCCCAGGCGGCGGCGTTGCGCAGGTGGAACTCGACAGCCTGACGCTGGTAGGTTCCCCAGTCCTTGGTGGTGCCATCCACCATCTCCCGCATTGCATCCAGCGTAGCGGTGTTGGCCGGCTCCAGCGCGTTGATCGGTTGGATCTCACCGCGCTCGGCAGCGCGGACGTGCGCGGAGCGGCTCACCCAGCCCACCAGGTCGGCACCGACCTGAGCGCGGAGGAACGCGGCATCGTCCGCATCAGAGACCTTGTTGCCCACGACCGCGATCCGGACCCCGAAGTCGTGGGCGTAGCCGCAGTGCTGGCGGTACACCCCGACGCTGCGCACCGTGGGCTCGCAGACCAGGAACATCACATCGAAGCGGGTGAACAACCCGGAGGCGAAGGAGTCGGCGCCGGCAGTCATGTCCACCACCAGGTACTCCTCGACGTCGTCGACGAGGTGGTTGAGCAGCAGTTCCACCGCCCCGACCTTGGCGTGGTAGCAGGCCACCCCCAAATCGCCCTCGGCGAACGGGCCGGTCACGGCCAGCCGCACCCCGCCGATCTCCCGCATGCACGCGTCATAGATCGGGTTGTGTTCCACGATCCGCAGCAGCCGGGAACCCCCACCGGGCGGGGTGGTCTTGACCATCACCTCGGCTGAGGCAATTCGCGGGTTGGCTCCCCGCAGGTAGTTCTTGATCAACGGTAGGTGGGCGGACAGCGTCGGCAGCGCTGCCGAGTCGGCCTCAGTCGCGCCGAGTGCGACAGCCAGGTGCTGGTTGATGTCGGCATCCACCGCCAACACCGGGTGGCCGGCGGCCACCAGGCGGCGGACGAGCAACGCGGCCAGTGTGGTCTTGCCGCTGCCACCCTTGCCTACCAGAGCGATCTTCAAAGACTTCCTCCAATGCTGGTTGAGCGGGAAGCCTGGAGACTACTGATAACAGTTATCAGTGTCGTTCAGGGGTGAGCTGGGTGGCGATCACCGAAACGAAGGATGCGGACCGGAGGCCGGTCACGATGACCGACGCCATCAAGGACCACTGCTTGCATCTTTCGATAACGACAACCGTTGTCGCCTACGGTACTGTTGTCGGAGACTACAGGGAAATCGTTGCCAGCTGAAGGAGGAGCAGGTGCCGAACGCCGTGCGCACACCGGTGGTCATCGTGGCCGGGCTGGCCGCCGCTGCAGCCCAGGACGTGGCCGATGCGTGGCTCGACGATGCCACCGGTGACCAGGCACCCGTGCGATGGACCGATGCCGTTCTCGACCGCCTGGTTCCGGAAGCGTCGCGAGTTCGGGCAGCCCGGCTCGACGTCGAGGCGCTGCTGGCAGCGGTGCCGGCGAACTCGCGACGGGGCCGGGTCGATGACTCACACGCGGTGCTGACGCATCACACCTACCCGTGGCACACCGAACACGGCATCGGGTGGGACGACCAGTTCGAGGATCGTGACCACGACGTCCCGTCTACGTACTCACGTGCCTCGGAGAGGATGTCGTAGGAGTACACCTGATCAGCGGCCCAGCCTCGCGCTGATCTCTGCCTTGTGCAGGTGCCCTGCAACCACAGGCACGTCCTGCCCGCGCTGGAGACGGGCGACCGTCTCCAACATCCGCAGGTGCGCCTCGACGCCCTGCCGCTGGGTGATCTCGGCGAGCTCGCGGTAGACGTCGAGCACCTTCAGGACCTCGGTCAGGTCCAGCGTCCTGGCGGCCTCGGTCATCGCCTGCTGGTAGTCGTACTCGAATTCGGCGCGTTCGGAGCCGACCAGGGCGTCGCGGATCGCGCGGGGTGTATGCGGCGACAACAGGGCCGGCCTCGGCTCAGCCTCAGGCGGGAGCGCGGCAGGTCTAGCCATGCCGACACCATAGTCGCCCGGTCCGACACCGCCCGTCCGGTCGTCCGGAAACGATCGTTGGAGCATCTCATCGAGCTGTCCAAGGATCTGCAGTCCCGTGGTGTGAATCTGGTGGTGCTGGATCAGGGCCCTCATCCAGCTCTACTCCGGGCACCACAGCCGTACCAGTCTGAAGATCTACTCCAAGATCAGTCTTACCGCAGCCCAAGACTGTGACAACGACGAGATCACGCGGTTGGTCGCGTTGCCCGAGGAAGCCCGCGAGGACCGCGACGACATGGGGCACTTCCTGTTCTACGACGAGAAGTTTCGCCGCCAGCCCGTCGACGGACAGATCGAGTCTCACGCCCTGTGGGTCGCCAACCCGCCCAACGGTCGGCTCCTGCCCGGTCCGCCGCAGCACTGGCCCGACATGGGCGAGTGGGAGATCGGATTCGGCGACCAGGACGACGACGAGCTCTACATGGCGTTACCACTCACGAGGCGCGTCGCGCCATTGCGCGCAAGACGTATTGCAGGATGCCGCCGTGGCGGTAGTACTCGGCCTCGCCATCGGTGTCGATGCGCAACACTGCGTCGAACTCCACCGGATCCGAGCCGGTCCGGGTCGCCGTGACGTGCACCGTGGCCGGGATGGAGCCGTTGTTGAGCGCGGTGACACCCGAGATGTCGAAGGCTTCGGTGCCATCCAGGCCCAGCGACGAGGCCGACTCGCCAGCGGGGAACTGCAACGGGAGCACGCCCATGCCGATCAGGTTGGAGCGGTGGATCCGCTCGAACGACTCGACGATCACGGCGCGGACGCCCAGCAGCAGCGTGCCCTTGGCCGCCCAGTCCCGCGAGGAACCTGAGCCGTATTCTTTCCCACCCAGGACCAGCAGTGGGATACCGGCCTCCGCATAACGTTGCGCGGCATCGTAAATGTGCACCGGGTCGGCGTTGGGCGATGCGGTGAAGTCGCGGGTGTAGCCACCACTGATGTCCTTCACCAGCAAGTTAGACAGCCGGATATTGGCGAACGTGCCGCGGATCATCACCTCGTGGTTACCCCGGCGAGATCCGTAAGAGTTGAAATCCTTGCGCTCGACACCCCGTTCAGCGAGGTAACGACCGGCGGGGGAGTCCGTCTTGATTGCCCCGGCGGGGGAGATGTGATCGGTGGTCACCGAGTCCCCGACCAGCACCAGCACCCGGGCACCCGAGATATCCGCCACCGGCGCCGGTTGCGCCGTCATCCCGTCGAAATACGGGGGCTTGCGAATGTAGGTCGACTCCGGATCCCAGCCAAAGGTCTCGCCTTCCGGAGTGGGGAGTGACTGCCAGCGGGTGTCCCCGGCGAAGACGTCGGCATAGTCCTTGGTGAACATCTCCTGGCTGATCGCGAACTCGATCACTTCCTGAATGTCCTCCGGCGCGGGCCAGATATCAGCCAGATAGACCGGCTTGCCGTCACGGTCGATCCCCAGCGGGTCGGTGGCGAAGTCGACGTCCATCGTTCCGGCCAGCGCATAAGCGATCACTAACGGTGGTGAGGCGAGGTAGTTCATCGAGACGTCCGGGTTGATTCGCCCCTCGAAGTTGCGATTGCCGGACAGCACGCCCACCACCGCGAGGTGCGCGTCGTGCACGGCTTGCGAGACACCGTCGGACAGCGGGCCGGAGTTGCCGATGCAGGTGGTGCAGCCGTAGCCGACCAAGTGGTAGCCGAGCTTCTCCAAGGACGGCCACAGGCCGGCCTTGTCGTAGTAGTCAGTGACCACCTGCGAGCCGGGCGCCATCGACGTCTTCACCCAGGGTTTGACGGTCAGGCCCCGGTCGACAGCATTGCGGGCCAGCAGCGCTGCGCCGATCATCACCGACGGGTTGGACGTGTTGGTGCACGAAGTGATCGAGGCGATCACCACGGCACCGTGGTCGATCTCATACCCGGCGCCCTCGGTGGGTCGCACCGGCGTGGGGGAGCTGGGCCGGTCCTGCGCCAGCGCCTGGCGGAAGGCCGCCTTGGCGTCGGACAGCGCGATGCGGTCCTGCGGGCGCTTGGGTCCGGCGATGGAGGGAACCACGGTGGACAGATCCAGCTCGAGGTACTCGGAGTAGGTGGCCTCCCGGTGCAGGTCGTGCCAAAGATCCTGCTCCTTGGCGTAGGCCTCGACCAGTGCGAGCTGTGCTGCGGGGCGACCGGTGAGCGTCAGGTAGCGGATGGTCTCCTCGTCGATCGGGAAGATCGCGCAGGTGGAGCCGAACTCGGGGCTCATATTGCCGATGGTGGCGCGGTTGGCCAGCGGTACCGCCGCCACGCCCGCGCCGTAGAACTCGATGAACTTGCCGACCACGCCGTGGCGGCGAAACAGCTCAGTCAGGGTGAGCACGACATCGGTGGCGGTCGCGCCCGGTGGGATGGATCCGGTGAGCTTGCAGCCGACCACCTGGGGAATCAGCATCGACACCGGCTGACCGAGCATCGCGGCCTCGGCCTCGATACCACCGACACCCCACCCCAACACGCCGAGCCCGTTGACCATCGTGGTATGGCTGTCGGTGCCGACCACAGTGTCCGGGTAAGCTTGGCCGTTGCGGGTCATCACGGTGCGGGCCAGGTGCTCGATGTTGACCTGGTGCACGATCCCGGTCCCCGGCGGCACCACCTTGAGCTCGTTGAAGGCACCCTGTCCCCAGCGCAGGAACTGGTAGCGCTCCCGGTTGCGTTGGTACTCCAGGTCGACATTGCGCTCGAGGGCGTCCGAACGGCCGAATACCTCGGCGATCACCGAGTGATCGATCACCAGTTCGGCCGGCGCCAGCGGGTTGACCGCCTGCGGGTCACCGCCCAGCGCGGTGACCGCCTCCCGCATCGTGGCCAGATCGACCAGGCAGGGCACCCCGGTAAAGTCCTGCATGATCACCCGCGCCGGGGTGAACTGGATCTCGGTGGACGGTTGCGCCTGGGCGTCCCAACGGATGAGCGCCTCGATGTGCTCAGCCGTGACGTGTGCACCCACCGCGCCTGATTCGCCGCGCAGCAGGTTCTCCAGCAGCACCTTCAGGCTGAAGGGCAGGGCGCGCCACTGGGTGCCGAGCCGCCGGTCCAGCTCGGCCAACCGGAACACCTCGTAACGGGTGGTTCCGACGGACATCGTGCCGCGGGTGCCAAAGCTGTCGGCTGCGTAGCTCACGAACTACTCTAACCCGCTGGCGGGAGCCCCGATATGTCTCCATGTCGGGCTCACGGTCCTACGGTGGGGGGCATGCGGGTGCCGTTGACTGTGGGGAACTTTGTTGGGCGGGGTGAGACGGGGTTTGCGGAGTCCGTCGCTGTTGTGGACGAAGCGGTGCAGCCGGCACCACCGGTGCCGACGTTGACCTACCGGGAGCTGGGCCGGAGGGTCCGCGCCTGGCAGGCCGGGCTGGATCGGCTCGGGGTAGGCGAAGGAGAACGGGTCGCCGTGGTCAGCCACAACTCGACCCGGATGCTCGAGCTGCTGCACGCGGTCCCGGCCAGCGGCCGGATCTGCGTGCCGGTGAACTTCCGGCTGCGCTCCGACGAGGTGGACTACATCGTGTCGCACAGCGGCTCGTCGGTGCTGCTGGTTGATCCAGAACTCGATGGTGCCCTCAAGGCGGTTGCTGCGCCACACCGTTTCGTGCTCGGCGACGAGACCGAGGAGCACGTGATGCGCTTCGACACCGAGCCGCGTCCGTGGGCCGAGCCGGACGAGGACGCCACAGCGACGATCAACTACACCTCGGGCACCACCGCACGACCCAAGGGGGTGCAGCTGACCCACCGCACCATCTGGATCAATGCAGTGACCTTCGCCCTGCACACCCGCTGCTGGGAGCGTGACGTCTACCTGCACACCCTGCCGATGTTCCATTGCAACGGCTGGGGAATGCCCTTTGGCCTCACTGGGCTGGGAGCCAAGCAGATCATGCTGCGCAAGGTGGACGGTGCCGAGATCCTGCGGCGGGTCGACCAGCACGGCGTGACGCTGATGTGCGGCGCCCCTGCGGTGTGGAACGCGGTGCTCGACGCCGCCACGAGCTGGGATGGCGAGATCCCAGGGCGGGGGCGGGTACGGCTGGTCTGCGCGGGGGCGCCACCGCCGACCAGGATGATCCAGCGGGTCGGCGACGAGCTCGGTTGGGAGTTCCTGCAGATCTACGGGCTCACCGAGACCGCACCACTGCTGACCTTCAACCGCGGCATGCCAACCGATGACGAGCTGCCCGCCGCGGACCGCGCCCGGCGGCTGTCCCGCGCTGGCCCCCCCGCGTTGGGTGTACAGCTGCGGACGTCCGAGCTTGGGGAGGTGCAGGTCCGCTCCAACGTCGTGATGACCGGCTACTGGAACAGTCCGGAGGCCAGCAGCGACGTGCTCGTAGACGGGTGGTTTCACACCGGTGACGGCGGATCGGTGGATGAACAGGGTTACCTGTCGATCACCGACCGGAAAAAGGACGTGATCATCACTGGAGGTGAGAACGTCTCGTCCATCGAGGTGGAGGACTGCGTGTTCAGCCACCCGGCGGTAGCCGAGGTGGCAGTAATCGGGGTGCCCTCCGACCAGTGGGGGGAGACAATCAAGGCGTTGGTCGTGCTGGCCCCGGGAGAACGCATCACTGAAGACGAGATCATCACCCACTGCAAGCAGCGGCTGGCCAGCTACAAGGCGCCGACGTCGGTGGAGTTTCGCGACGCGATTCCGCGTACCGCGACCGGAAAGATCCAGAAATTCAAGCTGCGTCAGGAGTACTGGGCCGGGCAGGAGCGCCAGGTGAATTAGCGCTTCAGTCACATAGCGTGACCAACACATCCTCCATGTCACACTTGTGGCTGATGTTGTGATTGTTACTCACGAGATCGTTGGTGTCTCTGGGGGACACGTGGCACAGTGCATCCGCGTGCCTACTTGACAAGATCCGGCGATCCTCGGGGGAGGACCGGCGCCCGAGGACGGGAGCCGGGAAAGGAGCGGGTGTGAGCGTCCGGACTCGGCGTCACGTCGCCAGCCGTGTGGTGGTCGCGGGTGTACTTACGGTACTCGCGCTGGTGGGGCAACCTGCTGTCGGGCAAGCTCTCCCGCCGCCACCGCCCAACCCCAGCGATGACGACCTCAAGTCCAGCCAGGCGCACGCGAACACCACCGCCACCCGGGTCGGGCAACTGGCCAACCAGGTCGCCCAGGCCGACGCCGCCCTGCTGGCCTTTCAGTCCCAGTCCGAACTCAAGCACGAGCAGGCCAACAAGGCGCTGATCACGCTGCAGACCGCGGACGCCGCCGCGTCTGCCGCGACGCTCGCCGCAGACAACGCCCGCGCTGAAGCCACCGCTGCCACCGCGCAGATCGCCGTGGCGCATCGAGATATCGACCAATTCGCGGCCGCGAGCTACCGTCAGGGCAGCACGGTCGGATCAATCTCGGCCTTCCTCGGCTCGACCAGTCCCAAGGACCTGCTCGCCAGGGCTGAGCTGCTGGATGCCGTGGGAGGTGCTCAGCTGCACGCGGTGGAGAACATGCGTCGCGCCCGCGTCGACGCAGCCAACAAGGACTCGCAGACCCGGGCGGCCCTTGCTGCGGCTCAGGTCGCCAAACAGGTCGCAGCCGACGCGAAGACCGAGCTCGACACCGCCTATCGGGTAGCTATCGACACCGAGGCAGCGCAATCGGCAAAATCCAAAGAACTGCTAGAACACAAGTCAGATCTTGAGCGGCAGCTCTATGAGGCGCAGAACGCTGTGGCGGGCCTACGCGGCCAGCGGCAGCGCTACGAGCAGTGGCGTGTAGAACGGGATCGTGAACAAGCCGCGGCGGCTGCTGCGGCAGCGGCAGCAGCCGCGGCAGCGGAGCGAAGCATCCCGGCCACTGGTGCCAGGTCCCAAGCCGTGGCCAGCAGCGCTCAGTCCGTGATCAATCGGGCGATGGCTCAGCTCGGTGTCCGCTACTCGTGGGGCGGCGGAAACTCCCAGGGACCCACGATCGGAATTCGCGACGGTGGCGTCGCGGACACCTACGGCGACTATCGCAGGATCGGTTTCGACTGCTCCGGACTGATGATCTATGCCTTCTCGCACGCTCTCGGTTATTCGCTGCCGCACTACAGTGGATTTCAGTACAACTCGGGCCGCAAGGTGCCGCTGGCGCAGAAGCGTCCCGGCGACATGCTCTTCTGGGGCACGGCCGGGGACATCCATCATGTGGCGCTCTATATCGGCGGTGAACAGATGATTGAGGCGCCCTATTCGGGAGCCGCGGTCCGCGTCACGGCGGTGCGCTACACCGAGATCATGCCCTACGCCATCCGGGTGCTCTGAAGGCCTTCACAGCCGTCACACCGGCGCGACGGTTGGGTCTGTCTGGACCCTGTGGACTTGCCACAGTGGGTGTGCGCCCAAGCCCGACCCCCGTGTGAGGAGAACTCAGTGAGCGATGCCGATAGCGGGGCGCCCCCGCTGGCATCCGACCCGCCCCGGCATCCCGACCGGTTGGCCAACCCAGCCAGGGATGCCCAGCTCATCGAGCGGATCGTCTTCGAGGTCCAGCGGGTGATCGTGGGGCAAGATCGGTTGGTCGAGCGGATGCTCGTCGGCCTCCTGGCCGGTGGGCATCTGCTGCTGGAGGGCGTGCCAGGGGTGGCCAAGACCCTCGCGGTGGAGACCATCGCCCGGGTGGTGGGTGGCTCGTTCTCGCGGATCCAGTTCACTCCCGACCTGGTCCCCGCCGATATTCTCGGCACCCGCATCTACCGGCAAGGACGGGAGCAGTTCGACGTCGAGCTGGGGCCGGTGATGGCCAACTTCGTCCTTGCCGATGAGATCAACCGCGCACCGGCCAAAGTGCAGTCTGCGTTGTTGGAGGTGATGGCCGAACGGCACGTGTCGATCGGCGGCACCACCCACCCGACGCCCCTGCCGTTTCTGGTGCTGGCCACCCAGAACCCGATCGAGAACGAGGGTGTCTACCCACTTCCTGAGGCGCAACGTGACCGGTTCCTGTTCAAGATCCAGGTGGAGTACCCCACCGTCGAGGAGGAACGGGAGATCATCTACCGGATGGGTGTGCACCCTCCAGAGCCAAACCGGGTGCTCGACCCGGCCGGGCTGATCCGGTTGCAAGAGGTCGCCGCCCGAGTGTTCGTGCACCATGCCTTGGTCGACTACGTGGTCCGGCTGGTGCTCGCCACCCGCAAACCCGCCGAGCATGGTCTGTCCGATGTCGCCGGATGGGTGGCTTACGGTGCCTCCCCGCGAGCCAGCCTGGGCATCGTTGCGGCAGCCCGCGCGTTGGCACTGATCCGCGGGCGCGACTATGTGCTGCCGCAGGACGTGGTCGACGTCTCGGCCGACGTACTACGGCACCGCCTGGTGCTCTCCTACGACGCCCTGGCCGACGGTGTGCCGGTGGAGCACATCGTCACCCGGGTGCTGCAGACCGTGCCGCTGCCCCACATCTCCGCCCGCCCCGCGAGTCCGGGTCCGGAGGCGCCAGCCGGGGTGGCGGGCCAGCGCTGACGACTCAGGACGGCCTGACCAGATGACAACACGCAGCGGGCGGGGCAAGCGGCACCATTGGGCGCCGCCGGCGTTGCGCGAGGGGCGCATGGAGGCCGGGCTTCGCGCGTTGGAGCTCACGGTGCGGCGCCGGCTGGACGGGCTGCTGCAGGGCAACCACCTCGGCCTGGTGCCAGGACCGGGTACCGAACCGGGCGAAACCCGGCGTTACCAACCCGGAGACGACGTCCGGCGGATGGACTGGGCGGTCACCGCGCGCACCACCGAACCGCACCTCCGGGACACCGTCGCGGACCGGGAGTTGGAGACCTGGCTGGCGGTGGATCTGTCGGCCAGCCTCGACTTCGGTACCGCAGAGTGTGACAAACGGGAGCTTGCGGTGGCGGCCTGCGCCGCTGTGGCGCACCTGACCAGAGGCGGCGGGAACCGGGTGGGTGCTGTGGTCAGCACCGGGGCGGACGTGCTGCGGATACCAGCCCGCGGTGGTCAGCCGCATGCCCGCGGGATGATTCGTCGGATCGCCGAGCTACCGCGCGCCGCCGAAGGCGTCCGCGGCGATCTGGCCGGGACACTCGAACAGCTGCGCCGCCCACCGCGTCGCCGCGGATTGATCGCGGTAATCTCGGATTTCCTCGGACCGCGGTCAGGCGAGATCTTCGACTGGGAACGGTCGCTGCGCGGGTTGTCCGTCCGGCACGACCTGATCGCCATCGAGGTGCTCGACCCCCGTGACCTGGAGCTGCCCGACATGGGCACGGTGGTGCTCGCGGACCCGGAGACCGGGCGGCAGAAGGAGGTCGTGACCACACCGCTGCTGCGCCGGGAGTTCGCCGCCGCCGCCGCGGCGCATCGTGACGAGGTAGCGTCAGCGCTGCGGCGCTGCGGCGCTGCAGCGCTGACACTGCGCACCGACTCCGACTGGGTATCCGACATGGTGCGCTTCGCGGTCGCCCGCAAACGCCACTGGTCGGGTGGTGGCGCATGAGCATCACCGGGTTCACCACCCCGCTGTGGTTCCTGCTGCTGGTGGTGGTTGCCGCGCTGGCGGCCGGCTACATCTGGATGCAGCGCCGGCGGCACCGGCGGGTGTTGCGCTTTGCCAACCTCGCCATGTTGGAGCTGGTCGCGCCCAAGCGTCAGGGCTGGTGGCGACACCTGCCGGTGGCGCTACTCCTGGCCGCCCTCGTACTGTTCACGGTAGCACTGGCCGGTCCCACCGCGGAGCAGAAGGTGCCACGGAACCGGGCCACCGTCATGCTGGTGATCGACGTGTCATTGTCCATGCGGGCCACCGATATCGAGCCGAGCCGAATCGCTGCGGCCCAGGGAGAGGCGAAGAGGTTTGCCCATGATCTCACCCCAGGGGTGAACCTGGGCCTGGTGTCCTTCGCCGGTTCGGCCACCGTACTGGTGTCGCCGACCACCGAGCGGACCTCGGTGATCCGGGCCATCGACAATCTCAAACTGGCCGAAGCCACCGGGACTGGTGAGGCGATCTTTGCGGCACTGTCCTCCATCGAAGCGTTCGGCGCGGTGGTCTCGGATGCTCAAGGGCCCCCACCGGCGCGCATAGTGCTCCTCACCGACGGCAAGCAGACCGTGCCGACACCCGACGGCGACGACCCGCGCGGCGGTTTCACCGCAGCGCGCGCCGCGGCGAACGCCAAGGTCCCCATCTCGGCGATCTCCTTCGGCACCGCCTACGGCCGGGTGGAGATCAATGGCGAGCGCCAGCCGGTGCCCACCGACGACGACTCGATCCGGCGGATCGCCGAGCTGTCCGGCGGGCAGTTCTATGACGCCGGTAGCGCGGGCCAGCTCAACGACGTCGTCAACACCCTGGGCGAGCAGATCGGCTACGAGACCAAGCGAGCCGATGCGAGCAAGCTGTGGCTGGGCACGGGCACCCTCATCGCAGTACTCGCGGCCGCCGGCGCACTGGCCCTCGGGCAGCGGCTGCCCTAACCCCTTCGGGTACCGTCGCCGCCAGACTGACGTGCTCGTGAGTGCGTAACAGTGTGATCACACTGTTACGCACTCACGAGCACTCCCGAAGGGAGTGCAATTGGTCCGCTCTGTCCTCGTCACTGGAGGCAACCGTGGTATTGGGCTGGCCATCGCCCACGCCTTCGCCAAGCAGGGCGACCGGGTTGCTGTGACACACCGCGGGTCTGGGGTGCCCGAGGACGTGCTCGGAGTGCGCTGCGACGTGACCGACGGCGCGGCCGTAGAGGCGGCGTTCGCCGTGGCGGAGCAGGCGCACGGCCCGATCGAGGTGCTCGTCTCCAACGCCGGGATCACCGACGACACGCTGCTCCTGCGGATGACCGAGGAGCAGTTCTCGCGGGTCCTCGACACCAACCTCACCGGTGCCTACCGGGTGGCCAAGCGGGCCGCCAAAAGCATGCTGCGGGCCCGTTGGGGCCGGATGGTGTTCATCTCCTCGGTAGTGGCGCTCTCCGGCGCCCCCGGGCAGGTGAACTATGCGGCCAGCAAGGCCGGCCTGATCGGCATCGCTCGATCCATCGCGCGTGAGCTGGGATCCCGGTCGATCACCGCCAACGTGGTCGCACCCGGCTACGTCGACACTGAGATGACCGCGGACATCAGCCAGGCCCGCCGGGACGAGATCCTGCGCTCGATCCCGCTGCACCGCCAAGCCACCGCCGACGAGATCGCCGCGGTCGTGACCTTCCTCGCTTCGGACGCGGCCGGATACATCACCGGAGCGGTGCTGCCGGTCGACGGCGGCCTGGGAATGGGTCATTGACCGCCAGCAGCAACGGCATCGACGCACTGCTCGTGCTCTCCTTCGGGGGACCCGAGGGTCCCGAGCAGGTGCGCCCATTCCTGGAGAATGTCACTCGAGGCCGGGGTGTACCGCCGCAGCGGTTGGACGAGGTGGCGCAGCACTACCTGCACTTCGGGGGAGTGTCGCCGATCAACCGGTGCAACCGTGCCCTGATCGCCGCAATCGAGCAGGAACTTGCCACCACCGGGCTTGATCTGCCGGTGTACTTCGGTAACCGCAACTGGCACCCGATGGTGGAGGACACCGTCTCCACGATGGCCGCCGACGGGGTGCGTAGCGCACTGGTGTTCGCGACCTCGGCTTGGGGCGGGTACTCGGGATGCCGGCAATACCACGAGGACATCGCCCGGGCCCGGCACGCGGTCGGTCCCACGGCGCCGGAGCTGGTCAAGCTGCGGCACTTCTTCGATCACCCACTGTTCGTTGCGGCGTGTGCCGATGCGCTGCGCACGGCCTGCGAGCGAGCCGGACCCGCCGCCCGGGTGGTGTTCACGGCACACTCGGTGCCGCTGGCCGCGGACGCCGCGGCTGGGCCCCCGGCGCAGGGCGGCCACCGCTACTCCCGGCAGGTCACCGTGGCCGCTGAGCTGATTGCCTCGGCAGCCGGGGTGGACGGCTACGACGTCGTGTGGCAATCCCGCTCAGGGCCTCCGCAGGTGCCCTGGCTGGCGCCGGACGTCATCGATCACCTCGACGCGCTGCACACCGCGGGCGTGTCCGGTGTCGTGATCGCACCCCTCGGTTTCGTCTCTGACCATCTCGAGGTGGTGTGGGACCTCGATCACGAGGCCCGACAGCAGGCTGCCGCGCTCGGCATGGACTTCGTCCGGGCTGCCACCCCCGGGACCGACCCACGGTTCGCTGAGATGGTGGTAGAGCTCATCGCCGAGCGCCTGCGCGGCGCACCCGCCCGCCGGTGCTCAACGGTCCCAGCGGCGGGTCAGGGTGTCAACGGGACTCCCTGTGCGCCGGACTGTTGTCCGCGGGTGCGCTAGCCGATCGCGGGTGCGCTAGCCGGTCAACGTCGCCCGGCGCGCGGAGTCAGCGCACGGACCGCCTCAGCGATCGCTGAGCGCCGCGCTTCCCGCACCGCAGTGAACAGCGGCCGCAGCGCCGCGGAACGGGCCGCTACTACCGACGCGGACAGCGCGCGGCCGGGATTGTCGGTGTCCGCGGCACGCAGGATGGCCTCCACCTCGTCGGCCTGCTCGAGCACCCGCAGCGTGCGGCCCGGTGTGCCCTCCGGCCACGGCGGCCGGACCCGGCGTTCCAGGGTTTCGGCGATCTCGGCGCGGACACCAGGGCGGTGCCGGGCGACGCCGAGCTCCACCAGCGTCGTCGCCGCCTGGCGGACCGCGCCACGCAAGCCATGCTCGGCATCGGGCAGTGCGGGTTCGGGGGCCGGAGGGAGCGGTCCGTCGGCGAACACCGTCCAGCGAAGCACTCCGTCAGCGACCGCGGTGGGGACCACGGTCAGTTCCGCGCCGGTGAGCACCGCAACCTCGCCGCTGTCCAACGCCGCCGCGACGAGCGAGCCCTCCGGCGGTAGCCCCCGCACGTCGCCGGGAACCGGCAATAACAGCTGGCCGCCATCGGCCCCAGCTCGTCGGGCAGCGGCCAGCAGGCCGACCACGGAGGCCGGGGCTGCTCCGGGTGCCGGTAGGTCGAGCTGCAGGGCGGTGGCCTCGTCGGCGGCCACCACCTCGTGCAGACCTGCCCAGGAGTGCAGGCCGTCGATCACAGCGTCAGGGGCGGCCGAGCCGTGCAGCCAGGCCGAGGCCCACACGGTCAATGTCGCGCTGGGGCATGGCACGGGGTAGGAGAATAGTGGATTCTCCACGCGCGCACTCGGCGTGGCTGCCCGGAGGGATCGGATCCCTCCGGCTACCGTCGGTGTCATGCCCCCGAGGGACCTCCAGCGCAGCTCACCGGGTGGTGATGCACGCTATGGACCGGACATGCTGCGGCAGCCCCGGCGACGGCGGGAAGTGCCGCAGTTGCCGGCCGAGGCGGGCCTGGTGGTGGAGGACGCCGCGAGCGGATTCTGCGGAGCGGTGCTGCAGTGCGAACGTGACTCCGTGGAGCTGCAAGACGCTCGGGGTCAGGTCCGCACATTCCCGCTTCGGCGAGCCGCATTCCTGGTCGACGGTGATCCGGTCACGCTGGTTCGTCCGGTGCGGCCGGTCGCCGCCGGAGTGACCCGGTCGGCGTCCGGGTCACTCCGGGTGGTGGGGTTGCGGGCCCGGACGGCACGGGCCAGCCGGATCTGGGTGGAGGGCAAGCACGATGCCGAGCTGGTGGAACGGGTCTGGGGGCATGACCTGCGGGTGGACGGTGTGGTCGTGGAGCCACTCGACGGTGTGGACTACCTGGCCGAGCGAGTAGCGGAGTTCGGCCCGGCCGCACACCGCCGGCTCGGCGTGCTGGTTGATCATCTCGTGGCAGGGAGCAAGGAGAGCCGGCTGGTGACGGCGGTGCGTTCGGCGCACGTGTTGGTGACCGGTCACCCTTATGTGGACATCTGGCAGGCGGTACGGCCCGCGGCACTGGGCATTCCCGGCTGGCCGGACGTACCGCGGGGAATGCCGTGGAAGGAGGGAGTGTGCCAGGCGCTGGGCTGGGTGGACCGGCGGGGGATCCCGGATCCGGCGGCAGGCTGGTGCCGCGTGCTCGGCGCCGTGGAGGGTTTCCGAGATCTTGAGCCGGCATTGCTGGGTGCCGTCGAGCAGCTCATCGACTTCGTCACTGCTGGGTAGCGTTGACTCGATCACGATCACTGCAATCTCGGGCCAAGATCTGCCAAGATGGAGGCATGGTCGGCCTGTGGCTCATTGCCGGGTTTGCGCTGATCGCTGCCGAGGTGCTGCTCAGCAACTTTGTGTTGATCATGCTCGGGATCGGCGCGCTGGCGGCTGCGGGGTCCGCCGCGTTGGGCGCCTCGGTCTTGCTGGACGTCGCCGTCTTCGCCGGCACCTCGGTGTTGCTGACTGGCTTAGCCCGACCAGCGCTCGTGCGCCGCCTGCACCCCGCGCATGTGCTGACTAACGCCGAGGCCTTGGTCGGCGATAGAGCCATTGTGGTCCGCACCGTCGACGCGCACGGCGGTAAGATCAAATTGCGCGGGGAGCTGTGGTCCGCCCGCACGTTCGTCGAAACAGAGGTACTGGAGCCCGGCCAAGCCGTTAGGGTGATGGCCATCTCCGGTGCCACCGCTGTCGTTTTGGGGGAGCTGTCATGAATGTTGCCCTGGTCGTGGTCTTCGCAGTCATCCTGCTGGCGGTTGTGGTCAACGTCGTGAAGTCGGTGGTGGTGATCCCACAGGCTTCCGCCGCGGTTGTTGAGCGACTCGGTCGGTACCGCAGTACGTTCACCCCGGGGCTGAACTTCCTGGTGCCTTTCGTCGACTCGATCCGGGCCCGGATCGACCTGCGTGAGCAGGTGGTCTCTTTCCCGCCGCAGCCGGTGATCACCAAGGACAACCTGACCGTTTCCATCGACACCGTCGTGTATTTCCAGGTGACCAACCCGAAGGACGCGGTGTACGAGATCTCCGACTACCTCGCCGCGGTCGAGCAGTTGGCTACTACGACGCTGCGTAACGTCGTGGGTGGGATGAACTTGGAAGAGACCTTGACCTCCCGGGATGTCATCAACGCTCAGCTGTCGGGTGTGCTCGACGAGGCGACCGGGCGGTGGGGGATCCGGGTCGGCCGGGTTGAGCTCAAGGCGATCGATCCGCCGCCGTCCATCCAGGACTCGATGGAAAAGCAGATGCGCGCAGACCGGGAGAAGCGCGCCACCATCCTCACCGCCGAGGGCCAGCGTGAATCGGCGATCAAGACCGCGGAAGGCCAGAAGCAGGCCGCGATCCTGTCCGCTGAGGGTGGCAAGCAGGCCGCGATTCTCAACGCTGAGGCTGAGCGACAGTCCCGCATCCTGCGCGCGCAGGGCGAACGGGCTGCTCGGTATCTGCAGGCGCAGGGCCAGGCCAAAGCGATCGAGAAGGTATTCGCTGCAATCAAGGCGGGCCGGCCGACCCCCGAGTTGCTGGCCTACCAGTACCTGCAGACACTGCCGCAGATGGCCCAAGGCGACGCCAATAAGGTCTGGATCGTGCCCAGCGACTTCGGTAAGGCCCTGGAGGGATTCACCAAGATGCTTGGTGCCCCGGGAGACGACGGGGTGTTCCGGTTTGAGCCAACCGCTCAGGAACACGTGCCCGCTGGCCGGCCCGAGGACGACGACGAGGCCGTCGCCGGGTGGTTCGACACCACCAGCGACCCGCAGGTGGCGGCCGCGCTTCGAGCCGCCGAGGAAATAGCCCGCAGAGAAGTGCCCGGGCTGGAAGTGATGAGCACGTCGCTGAGCGTCCCTCTAGTACCGCCGGTAGCGCAACCGACGACATCGGCCCGCCCGCTTGAGGGCCGGAAGCCGCCCGCGAAACAGCCGCCCGGTGACGAGCCGGCAGAACCCAGCGGATCCTGACCTGTCAGCGGAGCAGCAGTGGGGGGCGCCGGTGGACCCAGGGCTGGACCTGCTCATAGGCTGCGCACGCCGCGAGTACCCGGTCGTCCGCGTGCCGCGGTCCGACTACTTGCAAGCCGATGGGCAGGCTGGCGCTGCTCCACCCGCAGGGGATGCTGGCGGCTGGCTGCTGCGTCATATTGAACGGGTAGGTGAACGGCGTCCAGCTGGTCCACCGTGGCGAGTGCCATCCGATCGGCACTTCCTCGCCAGCGACAAAGGGCGTGATCGGAACCGTCGGGGTGAGTAAAAGGTCGTAGCACTCATGGAAGGCGCCCATAGTCACGCCCATCGCCGCCTTCGTCGCGGTGGCGGTGAGGTAGGCCAGCGCGGAACAGTGCTCGGCCTGGGTCACCATCTCTTGCAGTGCGGGTTCCATGAGGCCGCGCTCGCGGGGCGTCAGCCGTTCAACGGTCTTGGCGGTCGCGGTGAACCAGAGTACGTGAAAATCCTGCACGCAGTCGGCAAAACCCGGATCTGCGAACTCGACCTCCGCGCCGAGGTCACAGAACACCTCCGCGGCGGCCTGCACCGCATCGGCCACTTCCGGATCGACGTCGACGTAACCCAGCGTTGGGCTCAGCGCGATCCGCAATCCCAACACACCGTTGTTCAGCGCGCCGGAGAACGAGCGCGCGGTCGGTGGAAGCGCAGCCCAATCTCTGGCGTCGGACCCGGAGACCACGTCGAGCAACAAGGCGGTGTCAGCCACCGTGCGGGCCATTGGCCCGACGTGCGCCAGGGTACCCAGCGGGCTGGCCGGCCAGTGTGGCACCCGACCGTACGTCGGCTTGATTGCCACCGTCGCGGTGAAGGACGCGGGGATGCGCGCCGCACCGCCGCCGTCGGTGCCCATCGACAATGGCCCCATGCCCAGTGCCACCGCCACAGCGCTGCCCCCGCTCGATCCCCCCGGCGTCCGGCTGGTGTCCCACGGGTTGACCGTGACGCCGGTGAGTGGGCTGTCGGTGACGCACTTCCAGGCCAGTTCGGAGGTGGTCGTCTTGCCCAGCAGCACCGCACCGTGCTCCCGCAGCCGGGCCACTGATGGCCCGTCAACCGGCCATTCCTGGTCCAGGGCGACCAACCTCGAACCGCGCAGGGTCGGCCACCCTTGGGTGAGGATCATGTCTTTGATTGACACGGGCACACCATCGACCAGGCCCTGCGGCAGCCCCTGCTGCCACCGCTTCTCCGAAGCCTTTGCTGCCTCCAGAGCCTGGTCGGCATCCACAAAGCAGAATGCGCGTACATCGCGGTCGAGCTGCTCGATGCGGTCCAGCACATCCTGGGTAGCCTCGACCGGCGACAGCTCACGCGCACGATAGGCGGCGACGAGCTCGGTGGCGGTGAGGTCAGCGGGGGTACTCACGGTCCCTCCCTGTCCTGGCGGTGGCTTTGCCGCCGGTAGAAGGGAACGTACCTGCGTGCTTGCTCACCACGGTATGCAGCGGCAGTATCGCAGAGCGGATGATGCCCGTCAGGTCGCGAGTGCGATGTATTTGGTCTCCAGGAACTCCTGGATGCCCACGGTGGCGCCCTCGCGACCCAGCCCTGAGTGTTTGATGCCGCCGAAGGGCGCCGCCGGGTTGGACACCAGGCCCTGGTTGAGCCCCACCATGCCGACCTCAAGCTGTTCGCAGACCCGCAGGGCGCGCTGCAGGTCCCTGGTGTAGACGTAGCTGACCAGGCCGAAAGGGGTGTCGTTGGCTGCCTTCAGCACTTGCTGCTCGTCGGTGAATGAGATGATCGGCGCGACCGGTCCGAAGATCTCGGTGTTGGCCATCTCGGCATCCGGCGGCACGTCGACCAGCACGGTCGGGCGGTAGAAGTACCCTGAACCGCACACCGGCTCGCCACCGAGAAGCACCCGAGCACCGCGCGAGACCGCCTCATCGACCAGGTACTGGACCTTGTCTCGCGCCGTGGCCTCGATCAGCGGGCCCACGTCGACTCCCTCCTCGCTGCCGCGACCGATGCGCAGTGCGCCCATCTGCTCGGCCAGCCGGCCGGAGAACTCCTCGACGACGTTGGAGTGCACGAAAAAACGGTTGGCCGCGGTGCAGGCCTGGCCGATGTTGCGCATCTTTGCGATCATCGCACCCTGGACCGCAGCATCGAGATCAGCGTCAGCGAAGACCAGGAACGGGGCATTGCCGCCGAGCTCCATCGAGGTCCGCATGATCTGTTCGGCGCACTGCTCCAGCAGCAGGCGACCCACCTCCGTGGAGCCGGTGAAGGACAACTTGCGGGCTCGACCGTCCCGGATCAGCGGTTCCATCACCGGACCCGATCTGGAGGTGGGCACGACGTTGAGCACTCCGTCGGGTAGCCCGCACTCGGCCAGGATGTCCGTCAGCGCGAGCGTCGACAGCGGGGTCAGGCCGGCCGGCTTCAGCACCATCGTGCATCCCGCCGCCACTGCCGGGCCGATCTTGCGGGTGCCCATCGCGGCGGGGAAGTTCCAAGGGGTGATCAGCAGTGACGGCCCGACCGGCTGGTGCATCACCAGGACCCGGCCTGAGCCGTTGGGTGCAGTGGCGAACCCGCCGTCGATCCGCACCGCCTCCTCGGCGAACCAGCGGAAGAACTCGGCAGCGTAGGCGATCTCGATCCGGGACTCGGCCAGCGGCTTGCCCATCTCCAACGTCAGCAACAAGGCAAGATTTTCCTGGCGGCGCATCATCAGTTCGTAGGCGCGGCGCAGGATCTCACCACGTTCCCGGGGCGGGTACTGGGCCCACCCGGCCTGTGCGGCGACCGCGGCGTCCAGCGCGGCCATCCCGTCCTCGGCAGTGGCGTCGGCGACTGCACGCAGCACCTTGCCGGTGGACGGGTCCTCGACATCAAAGGTCTTCTCGCCAGTGCTGGGTCGCCATTGGCCGTTAATGAACAGCTCGGTGGGAACAGCGCCGGCCACGGCGTGCTCCCAGTCGGGGGAACTCATCGCGCATCCGTCTCCTGTTCTGTCTCCAGAATGCACGGTACCCGGGCTGAGACAGCTGCCGTCCTGTCCCCCAGAAGCGCAGGGGAGCGGGGTTCAGGCGGGCTTGATGTTGGCGTTGAGGTGGAAGACGTTACCCGGGTCGTACTTGGCTTTGATCCGGGCGAGTCGTTCGTACTTGGTAGGCCCGTAAGCCGCCTGTACCCGATCCTCGTCGTTGTCGGTCATCGAGTTCACGTAACCACCCGAGTCGGCGGCGAACGGCCGTAGCGCGCTCCACACCGACCGGACCCAAGCCCGGTCGGTGCGCAGTACCTCGGGGGTAGCGGCGATGCCGGCGATGTTGATGACGTAGCGCGGTGTCCGCCGACCGCCGAAGGCCGTCTCGTCGTCAGCGATCGCCGAGTATGCTCCGTCCAGGCGGAAAATCAGGCAGAAGCTCATCGGCGAACGCTTGGCCGGCATGTGTTCCACGATCACCGAGATCACCTCGTCGGTGAGCTCGTCTAGGTAGATCACTTCTTGATAGCCAAGGAGTCCCCACGGAGCGGTCTCGTCGAACGTCCGCTGTAACGCGACATACGGAATCGGCGTCACGAGCTCGAACAGCGGCGGCAACGCTTCACGAATTGGCGCGACGAGCTGGGCGTGTTCCGCGGAGGAGGCGAATCCGACCACGATGAGCAGATAGCCGGCGGTGAAGTGATGCTGCGAAGGTACGAATGGTGCCGGCGGCGCGTTGAGACCGATCGCGATCTGGGCGCCGGCCTCGGCGGGCAAAGCTGGCATGACCTCACGAGCCAACCGCATCACGTGCTCGCCGTCAGCCATTCCCCAGAAAAATAGTCCCAGCTGCACCTCTGACCCAACCGGGTGCAGCTGAAACTCGAATGTCGTGACCACGCCAAGATTGCCGCCTCCGCCGCGGACCGCCCAAAATAGGTCGGCGTGCTCGTCAGGCGACGCGTGCACGTAACGACCGTCCGCAAGCACCATGTCGACCGAGAGGAGGTTGTCAATGGTCAGTCCTGCTTTGTGGGTCAGCCAGCCGATGCCGCCACCGAGCGTAAGACCGCCGACGCCAGTGTGGCTGATTACCCCGGCGGGCACCGCCAAGCCGTGCACCTGGGTTGCCGCGTCCAGCTCCGCCACGGTGGCGCCGCCCCCTACCTGGGCGCGCCGTGTGGCAGCACAGATCGAGATCTGCCGCATCGCGCTGAGATCGATCACCAGTCCACCGTCACAGACGCCATCCCCAGCGAACGCATGGCCCCCACCGCGCACCGAGACCTCCAATGCTTGCTCCCGGGCGAAAGCGAGCGCAGCCGAGATGTCAGCCGGTGACACACAGCGGGCGATCGCTACCGGTCGGCGATCAATGTCGTTGTTCCACTGTATGCGCGCGGTGTCATAGTCCGCGTCGTCCGGCGTGATCACCTTGCCGGCAAGCACCGTACGGAGTGCTTCCAGATCGTGAGACGAAACTTGCATCATGACACGGCTCCCGGGCCTGGAGTTAAGCACCTGGCACGCGCCTGGTGCAACAGAAGTGGAGGGGCGGCCGCGCCTGGAACCGCCCCTCCCTTGCCAGCGGCACCGGCGCGGTCATCCACCGGTACCGCCGCGACTCATCAGCTGTGGATGTTTCCGCCAGGACCGCCGTTGGCGCTGCCGCCTGCGCCGCCGACGCCGTCACCTGCACTGTTGAGCTGGTTACCGAACGCGTTGATGTTCAAGACGTTCAGGCCGAGGCCACCACGGCCGGCGCCGCCGGCGCCGCCCACGCCGCCGTTGCCACCACGGCCAGCGCCGCCAGCGCTGAAGAGCGACAGCACGGTACGAGCCGGCAGCAACTCGACGTGCTGGCCCTCGATCTCGGCGAAGCTCAGTGCGTCAGACATCTCATCCTCCTAGGAAAAGTGATCCCGGTGGTACGCGGGGGCCAAAACGCCGCATCGGTGGCATTGCCGATTCGACTTCCCATACCCTGCCCAGGCGCACCGTCACGGGCAATCAGTAGCTGCACGTAAACATGCAGGGTTGACTACGTAGCCCGGGCTTGTTTTCGAATACTTAGCCTACGGCAACGTAGACGTAGGTGCCCAGCGCGGAGTACCTACGAAATTATTAAGTCAATAAATATTCGTACCAAAATTCTCGCGTTTTCGGTCAGACATAGCCGAGTAACTTGTAGCTCAATGAGCAGCGAGGCCTTAACCAGCGTCATCGGCGCAGGCATGGGCGAGAGCCGCGGCGTTGGTCAGTTGGGCCAGTGGCCGCGCCGAACGGCTGCCCGTTACCTCAGGTCAGGAAAAGCCGTTGGAATTTCCCTAGGACTCTGACGCGGACACGTACTTGCGCAGGTGCACCGGAACCTGGCGCAGGCGAGAAACCACAGCCCAACACCACTGAGAGCCTGTTGGTAAATGATGTTGGTTGGGTTGGTTCCTGAGGTGGCGGTGGGTAGTGATTTGATCACGGTGGCGTGTCGCATCGGGCGTGAGAACGGGCTCCTGGTAGCCGAGGAGTACCACCTACCCGACCGACCAGAAGCCCGTGGATGTCTATTTACCGTGTCTTACCGTGTCGAGGTCACGAAGGCCAGTTGCCGCGTGTTGGGATGTGCGTGTCACGAGCGTGTGCCGCGCTATCCCTCGGATGTGACCGGGGTCCCGGTAGTCCTAGGGAAATTTTCGTCGGATATCCCTGACCAGGGCTAACACGGGGGTCGTCGAGGTTGGTGTGGTGATCAGTCCTCGGTTGGGCGGTTCTGGTTTTGGGGTCGCCGCATCGGCTCGGGTGGGGTACCGCTGCCGGGTCCGGTGATCCGGGCGCGCCTGGGCTGCGGTTTGGTTCGGAGTTCGCGGAGGTCGGGGATGTGGTTGTAGAGGGTGCCGGGGCTGACGCCGAGCAGTGTGGCGATGGAGGTGATGCTGTGGTCGGGGTTGGGCAGCATGTCGCGGGCGGCGCGGAGGATGTCGGGGTTGATCACGCTGGGGCGGCCTCCGACCCGGCCGCGGGCGCGAGCTGCCGCCAGACCTTCCCGGGTGCCGGAGACGATGAGCTCCCGGATGAATTCGGCCAGGGCAGCGAACACGTGGAAGACCAGCCGGCCACCTGGGGAGGTGGTGTCGAGGTTCTCGTGCAGCGAGGTGAAGCCGACCTCTCGTTTCCGGAGCTCGGCCACGGTGGTGATCAGGTCCCGCAGGGAGCGCGACAGCCGGTCCAGGGATGGGACCACCAGGATGTCGCCAGGTTGGATGAACTCCAAGGCGGTCCGGAGCTCGGCCCGGTTGGTGTCCTTGCCCGATTTCTTGTCGGCGAAGACCCGCCGGCACCCGGCCGCCTTCAACGCGTCGGTCTGCCGGTCCAGGTTCTGCCCGCCCGTCGACACCCGGGCATACCCGATCTTGATACCGGTCGGGGTGGCGGGTTCGGCGGCGAGCAACTCGGTCTGTCTGGAGGGCGCGTTCACCCTAAGATTTTCTCAGAAAACGGATTCTCAGGGTTGTTGAAGACCCCAGGTTTTTGAAGGACTTTTTGAAGGTCCCACGGCCTGCTGGGGTCCTGGTTTCAAGATCTGCAATTAACGAAGGTTTCTTGACGATTCCTGATGCCGGGGTGCTGTGCACAGCCCCGGGGACCCGGCATCAGCTGGGCGGTCATCGCAGCAGGCTCAGGTCCGGTGTGGCCGGGCGCAGCGGGCGCCAGCCGGCGTGGTCGAGTTTGGCGAGCTCGGCTTCGACGTCCACGGTGATGACGCCGAAGAAGTTGACGTTCTCGCTGTGCGCCGGAGAGATGTGCGCCAGGATCTCATCGGGCAGGTCGCGGCCCTGTGCCCGTAGCTGCCGCACGGCCAGCTGGTAATACTCTGTCGTCCAGGTGATCACCGCGTTGGTCAGCACGGTCAAACACCACGCCTGTTCGGTCTGCTCAGTCAGCTGCGGCTTAGTGATGGTGCCCTGGTGGGCGTAGTGCAGGTCGCGGCGCAGCGCGTGCAGCGACTCGCCCTTGTTCAACTGGCGGGCGATCTTGCGGCGGTACGCCGGATCCGACAAGTACTTCGCGGCGTGGATCGTGCGGCGCAGCGTCCCCCATTCCTTCAGCGCGGCCGCCAGGGTGTTCTGCCGGGAAGCGGCCGACCACTTCCCGACGATCAGCGATGCCGTCGCCTGCCCGTACTTCAGCGACCCGGCCATCCGCAGGAGGTCCGGCCAGCAGTCGGCCACCAGGTCCTCGTTCCACCGGGCACCCAGCAGCGGGCCAGCGTGCGGGTACAGCCTGGCGAGCTCTGTCGGGGTATCGTCCCGGCACAGTGTGATCTTCCCCAGATCCCGGATCCGCGGCGACAACACCTTCCCCACCAGGTCGAACAACGCAAAGTTGAGCAGCGTGACACCATGCGTGTCCGTCGCGTGCTCATAGACAGGCAGATCGGTGGCGTTGCCCAGGAAGTCGTCCAGCACGTACTGCGCCTCCCGGGTGGACGCGACGATCACCTTGGTGCCGTAGGTGGAGTGCTGGTCGGACACGTGGGTATAGGTCGACAGGACCCGCCCGCCGAACACCGTCATCTCCCGCGCCGTGGTCGACTTGCCGCGCACCGGGAACCGCTGCCCGTCCGAGGACGACATCGTGCCG
>JBOHFG010000236.1:0-8422 GCA_050699575.1 Pseudonocardiaceae bacterium
GCTCAACATCCGCGAACAACCTGCACCCACCTTTCGTAACCAAAGTGGGTGAGTTTTATCGATCACCGGCGGGCAAGCAGCATCACCATGTCGGCGTGTCGCGCCGTAGTTCGGTCAATAGATCTGCTGATCACCTGGTTGACCGCCGACTCGGTGAACGCGGTGGAGATGGCCTCCCCAGCGCGGCGTCGTTCACCGTAGTTGGGGAGGCGCCCGGTGGTGGCGCGCAGGTAGCTGTTGAACTCGCGCACCGCTTTGAGCAGTTTGGTTGGCTCGCCGTCGGAGTTGAGTATCTCCAGGTCGGCGGTGATGTCCTCGACGGTGTGCAGGGCGCGGAAGACGTTGCCGTGCCAGAGGAACCACTTCAGCCGTTCCAGGCTTTTGCCGATCTCGGTGATCAGGTTGGTGGCCGTCTCAGTGGATAGCTCCAGGTCCGGATCCGGTGGTGGGGGCTGGAGGGATTTGGCCATGTTGGTCATGACGGTGATCCTCATGGTGATGTGGAACCAGTCGAGCAGGTGTTCGGCTTGGGGGTTGAGGTAGCGGGGCAGGTCGCGGATGTCTTCTTCCGTGTCAAGTCTGGGCGTGTTGTTGATGAAGCTCTGTTCCTTCGAGTCAAAACCGGCTGCGGTCGTGTTGAACGGGCTCCGGGTCAGTGGGTTTGTTGTTGCAGTGGGCGGACGACGTCGCTGGCCTGGCTTTGCTCGCGTAGCTGGGTGTTTTCGACTTCCAGGACGTGGATGACGCGGGTGTAGGTCACGACCTGCTCTTTGAGCCGGGTGTGTTCGGCGCGGAGGTCGGCGAGTTTCTTGCGGAGCTGGTCATTGTCGGCCTGCAGCTGATCAGCGATCTTGGGGCGGTGGTTCTGGGAGCGCGCGAGGGCGTAGAACAGGTCCTTCAGTCCGGTGTGCTTGTGGGTCAGCTTGTTGCGCCGCAGGCCGGCTTCCTCGGCGAGGGACTTGATGGTGAGCTGGCCATCGGAACGTAGCGGAACGCCGACGAGCAGGCGGACCATGGCTCGTTGATCGCCCGGATCTCGGCGGTGTCCTCGGTCTGACTGGTGGCGGTGGTCTCGGTCGCCTGGGCCAACGCTTCGCCGATGGCGGTGGCGATGTCGGCCGCCGGCTGGCGATCATCGTGTGGTGCCTCGGTCATGGGGGGGCTTTGGGCGGGTAGGGCTGTATGCGGGTGGTCTGGTGGCGGGTGATGATCTCGTTCAGCGTGGTTTGGTGCTGGTGTAGGCGCTGTTGGATTGGCAGCGGTAGCAGGCCGTCGGCGATCTCGGCGTCGATCCGGTCGACCTCGGCCTGCATCCGCTGGATGTGGGTGTCGGTGCGTGAGATGTTCGCGCAGGCGTTGTGGCACCGGTCCTGGCTGGGGGTACGCCGCGGTTGGGTGGCGGGCTTAGCGCGGTGGGGATCGCAGAGCGCCTTGAGCGGGTCGTGGTTGCAGGTCAGCAGCGCCTGCGGCGGGTCGAAGACCTGCAGGCGGGGGTTGTCCAGCAGCGCCTTGTACTGGCGTGTGGAGGTAAACCCGCCCGGGTAGGTCGCCTGGAACTCCCGGGCGGCGGCGATGTAGCGCGCGGCGGCCGGACCGCTGACGGCTTCCCCATCGCCCAGCCGCTCGGCCGCCTCGGTGAGGGTGTCGGCGGTGGCCAGTGCCTGTTCGAGGTCGAGGATCTCCAGCATGTCGGCTCGGGATCGCCCGCCGTAGGACTCCGCGAACGACGCCCGCAGGTGTCCATATTGGACGCCGAGCGCGATGCGGCCGCCGGGTTGACGGTTGATGAACCAGGCGACCGTGCGGCGGAATCGTCGCAGGGTGATGGCGCCGTCCGGGTCGGCGGGGATCACCTCGTGCTCGCGTTGGTGTTCGGCGGCGAGCGTGTTCGCCCAGGTGGTGAACCGCGCGATCCGCGCGTTGGCGGTTTTCGCGGTCATCGCGTCACCCAGGTAGCTGCGGGGCTTGGCGGCTTTGGAGAACTCCCACGGGAACAGCGGTTTACCGTCGGCCAGTTCTTCCAGGACGGTGATGGCCCGGTGCACCGGCTCGATCACCGTCCACGGCTGCGACCGCACCTCGCCGTCAGGGATCGTGTTGCCGTGCTCGTCGGTCACGCCCTTGAAGTGCCGGCCGGTGATCCGGTAGCGCAGCGTGCCGTCCTCGCGTTGCTCGGTGGTGCAGCAGCCGCGTTCGAGGTTGAGGACCTCTTGGCCGCGCATGCCGGACAAATACGCCACGGTGAGCAGCGCGGCGGTCGCGAGATGCAGGGCCAGGTCGGTCGTGTCCTCGATGTCGATGGCGCCGCGCCAGGGCCGGTTGCCCAGCCGGGCGGTGATCGGCGTCGCCAGCGGTGCGCCCGCGCCGAACCGCATACCCCGCAGCAGCTGGGGCTCACGGGCCAGCAGGGCGCTGACCTGTGTGGTGGTAACACCGAGCGTCCCCGCGATGACTCGGTTGTGGACCAGTGGGCGCTTAAGGCTAGTGTTGCCTGGCCGCGTCGCCCGGTGCCCGGTGAACACGGGCAGGGGTTGCCCGGTGTCGCGTAAGCGTTGCAGGCAGGCACGGATGTCGGCGCGCCCACCGGGTGTGGGCGCCGACGGGATTCGGCCGAACAGGCGGCGGGCATCTCGCCAGGCGGCCAGGATGTCGGGCGCGAAGTCGGTGACGGTGCGCAACGCGGCGACCAGCAGCGGGGACATCACGGCCGGATGGACCGGGATCGTGGTGTTCTCGCCGGCTGTGCCGGTTGCCGCGCCGAGGAAGTCCCCGGGTTCGGCGCCGGGCTCGTCCCAGGGCGGCATCGCAATCCGGTCCGCCGGTAACAGAAAGGGCGCGTAGGCCCACAGCCGGGTGATAGCGAACATCTCGGTGGCGACCGAGCCGTGGGTGAGACCGCGCCCGGTGAGGAACTGCGCGTACTTCTCCAGCACAGCCCGGTCAACCTGGCCCAGGCGGGTGAGTTGGTGCTGGGCCAGCCAGTGGGCGAAGCGTCTCCATGCGGCGAAGGTGCGTTTGAGACTGCCCGGCGACAGCCGGGGCCGGGTGGACGAACCGGAGCGGTTGAGCAGCACGTCCGGCGTGGGAAGGTTGATCACTGCCCAGCCCGCGCGCATGAAACCGGCCCGCAGGCCGTGCGGGAAGCCTTCCCAGTTGAGGGCCTGAGATCGGCCGGAGGCGCCATGGTCCAAAGCGGCCAGTTGCCAGCGCGAGTCACCGAAGCGCGGGAGGTCGGCCTCGCGGGTGTCCGGCCGCGCGCGGTCGGCGAGAAACACCGGGGTGTGCGGGGTCAGCTCGATCAGTCTGGGCGCAGGATGCCCACGCTGATCTGGTGCTGTAGTCATGAGTCCAGCCTTCGGTCGAGCATGCGGTCGATGAGGTCCCGGTCGTCCTCGGCGAGCTGGGCTTGCAGCGTCGCCCGTTCGGCCTCGGTGGTGTGCGTGTGGAGCAGGTCGGCGACCCGGCCCTGGTGCTCGGCCCAGTCCGTGGTCCAGGTCGCCGCATCGACCGCGCAGCGCAGGGCCTGCAGCGCCCGGTGCAGGTAGATGATGCGGGGCAGGTGCCGGCCAGTGGCGACCGCGTTGGGGCAGGCGAAGCACAGCAGAAACGACACCGCGCACGGCCCCGAGGGAGTGAAGGGGCTGTGTTCGAAGTCGGTGCAGGCGGCCACCGCGGTGTCCAACCGGCCCGCGACGAGCTGTCTGGCGGTGCCGCGCGCGATCCCGGTCTGGTTGGCGACCTGCTCCGCGTCGTGCACGGTGGCGCCCGCAGCCTGCGACACGATACGCATCCGCACCCGGGTTTCGGCGTGTTCGACCGCTTCGGCCAGCCCGGCGGCGACCACCTCGGTGGATTCCTCGCGGACTTGCTCGTCGCGCAGCAGGTAGACGTCCTCGTGAGTGTCGATGGTGTTGTTGCGGGGACCGCCGTAGAGCACCTGCACGCTGCGACGCAGCCGGCGGGCACGCACCGTCAGCGGCCCGTGGCTGCTGACCAGGCCCGCACTCGCCGACCAGGCTTTGATAGCACCCTCGGCGGTGGCGCCGTCGGCGAAGACGCCGCCGCTCTCCAGCGTTTTGGTCCGGCGGCCCAGTAGCAGGCTCGTGTTCGGCGTTCCCCGTTGGTCCAGGGTGGCGCGGGCCTGCGCGGTGAGGGCCAGCACCTGCCGCATCGCCCGCCCGGGGCTGTCCTCGCCCACATCGACGAGGTTGTTGCTACCGTGGCGACGCCACGACCCCCGCCGGGGCTTGTCGGTGTCCACGCGGTGAATCGCGGGTGATGTGGTGTCCGCGTCGGCGTTGGGCCACTGCGCGGGCAGCTGCATCGTTTGCCCCACCGACAGGTTCCATCCCTCGTGGCAGATCAACAACACCGCCGCCGCGCCCATCTCCTGGTAAGTCGGGTAGAGCCTGGCCAGCGCGCCCGGCCCACCGCCCGGGCCCAGCAACTGCCGCACCGGCGTGGAGAAGTACCGGTGACCGGTAGTGGACACCGTGTTGCGGGGCAGCTCGCCGGTGCGGCTGACGTGGTCCAACAGCCAGCCCCACCACCAGTCGAGGGAATCTCGTGGTGTGTCACCGGTCCGCCACCGCCGCAAAAGACCCGTGTTGGCCTCGATGCGCCCTACCGCAGACCGGACGGTCTTGCCGGCAGCGGCGCGGATAACGGCAAACTCTCGCCACGAATACGACGTCTGCGGCGTCCTCGAGGTGGCCCGGGCGCGTTGCGCCAGCATCCTCGCCCGGGTGTCCGCGGGCAGTGTCACGGTCTCCAGCAGCAGCACGCGCAGCTGCCGCCGTCGGGGTTTGGGCAGCGTCCAGGTATTCCAGACCGCAGGCGTGAGCTGCGCGACCGTGGTCACCGGAGAGTGACAGGCGGCGGCGAAGACCAGGAACTGGCGGAGGTACTTGGCGTAGCTGAGGCACGTCCTGGCACTACCCCAGGTGCCCGAAGCTGAGGCGCATCGGGCGAACACGGCGACCAGCTCGCGTTTGAACGCCTCCGGGCCGGGACAGGCCCGGAAGTCGTAGCTGCCGTGATCCTGGCCGCCCTGCCCGACCGCGTGCACCACCAGGCCGTCCGCACTGAGGTTGCTGGATTTTCGATAAGCGACCGGTGGAAGGGCAGCGCGCCGGCCGGTCCCGCTCACGCACTCACCTGCCCAGGAGTGTCCAAGATCAGGCCGGTGCGCTCGGCCAGCCGCGCCAGCAGCTCGGTATTGTCCGGATGTTCTTGGTCGCCCAGCAGCGTCTCCAGCTGCAGGCCACGGACCGGCTCCAGGTAGATCGAGCGGGTGGTCTCCTCAGAACGATGCCCCAACAGGTCCTTGACCATCGACCAGACGTTGCCGTAGAGCGCCTCATAATGCCGCCGCTCGGCCGGTGTGAGTCCCAGCCGGCGATCCAGCGCGTGGTGCAGCGACACCAAACTGCGCAACGCCATACTGTGGCGCAGCATATGCGGGGTCGCAAACACCTCCAGCCCCAGCTCGCGGCAGCGAGCGCTGGCCCGTTCGAACACCTTGCTCCAGCCGCGATAGCGCATCGGCATCCCAGTCTCGGTCAGCCACAACGCCAGCGGCTCCAGACCATCGGCGCTCTCGGTAAACAGGTTCACCCGGTCCCGGTCAGTCAGCCCGTTCAACGACGCCGTGGCCCGCTCACCATGCTCGTCAACCCAGGACACCTCGCCGCGGCGGGTGACGCCCTGCACGATCCACCGCACCGCCAGCGCGTCGTAGCGGCCTTCGACCCGAGCCCGCCGCACCGCCGCAGCCCGGGTGGACACCCGGTAGAGCTCCACGTCCTTCAACGACGCCGCGCTGATGTAGAAATAGCGGTCGGAATGCTTGGCCACCGCCGCCGCGATCCGCCCCGAGTAATAGCGGCGCGCCTGAGTAGTGTCCGGCAGCTCCACCGTCAGCAGCGTGCCAGCCTCCCGACGCCGCAACCCGCTAGCGAACAGCACCTCGGCGAACGCCGCGTCCCGACCGTCGTGGCGTCCCCGCCACCCGGCGTCGGGGCGGCCGTCCGCGCCGTACCCGCGTAAACCGACGTCGCGCCACAGCCGAAACGCTCGCGGGGTCAACCACTTCACGTTCGACGATCGCACATCCACAGGCGCCAACTCCGGGACCCGCACCGCCGCGCCGACGCTCGTGCGCACCGCCCGCAACCGCACCGGGCTGGACACCACATAACCCCGGGCGGCGGCCCACTCATACAACAACCGCAGCGCGGCCAACTCCCGAATCCACTTCGCTCCACCAATCCGCCGCGGGTTACCCCGCCCGCGCAACCGCCAGTCCTCCCAGTCCTCCAGATCCTCCACCCGCGCTTGGTCCCAGCCACGGCCCGACCGCCACAAAAACGAGAAGAACAATCGATAGTCCAACACGTAGGACTCGCGGGTGCCGGTCGCCCGCGACGCGAACCGCGAGCGACCGAAGAACTCGCTCAGCCACGCGTCCACCCGCCCGTCCAGCGAGACCAGGATCGGCTGCCCCTCCCGAAACCCCAACCGGCGCTCCCGCACCGCAAGATCAGCCCACCCACCGCCCAGCTCGACGCCGACCCAAAACAACCGCCACCCCTCCGCCACCTACGCCCCTCACGCCACAACAACACCTAGAACAACACGGGTAACGTATACGGAAGTCCTCGCCACCATCGGTGAGGAACGTGACCTGCTGGTTGGCCTGCATGCCCTGGGTTTTCAGTACTTCGAACAGTCGGCGTTTGGGTTTGGTGTCGTAGGTCTGCACGTACCCGAAACAGGTGGCTCGTCCGTCAACCGGGACGGCCTTGCCGGCGATGACCTCGAACCACCCGTCACGCCGCGAGCGCTGGGAGCTTGAGTGGACGTAGCCGCCGTCCAGGCCGACGGTCAGCGGTAGGTCCGGGCGGGGCAGTTCCTCGCGGTCGCGTTGGCAGGTGTCGATGAAGCAGGGCCGTTCCTCCCCGAGCTCGTCCTCCAGTCGCTGGGCCACGGCCTGGGTCTGGCGGCGCACCACGTCAGGATGCAGGTGCCGGCCCAGCGGCAACAGCTCGCCCAGTAGTTTCGTGGTGATGCCGTAGGAGACCAGCCCGGCGAAGCGGGCCTGCAGGTAGGCCAACTCCGGAGTGGTCCGCTCGCCCAGCAGTTCGGCAAGGGGCTGGAAGGTTCGACTGCGCTGGTCCTGACAGCCGCAGTGCCACCAGCGAGGGCTGGGCAGGCGCAGCATGCCGAACAGGCTGCGCACCACGATCGCGCGGGTGTCTTTGTGTCGGCGAGGCTTCCCGCAATGCGGGCAGGGCACCTGCTTGGTGATCGCGGCGTTGACCTGGTGTTCGACCAGACTGTCCTGCACCGCGACCAGCAGATCCTTCGCTTCGGCCAGCTGCAGACCCAGCGTGTCCGGAGCCAACCCGTCGCGATCTAAGGCGAACACCTCGCGGACCACGTCCGAGTCTTCGGCGTCGTCGAGGTGCACGATCACCTGCACGCTGACCTTCATACCCCCACCTCCATGGTAGGGGCGACGCAGGCGGCGAGGGCTTGGTTGAGGCCCGGCGGTCAAAGCGCTCCAGCCCCAGCAGCGGCAGCAGGCCGGCCAGCTCGTCTCGATGCTCGCCGAGAACGAACACGTCGTCTTCGTCGGCGTCCAGCAGCTGGCCCATGATCTCGGCCGCGCGGACGATCGCGTCGAACACCAGGTGCGGCTGGGTCTGCTCCAGAAACGCCCAGGAACCGTCCCACTCCTCGGGTGGACCGGCCCGGCGCCCGCCAGTGCAGCGTGGGGAGACCCGGCCGGGCTCGACGGGCTGGATCCGCTCGACGCGCAGCTCGGCTAGCCAGCCGGCGGTGAAATTGTATTCGTAGGTGAACCGCTCACCGGCTCGTAGACCCAGCTCACCGAGGCGAACCGTACGGGCGTCGTCGCGAAAACCCGGCCCGCCGGAGTAGGAGATGCCGTACTCGGCGCCGTGGATGACGAAGCGGTGCAAGTGCTCACCGCCCCAACCGAACGCGGTCTGCACGATGGTGTGTAGCTGCGCGATCGTGGCGGTGGCGGGCACCAGCAACCGCCGCCAGATCAACGGACTGATCCCGTTGATGACCACACGGAGCCAATACATCACTGTGGAATCACCGGCAACGGAATCGGGGCAGACAGCAACCGCAGCACTCTTGAGCATCGCGCCATCCTGGCCCCACCGCGACAGCGTGCTGGCCGGGTGGTCTACGGCCATGTCAGCTCTGGTGGCGGGCGGATACTACTAGAAGGTTTGGCGGCTCACACCGATCTCACGGGCCAGGCTGGCCTTAGGCTCTCCGGCCGCGACGCGGGCATGGAGTGTCTCGACCCGGGCACCCAAACAGACAAACCCACGCGGACCATCCGGGCGCCGATGACCTGCCTCCCCCAAAAAGTTTCGCTCTC
>JBOHFG010000237.1:0-2522 GCA_050699575.1 Pseudonocardiaceae bacterium
GTATCCGAGCAACCTGACGTGAAGGTTGATACAAAACCCATTCATTTGGAGCATCCCATCAACTATCCCGACAGCGGCTAAAGCGGACGAATACGATTTCATGGATGAATTGACCTAGCTATTGCTCCTTTGCCGCGTGGCCCCACGTCTCCGAGGGGGCCGGGGTACGGGGGAATGCGACCAGGCCGGGGTCTAGGGGTTGGAACCGGCCGGCCGGGAGCCGGGGGAGCATGACGGGGCAGTTCCGCTCAACCGGCGGCCGGCCGGAGCTTATTCGGGGGCGGTGCCGATCGTGGCGTGGTGCTCGGCGTTCAGATGCTCGACGCCCTCGGAGTGCGCCGCGGGCCGGATGGTCGCAGTGCCGTGGTGGTCGCAGAGCCGGCACCACCACACCACGGTGTCCACCGACGCCATCGCGCCGATGCTGATCAGTTCGGTGGTGGGCAGGCAGACGGTGACGGTCATGGTGTTGGGTCCTTGCCCGAGTGTCGGGTGACCTTGGCTCGCAGGACGGTCAGGAATGCGGCGGTGCGCAGCTGCGGGGTGGGGAGCACGTTGATCACCGTGCACGCCCAGTCGATGCCGCCCCGGGTGTACGTCCCCGCATCGACCGTGACCGGTGCGGGCTGGAGTTGCACACCGGCGGTGGTGCCGCAGCCGGGGCATGCGTCGTCGTCGGTGGGGTCGGTGACGGAGCAGGGCTCCGGTGAGCACCACGCCGGGTGCCCGGCCTCGGCGGTGCTCACCGGGCGCGCTTGAGGATCGATTCGGCCACGGTCACCATCACGTCGCGGGTCAACCGCACACCGGGTGCGCCGAGGTCGTGGATCACCCACGTGCCGTTCGCCTCGTTGATGATTAGGAGTGTGTGGTGGGTGTTGTTGTCGGTGCGGTGGCCCGGTGCCTGGAGCTGGCCGCGTTCACGGTGTGAGCGCAGCCCTAGGTTGATCATGGTTTCTGCCTTCGTGAACCGTCCTCAGCAGCGAGGAGTCATCATGTGTTTGTTGCTGGCCCGGTGGTGGGACCGGCCGGGCCCGTGGGGAGCGCCGCACGGGGGATTCGGGCTCGACTTTGCGGACCCGGCCGGGGTCTCGGGCAGCAGCAGGGCACGGAGCTGCTCCACTATGTGTTCGGTGCGGCCGTGCCCGCGCGGTCACAGCGCCACCTCTGGTGGCGGTACGTAGGGGCTGATCGACCGGCATGCCGCGCATGCCTGGCAGCGACATTCCCGTTCCCGGCAGACTGAGGTGCACCAGGGGCAACGGCACCCAGCGTGGAAGCGGGAGAGCAGGCCGTGGCCCACCACGTCGGGCTGGCACGTCAGCGAGGCGGCGGACTGCGGAACGCTCTCGACGTCGCTGGGCTTGCCCGGTCTCGGTGCCGACATCACGCGGTCCCGGCGGCTAGGCAGCTGATGCACGGCGCCCCGCAGCGTCCGCTCAGAGTCAGTCCCTGCGCGACGAGGAGACGCCCGCACAGTGACCGCGCGGAACCCAGGGCTACCACCTCCCGGACACCAGCGGGGCCCAGCAGATGCAGCTGCTGATCAACCGGGCAGCGCGCCCACCGTGGCACCGCGGCAGCGGATGCAGGAGCCGGAGCGACGGTGGGATCCGGCTGGCCACCAGGAGCCGGTAGGGGGGCGCTCGACCGGTGGCCAGCCGGGGTCTTGTGGGGGAACTTCGGCGCCGGCACCTGGGAGATCAGTGCGCACGTCGGGCACGTGCTCATCCCTGGGGGCTGCTCATGTTGGCTGGGTCCCACCGGCATCAAATGCCCACAGCGGGCCTTGAGCACGTCCCAGGGGTGATCACCCGCGGGTAGCAGCAGGTGCGCCTGGTAGTCCATCGGTGACAACACCCACCGGCCCGGACTGCTCACCGCTGGGCCCTTGATGTCTGGACGGGGAGCGGGACGCACAACCGGCAGTAGCGGGCCTCGCGGGCGACCAGCGCCGCGGGCAGCACGTCCTCACCGCAGATGGCGACGTACTGACCCCGCGGGAGCCCCTCGGCAGCGTCGTCGACCGTCAGCAAGTGTGCGGTGCCGGTGCGGGCGTCCACCATCTCCACAACGCGAGCCCGCCATGCTCGGTGATCCGCGCGCCGGTGCCGACCAGCCCCGGGGTCCCGGTGACGGCGCACAGACCAGCTCACCGGGCACGCGCCAGGGATCTTCTCGACCAGGGCGATCATCTCGGCCTTAGACAGCCGCACTCCTGGTACGCCCAAGCCGTGGATCGCCCACGAGCCATCCGCCTCGTGGATCACCAGCAACGTGCAATCACTGCGGTCATCGGTACGGCGGCCCGGGGCCTGAATCCGACTACGCTCGCGCTGCGAGTGCAGCGTCTCAGGTGGTACGTCGTTCACGATTGACGACTGTGAACGATCGACAGCGGCCGGGTGTCCAAAAGATTGGACATCACCGGAGGAACTACACCGACAGACCCGCCCGATACGCCATCCCCCGTAACTCCCGCCCGACCGTGTCCCGACGCGAGCGCACAAGCAGCTCACCGA
>JBOHFG010000238.1:0-1154 GCA_050699575.1 Pseudonocardiaceae bacterium
CGTGGTCGGTGTCCTCGATCGCCAGGAACGCCCTGACGACCGCGCCGACGGTCGCCCGCGCGGCGGCCGGGTCGGTGGCCAGTGTCAGGGTGGATTCCAGGAACTGCTCCTTGGAGATCGCGGTGCCACCGCCGGGGATGTGCGGGAGGTGCAACTCCCTCCAGATTCGCAGATAGACCTCAATGATCTGCCGCTCGGAGGGCGAGCCGGGCGCGTGGCCGCGCGAGGTGGCGACCCGTTGCCCCATCAGGACGTGATCGTGCTCGGTGAGTTGGCCGTCGCCATCGGAGTCGAGATAGTCGAAGCCATAGTTGATCTTGGCGATGAGGATGTCAGGAGTGGCCATGGGAACCTCCGTGGAGCACGGGCCGCGACGGGCTGACGCCCGCAATCATAGCGAATGCCCGCAAGGCATCGGAGAGCGGGAAAAACCGTGGGAGGCTTGGTTGGTCAGGAACAGTGGGGCCTTGAGGGCGCTCTTCGCCGGTGGGCCAGGATGGCGCGATGTCTCATGCCGCTCCGTTCCCGAGTCCCGCTGTGTGTCAGCTGCGCGTCGTGCTGGCTGGGGTGTCATGAAGGTTACTGTGCACGTCGTTGTCCAGGCCGGTGACGACACCGACGCCCCGACGGTAGTCCGCGAGGTGCTGTCCGGCGCGTCGCCGCGATCGCCGAACTGCTGCGCACACAACAACCCACACCGGCGGTTCAACCCTGAGCAGTCCCGGCTGGTCTCCTCGCTGGCCTGACTGCCCGCGAGCCGCGCCAGACGGGGTGGCGGCCACCGACGATCCGGGCACGCGGTGCCGCTGCATTAGGGGAGGAAACGGCCAGGATTGAACGTTAAGCGCGTTCCCGCAGTCCAGTGGCTTGACGGGGTCCGGTGTTCGGGTCGGGTGATCTCGGGTGATCTCGATCTACGGTGCCGGGTCGTGAACGCATCGACGACTTCCCGTCCCGCCGACGCGCCGGCTACGGTGCAGCAGCTGGCCGCCGCGATGGCGGCGTTGGACGTCTACACCGGCAGCAACACCATGGCCGAGCACGCCGAGGAGGCGGCCCGGCTCGGTGCCGGGCCGAACGCCTACCGGTTCCGGTTGGTCAACGCGCTGCTCGGCGCGGTGCAGACCGAGGTGATCCTGTCGGACATGACCGGC
>JBOHFG010000239.1:0-22555 GCA_050699575.1 Pseudonocardiaceae bacterium
GCGGTACTCAAGGCGGGAGCGGCGTATCTGCCGGTGGACCCGGATCTACCCGAAGCGCGGGTCGCGTTCATGCTCGACGACGCCGATCCCGTGATGGTGCTCGACGACCCGCTGGCCGTGGGTGACATCGAGGGCTACTCCGATACCGACCCGACCGACACCGACCGGGTCGCGCCGTTGTGGCCGGCCAACCCGGCGTATGTCATCTACACATCGGGTTCCACGGGTAGACCGAAGGGTGTAATGATTCCGCATTATGGGATCGTGAACCGGTTAACATGGATGCAAACCGAGTATCCTTTGGGTGTCGATGACCGAGTATTGCAGAAAACTCCGTCGAGTTTCGATGTGTCGGTGTGGGAGTTTTTCGGGCCGTTGATTGTAGGTGCCACACTGGTGGTGGCCAAGCCTGAGGGACACAAAGACCCCACGTATCTGGCTGGATTGATCGAGTCTGCGGCGGTCACCACGGTCAACTTTGTGCCCTCGATGTTACATGCGTTTTTGCTGGATCCGACGGCGGTGCGCTGTACTGGGTTGCGGCGGGTGTTCTGTACTGGTGAGGTGTTTCCCGTAGATCTTGTCCGAGTCTTTTGTTCCGTGTTCGACGCGGACCTGCATAACTTGTATGGTCCGACCGAGGCATCCGTAGAGGTGACACATTTCCCCTGCCTGCCCCAATTGTATGACGGGTCGGTCCCGATCGGGCGCCCGGTATGGAACACCGGCATGTACGTCCTCGACCACCACCTACACCCGGTACCGCTGGGCGCCACCGGTGAACTGTTCATCACCGGAATCCAACTAGCCCGGGGATACCTGGGCCGACCGGGATTGACCGCAACACGGTTCCTGGCCAACCCGTTCGGTGCACCGGGCTCGCGGATGTACCACACCGGCGACCTCGCCCGCTGGAAGACCGACGGCAACCTAGTGTTTTCGGGCCGCACCGACGACCAGGTCAAAATCCGCGGATACCGAATCGAACTCGGAGAGATCGAGTCCGTTCTCATCCAGCATCCGCAGGTCCATGCGGTCGCTGTCATTGCCCGGGAGGACCAGCCGGGCCGGCAACTGTTGGTGGCGTATGTGGTGGTCGCAGCGGGATCGGCCCCACCGGATAGCACCGCCCTGCGGGACTTCCTTGCTGAGGTTTTGCCCGATTACATGGTGCCATTGGTGTTTATGGTGTTGGACAAGTTGCCGTTGAGTTCGAGTGGAAAGTTGGATCGGCGGGCGTTGCCGGCGCCGGAGGTCGATACGCGTGGTGTTGGCTATGTAGCGCCGCGTACTGAGGCTGAGACGGTGTTGGCTGGGATCTGGGCGCAGGTACTTGGTGTGCCGCGGGTCGGAGTCGAAGACAACTTCTTTGAGCTCGGTGGGGACTCAATTGTGAGTCTTCAGGTGATCTCTCGGGCTCGGGCGGTAGGGTTAAGCTTGTCGCCGGGGGATCTTTTTCAGCATCCGACTATCGCCTCGCTGGTAATGAGGGTGGTCGGGGTGGCGGCGCCGGTGGTCGCCGAGCAGGGCCCGGTCACTGGTGTCGTGGCGTTGACTCCGATCCAAAAGTGGTTGTTTGAGACCAACCCGAACTATCCGCAGCGTTTCGACCAGTCCGTGTTGGTGGAGTTGACCCAGAGACTTGATGAGCCGGCGCTGCGCACCGCGTTGAGTTCGGTGGTTGAGCACCATGACGCGTTGCGGATGCGATTTGGTCACGTGGGCGGGCGGTGGCGGCAGGAAGGTATGGCGCCCGCCCCAGAAGATGTTCTACAGCTGTGCGATTTGTCCGAGTGTGATCCTGGTGAGCAGACCGCGGCGATGCACAGGGTCGTGGGAGAAATTCGGGCGGGTTTCAATCTGGGTCAGCCACCCCTGGTGAGAGCGGTGTTGTTCGACGTGGGCGACGGGCAGCGGCCGGTGCTGTTCGTGGTAGTACATCACTTGGTTGTTGATTGGGTGTCCTGGCGGATCCTGCTGGAGGATCTGGATACCGCCTACCGGCAGGCCGCAGCCGGCGGAACTGTCGAGTTAGGGGCTAAGACCACCTCATTTAGGGAGTGGGCGGCGCAGTTGAGTGGGTATGCTGCGGCCGGTGGGTTTGATGGTGAGTTGGATTATTGGCTTGGGGTGGGCAGGGACTGTGATCCGGTGCTGCCCACTGATGGCAGTGGGGCTAACACGATGGCCTCGGCGAGTTCGGTGACGGTGCGCCTAGACCCGGAGTTGACCAGGGCTCTGTTGCAGGACGTGCCGGGCGTGTACCGCACACAGATCAACGATGTGCTGCTGGCCGCGTTGGGTCGGGTGCTCTCCCGCTGGACCGGACGTGTGCAGGTGTCGGTCGATGTCGAGGGCCACGGTCGGGAGGATGTGTTCGCGGGGGTGGATCTGTCCCGCACAGTGGGCTGGTTCACCACGATGTTCCCGCTGGGGTTGGATATCCCTTCGCAAGATGATCTAGGTGGACTGTTCAAGTCCGTTAAGGAACAGCTACGCGGGGTACCCGGACGTGGCCTGGGATATGGAGCGCTGCGATATCTGACCCAGGACAGTGCGCTAACCGACCAACCCACACCGCAGGTTAGTTTCAACTACCTGGGCCGGTCCGACTGGCCTGACGAAAAACACCCACACCACGGGCCCGACCGCGACGGGGAGAGCCTGTTTCACGCGGTAAGCGGCGGACTGGATAGTGATGCCAGCCCCCATGCCCCTCGGGCCCACGTGCTCGATGTGGTGGGCCGGGTTGAGCAGCAATGTCTGGAATTTATTTGGTCCTATTCGCACAACCTGCATCACCACAACACCATCAGCGCGCTAGCTCAGGACATGCTCACCATGCTGGAAGATATCGTCGAGCACTGCGCGCGGCCCGACGCCGGTGGCGCCACGCCCTCGGATTTTCCGTTGGTCCGCCTGGATCAGGATGTGGTGGATCTGCTGGTCGGGGATGGGCATGGGGTGGAAGACATTTACCCGCTGACGCCGATGCAGGCCGGAATGGTGTTCCACAGTTTGTCGCAAAGCGATCAAGGTATCTATTTCGAACAGGTCACGTTCGTGCTGGAGGGTGTGGATGATCCTCGGGTGCTGGGGGCGGCGTGGCAGCAGGTGGTGGATCGGACACCGGTGCTGCGCAGTCGGGTGGTATGCGACGGTGTGGATGAGCCCCTGCAGGTGGTGCACCGTCAGGTCACGGTGCCGGTCACTTACCTGGATTGGAGGCAGTTCTCGCAGGATGCGCGAGGAAAGGAGCTAACGCGGTTACTTGAGAATGACCGGGCCCAGGGTTTTGATCTAGGGGCGGCTCCGTTGTTGAGGGTGACGATCGCCACATTGTCAGACAATGAGGTGCAGGTGGCGTGGGCCTTTCACCACGTTCTGCTCGATGGGTGGAGCGTGGCCCAAGTGTTGTCGGATGTGTTTGTCTGCCACGCGCTGGCCGGCGGCGGGCGGGTGGAGTTGGTGGCTCGGCGCCCGTTCCGGGACTACCTGCACTGGCTCTCGGTCCAGGACCAGCAGCAGGCCGAGGAACACTGGCGGCGGGCGTTGGCCGGGTTGGACTCACCCACTTCGCTGCCCTATGACCGGGCACCGATCCAGGCGCACACCACCGGCTCGACGGCGTGGTCGTCCTGTGAACAGTCAGCCGAGCAATCCGCGCAGCTGCGCGAGGTTGCCCAGCGCAATGGATTGACGGTGAACACCATCCTGCAGGGCGCCTGGGGACTGCTGTTATCGCGCTACAGCGACCAGCGGGACGTGTGCTTCGGGGTCACGGTATCGGGCCGACCGACCGATCTTGCGGGGGTGGAGGATATCACCGGGATCTTCATCAACACCCTGCCAGTCTGGGTCAGCGTGGACCCCACCACTGGGGTACTGGAATGGCTGCAGCAGCTACAAGCGACCCAGGCCCAAGCCCGCCGGTTCGACTACGCCTCTCTCACCCAAATCCACACCTGGAGTGAGCTACCCGGCGGAGTCAACCTCTTCAACAGCATCATGGTCTTCGAGAATTACCCCATCAACAAAAATGCCATACACAGTCTACGGCTACGCGACCTACACGCCATCGAGACCACCAACTACCCCCTCACCCTCGTCGTCATCCCCGACTCACACCTCACCATCCAACTCCACTACGACCCCACCCTCTTCGACGCCACCACCATCACCCGCATCACACAACACCTCACCCACACCATCACCACCATCGCCACACACCCCACAACCACACTCGAACACCTCGACCTCCTCAGCGACACCGAACGACACCACATCCTCACAACATTCAATAACACCGAGCGCGACATCCCTCCCACCACCGTTCCAGACTTATTCCAGACACAGGTGAGATGCACACCCGATGCCACCGCGGTGGTGTTCGGTGATGTGTCACTGAGTTACGCCGAGTTGGATGCGCGAGCGAACCGGTTAGCGCGGTTGCTCATCGAGCGGGGTGCGGGACCGGAGCGGTGTGTGGCCTTGGTGTTGCCCCGGTCGGTGGACATGATCGTGGCAGTGTTGGCGGTGGTAAAGTCGGGTGCGGCGTATGTGCCGATTGATCCCGATTATCCTTCGGAGCGGATCGGGTTTATCGTCGATGATGCGGCCCCGGTGCTGGTTGTGACTACTAGGGAAGGAGCCACCCGGCTGCCTCCGATGGCAGGGGGCGCCGCGCTGGTGGTTGATCACTCCACCACGGTCACGGAGTTGGCCGGGTACTCGGACCGGGCGGTCACCGACACCGACCGGATCTGCTCGCTGGTATTGCAACATCCGGCGTATGTGATCTACACCTCCGGGTCCACCGGCCACCCTAAGGGGGTGGTGGTCTCCCACGTGGGACTGGCCAGCTTCTTCGCCGCCGCACAGGTTCGGTGTGCGGTAGGGCGTGGGGATCGGGTGCTGGGGTTGTCCTCACCGAGTTTCGATGCCTCGGTATGTGAGTGGGGGATGTCACTGCTGGCCGGGGCGGTGTTGGTGATAGCCCCACCGGGCCCGGTGCTCGGTGAGTACCTGGTTGCCGTGCTTACCGAGCACCGGATCAGCCACGCAGCCATCACACCGGCAGCGTTGGCCACAGTGGCTCCCGACATGGCCCGCTACGGGTTACCCCACCTTCGGGTGCTGATCGTGGGGGGTGAGGCGTGCTCGGCGGAGTTGGTGACACGCTGGGCCCCGAACCGCCAAATGATTAACTCCTATGGGCCCACCGAGTCCACCGTTCTCACGACCTGGACCGACCCTCTGACACCGGAGGCCACCCCACCACCCCTGGGCCGGCCCATCCCCAACACCCGCGTCTATGTGCTCGACACCGGTTTGCGCCCGGTGCCCATCGGCGTCCCCGGTGAGCTGTTCATCACCGGGATCGGGCTAGCCCGCGGATATTTGAATCGACCGGGACTGACCGCGCGACGGTTTGTGGCCAATCCATTCGGGGCACCGGGCTCGCGGATGTATTGCAGTGGTGATGTGGTGTGTTGGACGCCTGAGGGTGAGTTGCGGTTCCTTGGCCGTGCTGATGACCAGGTCAAAATCCGGGGGTTCCGCATCGAGCCCGGTGAGATCGAGACCGTACTGGCCACTCACCCGAGCGTGGCTCAGGTCACGGTGATCACCCGCGAGGACGAGCCTGGTCGTAAACGACTCGTCGCCTACGTCGTGGCAACAACTGATCAGGCCATAGACCCGATCGAACTACGAACACACACCGCCGCAGTGTTACCCGACTATATGATCCCGTCAGCGTTTGTGACACTGGATGCCTTGCCGCTGAGCCCGACCGGGAAACTGGATCGTCGAGCATTACCCGCCCCCGAGCTCAGTGCCACTGGTATGTACATAGCCCCACGCACGGCCACCGAGCAGATGCTGGCCGACATCTGGACCCAGGTCCTCGGAGCCGAGCGTGTGGGGGTCGAGGACAACTTCTTCGAGCTCGGCGGAGACTCCATTCTCAGCATCCAAGTGGTATCCCGAGCCCGGCAGGCCGGGCTGTGGCTTGCCACCAGAGACGTCTTTGCACACCAGACTATTGCGTCACTTTCCTCGGTCGTCACCGCAGTGGAGACGGGCAATGTCGAGCGAAAACCGGTCGTTGGCGCCGCGCCGCTCACCCCAATCCAACGATGGTTCTTCCAAACCTACCGGGTCAACCCACACCATTTCAACCAGTCCGTCCTTATGGAGCTGACCGAGGGAATCGAGGAGGCGGCCCTTCGGCGAGCCCTCCACGCGTTGCTCGTGCAGCATGACGCGCTGCGGATGCGGTTCGAGCGGATCGATGACCAGTGGTGCCAGCACAATGCGCCAGTGGCATCTGGAGAAGTACTCCACCGGTGCGATCTGGCCGATGTGGACTCCAAGGAACAGGCCGCAGCCATGGAGAAGATTGCTAACGACGTCCAGTCAAGCTTCGATCTAGGGTGCCCACCCCTGCTGAAGGCGACACTCTTCGAGCTTGGTAGGAACCAACGGACGTACCTTCTCCTCGTGGCGCACCACCTTGTGGTCGATGGCGTCTCCTGGCGCATCTTGCTCGACGACCTCGACACGGCGTACCAGCAGGCGGTGGAAGGCGAGGCGATCGATCTCGGGGTCAAGACCACATCGTTCCGAGAATGGGCGCAGCGATTGAGCGAGTACGTGGCCGCTGGCGGGCTCGACCACGAGCTGGACCACTGGGCAGCTGCGCTGAATGCCGGTGAACTGCCGGTAGACGACGCACCATCGGAACAGCAGACTACGGCCAGGACGGTGTCTGTGCTGCTGAGCGCGGAGGAGACCGACGCGTTACTACGCGCGGCACCTACTGTCTACCGCACGCGAATTAACGATGTCCTGCTCGCAGCGCTGGCCTGGGCGTTGTCGCGATGGACCGGGCGAGACAGAGTGTGGATCAACCTGGAGGGCCACGGTCGCGAAGAGATTCTCGACGGTGTCGATCTCTCCCGCACCGTCGGGTGGTTCACCAGTATCTTCCCGGTTGCGCTCGATGTCGTAACCAATGATGAGCCGAACTGGCGCGATCTGATCAAATCGACGCGCCGGCAGCTTCGGGCTATCCCTGGAAACGGCTCCAGTTTCGGAGCACTACGTTACCTGGCATCTCCGGCGACGCGCGAGCAGCTGTCCGCCAACGGGCACGGGCCACAAGTCGCCTTCAACTACCTCGGCCAATGGGATGCACGGTCGCAAGACGAAAAACGCAGCCTTTACTGGGCCATGCATCCCTCCATTGGTCAGGAGTACGATTCTGTGAACCGAAGTCAGCATCTACTGGATATTATCGGCGACGTCAGAAATGGACAGCTCAGGTTCTCTTGGTCTTATGAAGACGATCTTCAGCGGTCCACTGTGCAATCGGTCTCGGACGATTTCTTCGAAGCTCTCCGGTGTATCGCGCAGGACTGCAGGGAGGCGACGTGACGACGGGGCGAACGGCCCAGAGTCACGAGTCCGGGCCCCACTCAATGATTGCTTCATTGTCCCGAAACGGCAATTATCGGGCGTTATGGGGTAGCCAGTTAATTTCGACATTCGGCGGTAGCGCAGCGAACATTGCCTGTCCTCTTCTCGTGCTCGCGGTCACCCACTCACCGTCAATGGTCGGGATTGTGTTGGCGACGAGTGCCGCGGCTTCACTCGTGGTCGGGTTGCCTGCCGGAGCCCTCGTGGACCGCTGGGATCGCAAGAAAGTCATGCTCGGTTGCGAGGTGGCAAATGTGCTTGCGGTCGGTAGTCTCGTTTTAGCGCTGTGGTGGGACGTGGCGAGTGTGGAGCAGATCCTATTGGTGGCCGTGGTAGGGGGTGTGTCCGGGGCGACGTTCGGACCGGCAGAACAGGCGTGCCTGCCGAATCTGGTGCCAACCGAGCAGCTGTCGACGGCTGTGGCGATGAACGCGGCACGTGGCCAGCTGGCATCACTGTCAGGCACTGCAGTAGGCGGGTTCTTGTTCGCTATAGCGAGATTCATGCCGTTTGCTGTGGACGTGCTGACCCACTTCATGGGGCTCGTCGCACTGCTGTTCCTTCGAGTGTCGCAGCGGGAGGTCCGGCCGGAACCATTGAGCCGCCTCGGTCACGAGATTGCCGCCGGCGTGCGCTGGATATGGCGAAATCGACCTATTCGGATCATTGGACTGTTCGCGACTGGTCTCAACCTGTTCTTCTCTGCCTATTTTATCATTATTATCATACTTGCCCAGGTTAGGGGAGTGCCGTCGGGAACGATTGGCGTCATGGTTGCGTTAATGAGTGTGGGCGGAATCCTCGGATCCCTCATGGCGCCATACTTATACCAGAAGCTAAGCCCGTATCTTTCCATTATTGGCGTGCTCTGGGCGCTGACACTTCTTGCGCCGCTTGCTATCTTCACCAGTAATGGTTACGTCATTGGCATATTGTTGGCTGCTATGGGGTTTTTTACCCCGACAGCGAACACGTCGATCAGCACTTATCTACTTCTTCTGACTCCCGATGAGCTGCGGGGTAGGATGAGCAGCGCAGCGGGCGTGTTCGTCGGCTCTGCCGCCGTTGTGGGGCCGGCGCTCGGCGGCTTTCTCATGGAGGTGGTCCCGTACAATCAGGCAGTACTTCTCTGTACGGCAGGTATCGCGGTCGTCACGGTGTTGGGCACCATCAACCCGACCCTTCGCCGGTTCCCTCGAAACCCGACCACAGAGGAAATCGGGTGACTGCGAAAGATTATAAACAGCGTGCCGTAGGGTTCGCGCACGCCGCCGGTAACTTTCACGGAAAGGAAAAACGGAGATGGACGACGACGCCAGGTATGAGGTTTTACGAAACGATGAGGACCAGTATTCGCTCTGGTTGGCCGGTCACGAGGTTCCGCAGGGCTGGTACAAAGTAGGTAAGGAGGGGAGCAAAGAGGAGTGCTCAGCTTACGTCGACGAGGTGTGGACCGATATGCGGCCGCGTAGTCTGCGGGAACGGATGGACGCCGAAGCGTAGTCTCATCGACACAGATTCTGGTCCGGAGTGTCTCATTCCCGACAGGTGTCGGTCGGACGAGACACTCCGTCGACTGGTACCCCGCAGCGTTGCGGAGCTATGCCCGGATGGTTCCGACCAAGCCGGTCTCATAACCCACGATCACGAGTTGCGCGCGGTCCCTGGCATCGAGCTTGGCGAGCAGGCGTCCGATGTGTGTTTTAACGGTCCCTCGACTCAGGTGCAGATGGTGTTCGATCTCGCTGTTACACAGTCCGCGTGCGATGAGAACGAGCACCTGGCGCTCCCGGTCGGTGATGCCGGCCAGTGTGCGGGCCGGACGCCGGGCTGGTTCCGGGCGTTGAACGAACTCAGCGATCAGCCGTCGGGTGACGGTGGGCGCGAGTAACCCTTCGCCGGCGGCAATCACGCGCACGGCGTCCAACAATCGAGCAGGTGGCGTGTCCTTGAGTAGGAAGCCGCTGGCCCCGGCCCGCAACGCGGCGTACACGTAGTCGTCCACATCAAACGTGGTGAGCACCAGGATCCTCGGGGCGTGCTCGTGTGCGGTGATTTTCCTCGTGGCCTCGATACCGTCCATGTCCGGCATGCGTACATCCATCAGTACCAGGTCCGGGCTGACCGCCTGGACCTGCTTGACTGCCTCTGCGCCGGTACCCGCTTCACCGACGACGACCAAGTCCGGCTCGGTGTCGATGAGTACCCGCAGGCTTCCCCGCAGCAGTGCTTGATCGTCGACGATCAGTACCCGGACTTGCGCGTCGGTCATGCGGGCCCCAATGCCTGGTAAGGCAGGCGGGCGTGCACGGCGAACCCGCCGTGGGGTTGCCGACCCGCCACCAAAATCCCATGGTGGAGGGAGGCTCTCTCGCGCATGCCGATCAAGCCGTGCCCGGGCGCGCCGACCGGGCCGCACGGCGTGCCATCATCGATCACCGCTAGGTGAAGTTCGCCCGGCTCGGCGTTGATGCGGACGGTGCATCTGGCTGGTGCTGCTGCATGTTTGATGACGTTGGTCAGCGCCTCCTGCACGATTCGGTAGGCAGAGAGCTCGACCGCAGCGGGCAGTGCGGGGATGGTCCCGAGGTCGAGCTCGACCTCGACGTCCGCGAGTCGGGCGTTTTCGACCAGCTGCGGTAGCTCATCAAGGCCGGGGCTGGGTTCCAGATCGGCCTCCCCCGCCGACCGCAACGAGCCGAGCACGCGCTGGATGTCGGCCAACGCGGCGCGACTCACGGACTCGATGACCCTCAACGCTTCTCGGCTTTCCTCTGGACGCGTGTCATACACGTGGTTAGCCACGGCGGCCTTCATCACGATCACGCTCATACTGTGCGCCACCACGTCATGCATTTCCCTGGCAATCCGTAACCGCTCCTCAGACACGGCCTTCTGCTCGTGGTGTTCAGCGATCTGACCGGCGTACTCGCGGCGCGCCCGGATGCTGCGACCCAGCGTCCAACCTGCGCCGATGGTGATCCACGTAAGACTCAGTAAAACAAGCAGATCAGTATTCAGCGACTCCGTGTTCGGTGTGACAAGGAGGAAGCGGGGAGCTGGCACGATCGCCGTGAGCGCTGCTGCCAGCGTGACACCCAGCAGCGCCGCACCGAGCGCGACGGCCGAACGCCGCGGCTCCACCGACACTGCGACTTGGTAGAGCGCGACCGTGACGGCCAACCCGGTCGCCGTAACCGACATACCCAGCAACACCGCAACGATCGCCAAGGCGACAACAATGCCGAGCACGGTGAGGGGCCACCGCCGACGGACCACAAGCGCAACGCCGACTGCGCAGACAGTTATACACACCACGACAACTACCCCGCTGGAAAGCCCGAGCGCGGCATTGAGGGTCGAGCTGACGGTGAGCAAGGCGACCCACACCGCTGGTAGCAGGTCAATCCCGACGAACTGCCACCAGCCACGTTGAAACCACGGCGTCAATACGCCGGAATCGACTCCAGCAGGCTCGGTCATATCAGCTAGGATAGCCGCAAGCTCCCGATCAGCGTATCGGAGCAGGGTCCGATGTCGAACTCCAGACCTTGCTCCGATGTGTGCGCGTCCGGCACGCGGCAGCATTACCGGCATGATCGAGGTACACGAACTGACCAAGGACTACGGAGACAAGCGCGCGGTGAACCAGCTGTCGTTCACTGTCCGTTCGGGCCTAGTGACCGGCTTGCTCAGCGACCCCGGTGTCCTGTTGTTCGACGAGCCGGTGCGTGGACTGGACCCGGAAGACACCCGATGGCTCCGCGATTTGCTGCGGTCGCTGGCCGCTCAGGGCCAAACTATCTTAGTGTCCAACCACAACCCGAGGGAAATAGCGATGACCGCCGACCAGCTGCTTATCATCGAGCGCGGTGAATTGATCATGGAGATTTCCGCGCGGGAACTGACCGAGCGTTTCCGCGGTGACGTGTTCGTGCGCTCACCCCGCCGCGGCGGGTTGACCAAGGTGTTGATCGGCATGGGTGCGACGGTGCTCGCTGAACCTGGCGGTGGGCTGTCGGTCACCGGCATGGCTGCCTGGCGGATTGCGTCGGCCGCCGCAGCGCACCACATACCGATCCAGGAGCTGACGCCGAGGACTCCTGCCCGGACCTGACCATCGCCAGCGTCCCCAGCGGGCCGTAAGATGGCCTCTCGGTGTCGGTGACGAAGGAGGACCGTGCCGGTAGTCGAGCTCAATGGAATGAGGGCTGATACGGCGCCAGTCGCTGCTCGACCTCGTCAAGCAGGTTGAGCGTTCGGTTGAACGCGATCCGGATGAGCTGGTTACCGTACGCACTGTCTGGAGAGTGGAAGAGCTGGCCTGGCGCCACGAGAATTCTGGCCTCGCGCAGGAAGCGGTTGGTTAGTGACTCGGAGTCTTCGCTGGTGAATGGCCGAATATCGGCCATGAGGTAACATCCGCCTTGCGGTGGTGCGCAGCGGAAACCAAGGGCGGTGAAGATTCCGGTCATCCTGTTGCGCTGAGCTTGGAGGTCGTCGGTGGGTTTGCCGAAGTTCGGGTCCAGTGCGGCGGCGCGGGCGACCGCTTTCTGTAGTGGCGCCGCGGTTCCTGCGCACACGGTGAGATGCACTTGACGGGCCGCTGCGCTGAGTACCGCGTTGGCGCGTAGGTAGCCCAGCCGCCAACCGCTTATCGCGTGGCTTTTGGATAGGCTGCTGATGACCATACTGCGCTCTCGCAGCGCGGGGAGGTCAGCGGCTGACACGTGGTGGTGTCCGTCAAAGACGTAAGCCCCGTATATCTCGTCTGAGATCGCGAGGACGTTCCAACGCTCGCACAGTTCGGCGATTTCCAGCAGCTCGGCTGAGCTGAGTACGTGCCCAGTGGGATTGTTCGGGGTACTGAGGACGATGGCCCGGGTGCGGGGGCCGAACGCCGCCGTGAGCTCAGCGAGGTCATAATGCCACTCCGGCGGGTAGGTTCGTACCAGCCGGGGAATGCCGTTGGCTAGGGCGATCGTGCTGAGAAAGTTTTCGTAGAATGGCTCGAACACGATAACCTCATCACCTGGGTCCACTGTGGAAAGCATGGCCACGGTGAGTGCTTCGGTGGCGCCGGCGGTGATGGTCAGCTCGGTGTCGGGGTCGGTGGGGGCGGTCAGCGTCGCGGCGATGTGTCGCCGCAGTTCGGGGTTGCCGTCGGGAATTTCGTACTGGTTGTGCCCGGCCCGCAGCGCCGAGCAGGCCTCCTCGATCAGCACGGGCGGGGTGGGTGGAGCTCCTGGGATGCCCAGTGCGAGGTCGATCGCGTCGTATGCGTGGGCTTGGATCAGCAGGCGGGCCAGCCTGCCGGGCGCCAATGCACGGACGCGGGCGGCCACCGGTGGACAGCTCATTTCGCTGATCAGCTCGCTCATCTCTATAGTTGGGCCCGGATCGCTGCGCTGGCGTCCTTGGTGCTCAGTCGCCCACCGAGGTCGGGGGTCACCCATCCCGCCAAGATCGATGCGGTGACCGCCCGGCGCACGGCAGTGGCCTGCTCGGTGTGGCCGAGGCGCTCAATGAGCAGGGCCCCGGAGAGAATTGCGCCGATCGGGTTGGCGATGTCCTGGTTAGCGATGTCGGGTGCGGTGCCGTGTACCGGCTCGAACAGACCGAACCCGGTGCCGCCGTTGATATTCGCCGACGTCGCGGTGCCCAGCCCACCGGCGAGTACGGCCGTGAGGTCACTGAGAATGTCACCGTGGGAGTTGTTGGCCACAATCACGTCGAACGCGGTGGGATCGGTGATCAGTTTCATCGCGGCGGCGTCCACGTAGAGGTGGGAGGTCTCGAACTGGGGGTGGCGGGCAGTGGCTTCCCGCCAGCAGCGCTGCCACAGTCGACCGCCGTTGGGGACGGCGTTGGACTTGTCGACCATGCATACCGTGCGGCGCGCAATGGAGAACGCGAATTCGATGATCCGAGAGACACCGTGATAGGTGCTGACCTCTGCGTCGATCGCGGTCTCGTGCGGTGTGAACGGACGCAGTGTGCCGCCGATGCCGGCGTAGAGTCCCTCGGTGTTCTCCCGGACAATGACGCAATCGATCGCCCGGTGTTCCTGCGCGCGCAGCGGGCTGAGCTGGTCGTGCAGCAGCGTGGCTGGACGGTAGTTTACATACAGGTCGAGCTCGAACCGCAACCGCAACAGCACACTTCGCGCGTAGTTGGCGTCTACCCGCGTATCCCCAACCGCACCAAGCAGCGTGCCCGCGCTGGATCGGATTCGATCGACATCCGCGTCCGACAATGCCGTCCCGGTCCGTAGGTAGGTGTCCGCGTTGACGTGGTCGAGCACATCGAAGTCGAGGTTTAGCTCCAGGGCGTCAAGAACGTACAGGGACTGATCGATCACCTCTGGCCCGATGCCGTCACCGGGAACCACCGTGATCGCGCTCACGACCGCACCTCAATGAGGAGGTTTCTCGCAGGCATCGGCGGGGTGGGAGCAATGGTGGGCAACCAGGGCCGCCGGGTGTTCTCGTGTGCGCTGATGGCCTCGGCTTTCTCCAACGTGACCGCGATCTCGTCGAGACCGTTGAGCAGCAGCCAGCGAGTCCGCTCGTTCATCGTGAATCCGTATCGTAACTCGTCGGTGCGTACTTCGAGGTTGACGAGGTCGGCGGTGATCTCAACGTGGGGATCGGCGTCGACCCGGTCGGCCAGCTCAGCCACCCCCGCTTCGGGCAATTCGATGGCGAGCACGCCGTTGTTGAGAGCGTTGCGCCGGAAGATGTCCCCGAAGCTGGTCGCGATCACTACCATGAATCCCGAATCCCGCAGGGCCCACACAGCGTGTTCACGCGAGCTGCCCGTGCCGAAGTTGTGACCGGCCACCAAGACGCTGGCGTGCGCGCGTTGCGGTTGGTTGAGCACGAACGTCGGGTCCTTGCGCCATTCGGCGAACAGGGCATCCTGGTAACCGCTCTTGGTCAGCCGTTTGCAAAACTCGGCGGGAATGATCTGATCGGTGTCGACGTCGCTACGCCGCAGCACCACGCCGCGCCCGGTATGTCCCTGCAGCGGTGTCATGAGGCCAGACCGTTCGGTGCGGTCAGCCGGCCGGTGATGGCAGTGGCTGCGGCGACGGCTGGCGACACCAGGTGGGTACGGGCCTGAGGCCCCTGGCGGCCCTCGTAGTTACGGTTGGAGGTGGACGCGCAGCGCTTGGCTCCGATCAGTCGATCAGCGTTAAGACCCAGGCACATCGAGCATCCAGACAGCCGCCACTGGGCGCCGGCGTCGAGGAAGACGGTGTGCAGTCCCTCGGCCTCGGCTTGCTGGCGGACATCCATCGACCCGGGCACCACCAGCATCTGCACTCCGGGCGCAACCGAGCGCCCACGGAGCACGTCAGCGGCGCAGCGGAGATCCTCCAATCGGGCGTTGGTGCAGGAGCCGAGGAACACGGTGTCGATCTCGATCGAGTCCATCTTGGTGCCCGGCACGAGATCCATGTAGGCCAGCCCGCGTTCGGCCGCGGCCCGCTGCTGGGGGTTGGTGAACGACAGCGGGTCGGGGACCTGCCCGGTGATCGGGACCGCCTGTCCCGGGTTGGTTCCCCAAGTGACGAAGGGGCTCAGCGTGGTGACGTCGATCGTCACCGTCTGGTCGAAAACCGCCCCGGGATCCGTGCGCAGCGACTCCCAGTAGGCTATTGCCGGGTCCCACGCATGGTCGTGCGGTGCCGCTGGCCGGTCCCGCAGGTACTGGTAGGTGACGTCGTCCGGAGCGATCATCCCGGCTTTGGCCCCGGCTTCGACGCTCATGTTGCAGATGGTCATCCTGCCCTCCATCGAGAGCCGTTCGATCGGCCTGCCCCGGTACTCGATAATGTGCCCGTGCGCGCCGTTGGCGCCGATCTGCACGATCAGAGCCACCACCAGATCCTTGGCAGTCACATCCGGGGGCACCTCGCCGGTAAACTCCACGGCCATGGTGCGTGGCGCGGACAACGGCAGCGTCTGGGTGGCCAGGACGTGCTCGACGTCGCTGGTACCCACTCCGAAGGCCAGCGCGCCGAATGCGCCGTGTGTCGAGGTGTGGCTGTCGCCGCAGACCACGGACATGCCGGGGTGGATCAACCCCCGCTCGGGCGCTACCACGTGTACGATGCCCTGCCTGCTGTCGCCCAGTCGGAACAGCTCGATGTCGTGTTCGGCGCAGTTGCGGCGCAGCGTCTCCACCTGTTGCCGACCCATCTGATCTGCGAGCATCAGCGAGCTGGTCGGGACGTTGTGGTCCTCCACGGCGAGCGTGAGGTCCGGGCGCCGCACATACCTGCCCGCCAGCCGCAGGCCGTCGAACGCCTGCGGCGAGCTCGCCTCATGGATTAGGTGCAAATCGATGTAGAGCAGATCCGGCTCGCCACGGGCTTGCTGGACGACATGGTCGCGCCAGACCTTCTCAATCAGCGTGCTGGACACCATCAGACCGAATCCGCGCAGGTCGAGGAGCTCCGCTCGGTGATGATTTTCCGCACGTAGTCCAGGTCTACGCATTCGCCGTTGGTTCGGTTAGCGATGAACTCCTGATAAATGTTTTCTACCAACTGCTCGTCCACTGGCAGGTGCAGATCCTCGAACAAGTGACGCAACACTGATCGGCCCGAATGCCTGCCGATCAGTATGGCCCGCTCACGGCCAAATCTCGCCGGCTCGACGTACTCGTAGTTGATCGGCGCGCACAGCATCCCGGCCTGGTGGATACCGGCCTGGGTGGCGAATGCATTGACACCGAAAATAGCCTTGTTCCGCGGTGCGGAAAGACCGATCGCCTTGCGCATGATCTCAAATACCAGGTAGAGTCCATCGGTCTTGGCGGTCGTCGTTGCACCGATCAGCTCGCCTTTGTACGTCAGTACCGCGAGCAACTCCTCCAGCGCGGTATTCCCAGCGCGCTCACCGACACCAGCCAAGGTGGCCTGCACCTCACCGGCGCCGGCCTGGATGCCGGCCAGCGCGTTGGCCAGCGACAACCCAAGATCCTCATGGCAGTGCGTGCTTACCACGATTTCCGGCGGGACCCACGAACGGACCCGGCCGACCAGACCGCCGAACTCGGCCGGGATCATACAACCGGTGGTATCGGCAAGCGCAACAATGTCCGCGCCCGCTGCCACCGACTCCACTATTAAAGGCCTCAACAGGCCATCCGAACCCCGGGACGCATCCTCAACGCCCAGCGTGACATGCTTGACGCCAAGCAATTTTGCGTAGGTGATCGCCTCGATCGCCTCCCGCTGTGCCTGAGCCTGGCTGAGCCCACGCTTGTGCTTCAAATGTGTTTCGCTGCCAGTCGCTACAATCTGCAGGTGGTGACGATCCGTGCCACCAGCCTCGACAGCCAGATTGATATCCCTGCGCTGAGCTCGACTCAGGGTCGCGATTCGGGCGCTGGTCATCGATTCGGCGATCAATCGGGTCGCTTTGTAATCACTCGGCGAGGAGCTCGGAAAGCCGGTCTCGATCACGTCGACACCAACCGCCTCGATGGCCAGTGCGACATCGAGTTTCTGTTCCGGCTGCATCGCATTACCAGGCGCCTGCTCACCATCACGCAACGTACTGTCGAAGATAGAGATCCTTCGCACGGTCGAATCACCCACGGTATTCTCCCAATCAAACCATCGTCAGGAGTGGCTAAAGTAGGCGGGCGCTCCCGCCGAGACATGCCCCCCGCTTCACCACCGGAATCGTAACGGATCGGAAAAAAAGTGAGCGTCGAACCACTCGAATGGAGCAGTATATTCACGATCGAGTGATGCGCTGTGTACTTTCCGCTCGAAAAACATCCCTCACAGGCGGGGTGGTGCGGCTCCGCGGTTCATCGACCACGTCGCACCGCCGAGTCGCCCTTCCTGGACGGTTTCCGGTGGTCGTCGCCGGTAGGACCTCGAGAGCTCCGCGGCAACGTCGTCACCCTGATTCAGGATCAGGCAGGGGGGACGGTATGAGCAGCGTGCGCAGATCTCCGGCGTCGGATTCGGATAAATCTCGAGGTCCGCGCTAGTGGCTGCGCTGAGCTCGGCGGCGAGATCCGCGCCGGCTGCCGCCAGCTCGGCCTCGCCGCGCCGGATCCGGGTGCGGCGGAACGCGTCGGTACCCTCGGCCTGCAACCGCTCACCGGAGACGTTGCCGCTGCGGGCATACATCCGGCGGTGCCGAACCTGCGGACGTCCCGCTGGGTGCGGGGTTTGCCCACCCCGCTCGCTGGCGTCGGCACGAATCTCGTTGTACATCGTGCCGGTAATCCGCATCCCCAGGTAGAACTGTGGCCATGCCCAGCACCACGCGATCGTCCGCTCGTCCAGCTGGAGCGCGTCGTGATCAGCCCAGAAGCCGGTGACCAGCCGGTGCTGGACGACCCAGTAGGCGTCGTCGGAGTCGATCGCGAGCAGGTCGACCCGGTCGCAGTACCGGAGCTCGTCGCCGGCTGGAGTCAGGAGGTTCGCGCCAGGCGTCGCCGGGTCGGGAATGTCCACCTCGAAATCGGTATCGATGCGAATCGGGGTGAACTGGTCCACCGCTGGCGCCCATGCAGCGTAGGCATCGAGCAACGCATGTCCCCAGTCCAGGGTCTCCTGCTGGACCCGGTCGTCAGCTACCGCCTTCGCCTGGCCGCGCACCGAGCGATCCAGGGCCTGGTGCACCAGCGGCTGCACGATGGCCCGGTCCCACTCCCACATCCCGGGGAAGTAGTACACCGCCAGTGCATCATGCAGTGCCCGATTTAGATCGATCGAACCCGGCTGGGGGATAGGCTCGAGATTCTGCCGGTTGGGTGAACTCAGGTCCCATTCCCGGCGGCAGCGCTTGAACGCTGTCCGGTCGGACATATGGATGCGGTAGACCATCGCACCTCGATTGACGTACCCGTGGTTCAGTGCCCGTGCGGCCAGGGATCATCCGCCGACCAGCGGCAACGATCATGACCCCCGGCCGCCGCGTCCATCTCGGCGAACAGATCATCGAAGAACGCCGACGTGTCGCTGCGATGGTGCTCCTGCCACCCGCTGTAGTAGATCCAGGCGTCGGGGAACTCCGAACCTGGCGCTGGCCCGGGAAAGGCCCCATCGGCACCGACGCGCCGAATCGCATAACTGTCGCCTCGGCGCTCGAGGTAGACAATCTCACCGGGCTCGGGCCACTCGGCCAGGAGCGCGGTGATCAACTCGTTCCGATTCAGCGAACCTCCCTCAGCAGATCCGCGGTAGTGGGTCACCGACCAGCAGATCGATGATCCGGGTGCCGCCGAAGCCGGTCTTGAGCAGCACCAGCCCGGGTGGATCCTCGGCGACGCGGCCGACCACGGTGGCCCCGGCACCCAGCGGATGTGCCCGCAACGCCGCCACCGCGGCGTCGGCCGCACCGGGGTCGACGATCACCACGATGCGTCCCTCACAGGCAACGTAGAGCGGGTCGATGCCCAGTAACTCGCAGGCACCACGAACCTCCGGTCGCACCGGAACGGCGTCCTCCTCGACTACCACGGCCACACCTGCGGCCGTGGCCACCTCGTTGAGGATCGTCGCGACCCCACCACGTGTGGCGTCGCGCATGGCCCGCACATCCGGGCCCACCGCGTCGAGCAGCCCCCGCACCAGGTCATGCACCGGTGCGGTGTCGGAAACCAGATCGGCTTCGAGATCCAGCTCGCCGCGGGCCAACATGATGGTCATACCATGGTCACCTACCGGACCGGAGACGATCACCGCGTCACCGGGGCGGGCGGTGGCTACGCCCAGGTTCAGGCCACCAGTGAGCAACCCGATCCCGGCTGTGTTGATGTAGCAACCGTCGCCCTTGCCCCGCTGCACGACCTTGGTATCACCAGTGACGATGGAGATCCCGGCGGCCGCCGCGGCCGCCGCCATCGACGCCACGATCCGCCGCAGGTCCTCGACCGGGAAGCCCTCTTCCAGGATGAACCCGGCGGAGAGATGGGCCGGTCGCGCCCCGGACACGGCCAAGTCGTTGACCGTGCCGTTGACCGCGAGGTCACCGATGTCCCCACCGGGGAAGAACAACGGCGTCACCACGTAGGAGTCCGTGGTGAAGGCCAGCCGTGCATCGCCGGCCATCACCGTCGCGGCGTCCTCGAGTGGCTCCAGCAAGGGATTGCGGAAGGCGTCCAGGAAGATCGCCTCGATCAGTGACTGGGTGGCCTTCCCACCGGCGCCGTGCGCGAGGGTGATGAGTTTCTCGCGCACCCGGGGCCGGGCCCGCCGGGCCCGCTCGATGCGTTCCAGCACCAGCTGCTCCCGGCTGGAGTGCTCGGTGCCCGCCGCCGCATGCGCGGGGTGCCCCGCGTCATGCTCGGCGACGGCTGCCTCTGCCCAGTCAGCTCGCTGCTGCTGGGTGGTGTCCTGGTGCGTCATGCCCTGCTCGCCTCGATAGTGACCTCCCGGACCCGCTGGCGGCTGAACCGGCCGAAGTTGTAGTACGCCGCACAGGCTCCCTCGGAGGAGACCATGCAGGTGCCGATCGGTGTCTCGGGTGTGCATGCGGTGCCGAACACCTTGCACTCCCACGGTTTGAGGACACCTTTGAGCACCTCGCCACACTGGCAGGCCTTCGGGTCGGCGACCCGTACCCCCGGCAGGGTAAAGAGCCGCTCCGCGTCGAAGGCCGCGTAGCTCTCCCGGACCTGCAGTGCCGAGTGCGAGATGAAGCCGAGCCCACGCCACTCGAAGTAAGGACGCAGCTCCATCACCTCGCCCACCGCCCGCAACGCCACTGTGTTGCCGTCCCACGGCACCACTCGGGAGTACTGGTTCTCCACGTCGCAGCGCCCCTCGGCCAGCTGCTGCAGCAGCATGTACACCGACTGCAGGATGTCCAGCGGCTCGAACCCCGCCGTGACCAGCGGCTTGCCGTATTCCGAGGCGATGAACTCATACGGCCGGCAGCCGATCACGGTCGAGACATGGCCAGGGCCGATGAACCCGTCCAGCCGCAGGTCGGGGGAGTCGAGGATGGCCTTGATCGCCGGGATGATCGTGACGTGGTTGCAGAAGATCGAGAAGTTCTCGATCCCCTCAGCCGCCGCCCGCAACACGGTCATCGCGGTGGACGGCGCGGTGGTCTCAAACCCGATCGCCATGAAGATCACATGCTTGTCCGGGTTCTGCCGGGCGATCTTCAGCGCGTCGAGCGGGGAGTAGACCATCCGGATGTCGGTGCCGGCGGCCGAGGAGTCGAAAAACGACCCGCGCCCGCCCGGCACCCGCATCATGTCGCCGAAGGACGTCATGATCACATCTGGCTGCTCGGCCAAAGCGATCGCGTCGTCCACCCGACCCATTGGGATCACACACACCGGGCAACCCGGCCCGTGCACCAGGCTGACCGACTCCGGCAGGTAGTCCTCCAGCCCGTGTTTGTAGATGGTGTGCGTATGACCGCCGCAGACTTCCATGAACTTGTAATGTCGCCCCGGCTCGCACAACCCCGCGATTTTAGCGGCCAGCGCACGAGCCTTCTCGGCATCCCGGTACTCATCGACGAATCGCATACCGCTCACTGCCTTTCGTCAATTCGCGACTCGAGCAGAGCGGCGATCTCGTCCTCATAGGCTTGCCCGATGCCGATCAGGAAGTCCATTGCTGCCTTGGCCTCCTGTTCGTCAATCTTGGATAACGCGAAACCGACATGAATCAGAATCCAGTCGCCGGGAACGGGCGGGTCATCGGTCAGCAGGCCGATGTTGATCGCTCGCTTGACCCCGCAGACGTCGACCCTGGCCAGATCGGGCTGGTCGGGCAGGATCTCGATCACCTCGCCCGGGATGCCGAGGCACATGGGCTATTACCTCCGTGGTGGGAGTTGGGTTACATCTCGCTCATTTGCTTGTAGCGAGCTACGTCCTTAGACACCTGCACCGCTACGGTGGCCAGGCCGATCGCCGACCCCCAGAAGATCAGTCGACGCAGCAGACGGAACATCCTTGTCACTTCCTTTCTCGTCGGTGAGCAAATCCAGAACCACCCCGACAGCTCTGTCGACAGCTGCGGTGACGGTTGCGGACAACCCGATATTCTCCTCGATGCTGGCCGGCTCACAGCCGACCAGCAGGGTCCGCCCCGCGCTGCCGCCGAGGTTGTCCAGCAGCGCGAGTACCGCGTCGGGAGTCATCCCGTGCGCGTCGACAGCTGACGGCTCGATGCCGGGCACGTCGCCGGACCCGATCTCGAGCACATAGAGTGTTCCCGGCTCGCCGCCGCGGGATACGGCATCAAGCAGGATTGTGGTCTCCGGGGCCATCTCAAGTAGATCGTAGGCCAGGTGCATCCCACGGATCCCGTAATCCGCCACCCGCACTCCGTCGGGTAACGTCTCCGCGGTGAGCCGGCGGGCCAGTTCGACGCCGAACGCGTCATCACCGAGGAAGATATTGCCGATCCCGGCCACCATCGTGGTCATGACTGGGCCCCTGGTTGGGACTCTGGCAATGGTTGAGACTCTGGCAAGGACCCATTGAGCGGCGCGAGCTCGTCGGGGGAGAAGTAGCGGAACCGGCCGTGCGCGGCTGAGATTTCCGCACCTGGATCATCATCGAGGGTGACCGCGACGTGCGTGTTTCCGTCGACGTCGAGCAGCACCGCGGCGACCGTCGCGGTGCGCCCGGAAAGGAACATGTCCTGCGCGTCCGTCCGGCGCAACCCCGGCGTGAGCAGCACCTTGCTGCCCTTGGCCACCTCCACCCCGGCGATGAGCACGCTATCGGTGTCCGGGTTCACCGAGGCATCCGCGCCGGGATCCCACCACGGCGTGCCGGGGGTGGTGATCGTCTCGATCGGGTCCGGCTCGCGGCGGGTGCGGGGGGTCTCACCGAGGTAGCGGATCGCGCCGTGCAGCTTGTCGAGCATCTCGGGCGGCATCGAGTCGATCCGGTCCATCAACTTGGCGGCCCGCTCGTCAGTGGCCCGCGCTTCGGCCTTCTCCTCATCGGTGAGCGTCATCGTGCGCAGCGTGAGAATCTCATCGATCTCGGTGCCATCGAACAGTTCGCCGGGACTTTCCGGCGCGATCGCTGGGTAGTCGTAGAGGATGATCGGTGAGATCAG
>JBOHFG010000240.1:0-6028 GCA_050699575.1 Pseudonocardiaceae bacterium
GAGCAATAGCTAGGTCAATTCATCCATGAAATCGTATTCGTCCGCTTTAGCCGCTGTCGGGATAGTTGATGGGATGCTCCAAATGAATGGGTTTTGTATCAACCTTCACGTCAGGTTGCTCGGATACCACTTCCGGGTGGCCAAACTCGGCGACCCGGAAGTGGCTGAGTGGCTGCATCGCGACCCCACCGGTCGGTGAGTTCCGGCAGGTACGACAGGATGGGGGCATGGCGACGCTCTGGGACGATGAGCAGGTGGCAGGCGCCCTGGAGGGGCTCACCGGCTGGCAGCGCGACGGTAACGCGATCGTGCGCACCGCGAAACTGCCTAGCTTCCCAGCGGCCATCGAGGCGGTCCGGGCGGTGGCCGAGATCGCCGAGACGCGCAACCACCACCCCGACATTGACATCCGCTGGCGCACCCTGATCTTCCGCTGCAGCACCCACTCCGCAGGCGGGATCACTGGTCTGGACGTCGAGCTTGCCGGTGAGATCGACCGCGTGCTGGTCAGCGCCACCGACTGAGGCCCCAGTTGGTGGCGCTTCAAGGACCACCAACCCGGGGGTTGGCTGTCGTTGTAAGCAGTGATCCGGAGGGTTGGTGGTCCTTGAAGGACCACCAACTGGGCTACCCGTACCAGATCTCGTCCAGGGCAACGGCAAACTCGCGAGCCGCCTCGGCTGGATGCAGCCGTAGCCGCGACATGGCCAGCTGCTAGACCTCGTCGTCACTGCGCCGACCGATCACCCAAACCACGACGACCGAGCCGTCCGGATCTACCCGGTAGACGATCCGGTAACCGCGATCGCCGACCACCAGCTTGCGGAACGTCGTCAGGTTGCCGCTGAGCTTGCTTCCCACTGCGAGAGATCGGTGACCACGACCGTTTCGAGCCGGGACACGTGCCACCAGTGCGTGTCCCGGGCACTCACTGCGGCGATGCCACGGGACTTGCGAAGGAAATGCCAGAGCAGCCGTTTGACCAGGGCACCGGCTGCGGAATGGATATGGCCTGCCGGTTAAACGACGACGTGCAGGTTGACGCCTAGCAGTACGAGAGGCCAGAGGAACATGGCCAGAAGAAAAGACAGAAGTTCGCCGATGCCATGGAGTTCGTATCCGTTAGTGAGAGCTACCACCACTCCAATAATGATATATGCGATACCGAATAACGAAACTCCATACTCGTGCACGATTTCTCCTTAAATTTCTGGCAATTATAAGACGCGCATCACCGTTCACGCCGAAGACCGCCATAATACGTTGTGGCTGAGCTGGCGAGCGGCAGCACCACAGTCAGGCTTGCTCTTAGCTGGGGGCCGCAAATCCACACCGGCGCCCGTACTCTTGCCACAGATCCGCCTCGGCGACCTCCGGCTGACATGCTCCGGCCGGGATGCCACACATTCACGCACGGTCCCTTGCGGTCGATTCGCCTCCAGCACGGCCCTCCCTCCTGCCCTGTACCGAGTGTATCCAAGGCCGCCCCGGCGATGGAACCACTCTGAATCCCGGGAACCTGCAAATTCTGTGTGGACGGCACCGTCAACTTGGTGAGGTAGTCGGGTTGCTGGGAGGATTCGACGGGTTGGTCTGGGGTGGGGAGGGGCTGGGTTCGTGGCCGTCGGTGCGCCGTCGTACAAGGGGTTCCGCTTCCCGAGGGGGATCATCAGTCACTGTGTGTGGTTGTATCACCGGTTCCCGCTGAGCTTCCGGGAAGTCGAGGAGATGATGCTGGAGCGTGGGGTTGTGGTTTCCGACGAGACGATCCGGCAGTGGTGCGCGAAGTTCGGCCAGAGCTATGCCAACGGGCTGCGTCGTCGCCGGGCGCAACCTGGGAACAAGTGGCACCTCGACGAGGTGTTCATCAAGATCAACGGCACACTTCATTATCTGTGGCGGGCCGTTGACCAGCACGGCGAGGTGTTGGACATCCTGGTCCAGCCCCGCCGCAACGCCAAGGCCGCCAAGCGGTTCTTCCGCCGGCTGCTCAAGGGTCTGTGCTACGTGCCCCGTGTGGTGATCACCGACAAGCTCGCCAGCTACGGCGCCGCGCACCGCGAGGTCATGTCCTCTGTCGAGCACCGCCGCTCGAAGTACCTAAATAATCGGGCGGAGAACTCCCATCAGCCCACCCGTCAACGCAAACGAGCCATGAAACGGTTCACCTCGCCCGGACACGCCCAACGGTTCCTGTCCGCGTTTAGCGGCATCTCCCCGCACTTCCGACCCCGCCGTCACCGACTGGGCGCCGATGACTACCGCCGCGAGACGGCCTCCCGCTTCACCACCTGGAACGAGATCACCGGGCTGAAAGCGGCCGCCTGAGCGGCACCGGAGACCGACCGAACCGTCAACCATGCCCATCCATGATCTACTATCGAACAAGTTGACGGTGCTTGCCATAGTGTAGGAGCACGAGATCGGGGGTTCCGGCCGTGGCCGGCCAGAAGGTGCGGATATGGTGAAACAAGGCAGCCAGACTGGCCCCAGACCGCAACAGGTGTCGGGTCATCGATCTACTGCCAGAACCGCTCGGCCTCGGTCGGCAGTGGATCAGCTGATCTGTCGGGCAGCAGTTTGTCGATGCCGACCGCCTTCTTCCGGACCGCGAAGAAGACGTCCCTGTTGAAGTTGGCCAGGTGGCTGGACCAGGACAAGCCTGCATCACGCGGGTCGCGACCGACGCAGACGTAAGTGACCCGGTCATCCAGTGGCAGACCGTCGAGTGGCGTGTGGGTCTTGATGAACCGCCGGTGCGGTTGTGCCTCGAGCGCAGCGACGAGTTCGTCGCGGTCGGTCGTCAGCATGTCGAGTCACGGTGAGAGCTCGATCAGCGGCCGGGGGAGGTCCGGGGTCTGGAAGACCAGCAGGGCGCACATCATCTGCGTCCAGGTCGTGCCGCATTTCGACGGGGTGCTGATGACGATGTCGCCGTCCCGGAACGGGAAGCCCTCCCATCGGATGCTGTCTGCGGCGAATGATCGGTACCGGATTGCTGCTTTGCGCACAGCTGACGACGCTAATCGCGGCCTACTGGATTGTCATCGTGCGGGTCAGGCTTCGCGGGTGGCTGTTCTGGCGAGGGTGAGGCCCAGCCCGATCAGCAGGTAGCCTCCCGCGCGGAGACTGCTGGTGGCCAGCTCGCCCAGGGGCAGGGGGTCGCGCAGCACGTCGACGATCGCGAACCACCCGGTGGTCAGCAGCAGCGGCTGCAACCAGTCCAGGGCGGGAATCGCGGAGAGCACCCCGAACACGATCAGGCTGCCCAGCACCGCCGCGAGCACCACCAATGGGTGCTCGGTGGCCGAGGACACCGCCAAGGCCACCGCACCCACCGCGGCGAGCTGCCCCACCGTCCAGGCCGCCGCCAATGAGACCCGCAGCAGCGCTGACCCCGGCCCCACCTCAGTGCCGGACAGCGTGAGCATGCCGTGCGCGGTCCCGGAGGAGCCGACCAGCACCAGACCCGTGACGATGCCGAGCACCGTGACCGCCGCGACCGCGGCCACCGCGACAGCCAACACGCCGACTGCCTTGACCAGCACCAGCCGGGTCCGGCTGACCGGGGCCAGCAGCAGCCCACGCAGCGTCCCGTGCGCGGACTCGCCAGCCAGCGCGTCGGCCGCGGCCATCGTGACGGCCAGTGGCAGCAGCAGCGTCAAGGCGATCGACAGCGCCGCGACCGGGAGCACCAACCCGTTCCCGGCGACCTGGGTGAGCAGTCCCGCATCACCTGGCCCGTCGCTTACCACGATGCCGATCCCAAACAGCACGGGAACCAGCGCGAGCAAGCCGAGTGCGATCTGGGTGCGCGGCCGGCGCAGCACCCAACGCAGCTCGCTGCGTAGCAGCCGCACCAGCGGCGCGCGTGCCGGGGCTTCGACGGTGGTCACGGTTCGTTCCCCTCGGTCAGCTGGGCGAACAGCTCGTCCAGACCGGTCCGCCAGCGCCGAACCTCATGCACCGCGACCCCGGCGCCAACCAACAGCGCCACCACCGTAGGCGGATCGGTCCCGGCTAGCTCGACGCGCACCCCGTCCGGGCAGGTCGCAGCATTGATCCCGGCGGCGCGCAGCGCCTGCATCGCGACAGCGGAATCCGGGGTGCACACGTCCAGCGCGGGTGCCTCTCCGTCGAGCAGGGCCGCGAGCGGGCCTGCGGCGATCAGCGACCCGTGGTCGAGCACCGCCACATGTGTGCAGGTCGCCTCGATTTCGGTGAGCAGGTGGGAGGACACCAGTACGGTGGCGCCGCCGGCGTGCAGCTCGCCGATGATCCGCCGGACCTCCCGAGTTCCCGCCGGGTCCAGGCCGTTGGTCGGCTCGTCGAGTACCACCAGCCGCCGGTGCACCAGCAACACGGCGGCCAGGCCCAAACGCTGTTTCATACCCAGCGAGTAGGCGCGGAAGCGCCGGCCGGCGGCATCCGCCAGGCCCACCCGGTGCAGGGCGCGCTCCACGGCGTCCGGGATCTCCCGGGTCGCCAGCAGCGGCTCGGCTGCCGCGCAGCGCCGCAGGTTGTCCCGCCCGGACAGGAACGGGTGGAAGCCGGGACCCTCCACCAGCGCGCCGACGTGCGGTAGCACGTCAGCGGCAGCGGCGGGCACCGGCGAGCCGAGCAGTTCCACAGTGCCGGCGGTGGGGCGGGACAGCGCCAGCAGCATGCGGATCATCGTGGTCTTGCCCGAGCCATTGGGACCCAGCACACCGAGCACCGCACCGGCTGGCACGTCGAGGTCCACACTGGACACCGCGACGACGGAGCCGAATACCTTGCGCAGGCCCCGGACCTGGATCGCCGGCGCGCCCGGCAAGCCTGGGCGGGTCGCTGCGGCTGCCGTAGCAGCCAGTGCTGCCGTCGCTAGCCTCATCGCTTCCTCCGTTTGTGCGGTGCTGCTGCTGATGCTGCTCCGAACCGGCTGAGAAAGCTCTGAGGCACCTTGTCGCCCACAGCGTTCCGCACACGAGTTGATCAACCGCTCCTGGACATCAGCCAGGGCGCCTCCAGCATCCGCAGGGGGACCCTCACGCGACATCGCCACCGTCAACGACTTCAAACCTGACCACGACGACCCGGCATCGCGCACACCCGGCTTGACCGTGAGCGACAGGATAGTAGTAGACATGGGGTAGGCGACTCCTCAGGCGAGTGGATGTGTCACCTGCAGTCCGACATGATCAGGACCGAAGTTCGACCGGAGCGACGCGCACCGAAATTTCGGTGTCCTTAGTGAGGTGTTGCGCCGTCTCCTCTTCACCTTTCTGCTTCTGCTGTTCAACTTCGAAATCAACCCTTGCACGACCAAGAGCCGTCCCTTTACGGGCGGTTCACAAGTCTGAGGAGACGCAGTTGAATAGAAAAAAGCGGATAGCTGTCGTCGCAGTAATTGCGGCGGGATGCATGGCGGCGGGTTCGAGCCGCCGATGCCAGCGTCCCCGGCTCGAACGGCACGATCCATGCTTGCGTGGTACCGACGTCCGTCGGACCAGTCCTGGCGAGGTTCATCGACGCCGACCTGGGTCAACACTGTGCCCCAGGGTCCCAGGAACTTGTCTGGAACGTGCAGGGTCCGCAAGGATTAATTGGCCCGGCTGGCCCGGTCGGCTCGGCTGGTCCGGTCCACCAGGTGGTCGGCGCTGTCAAGGCCGACGGTACGCAACGGCTGATCTCCCCGAGCTACACTGTTTCTGTGACTACTAGTGTATATAGATATGTTTTCATTTACGCTGCCCGACGGGCCACATCGTCAATCTCGGTGGCACGCAAGAGAACGTCCATGTGGGCCGTGATAGCACGGACCTTGTCGAGATCTCCTCCACGGTAGCCGTCCATGTGATCGGCTTGCAATCACTGTTCCACTGTTTGACGAACACCTCGATATCCCGGTTGAGAGCCTTCACCGACTTGAACGTGCCACGCCGGATCAACTTCCTGGCGATGATCCCATTCCAGATCTCAATCCGATTCATCCATGACGCGCCGGGAGGGGTGAAGTGAAAAACAACTTCCCCGTTCTGCTTGGCAA
>JBOHFG010000241.1:0-3545 GCA_050699575.1 Pseudonocardiaceae bacterium
GGTCGTGACTCCTGGTAGGGTGGGCTGCCTGGCGAGGTCCCGTGCTCATTTCGTATGAACTTGGGCCTTTTCCAGGCAGCCTCCCACCAAACCCGGCGTGCCCGCTTTCCAGGCACCGGGCTTTCCAGCGATTTATGCCGCGTGTGCGACCGGGTTCGCGTGGATCCAGTCATGGCACGGCGCGCAGACGATGAGTGTCTTGCGTCGTTTTCTCGCCATGATGGCGGCCCACGCTGGCTGGTCCGGTCCCGGTTTCCCGAGTTCGTTGAGTCTGGCGACCTGGTGGACTACCACCGTGGTGCCGGTCTCGCAGAGTTCGCATTCCCGCTGGCGGAGCCGCGCGAGCAGTTCCTTGCGGGGGACGCGGACCCGGACCGGGGCGGGGTCGGTGATGACCGCCCGCCGGTCTTGCCGCAGGGTGATCCCGCCGAATCGTGCTACCAGGTCCGGCTTGCCCCTCCGCCTCCGCCTGGCCTCGAAGCAGGTCCTGGGGCCGTCGCCGGTGGTGACCTTCGCTTTATGGCGGGCGGCCATCTGGGAGACGGTGGACTGGTGCTTGAGGGCCAGCGTCTTGAGCATCGACACCTCGGCGTGCCAGCGCAGCGCGCGCAGCCGCCAGGCGTCCTGGGCGAGCGGGTAGTAGTTCACGACGCCCCTGTATTCGGCTCCGTAGACCCGCACGATGTCGTAGTCGTCCAGGTTCTGGAACCGAGGCCGGTGCCACGGCTTGCCGTGTTTCCGGTAGCGGGCGCACTGGGCCCTGACCACGTCCGGAGGCACTTTCAGCGCGATCTTGCCGTTGGCCGACCTGCGGCCGTTGCTGATTTTCGTGCTGGAGTGCTGGACGGTGATGTCATAGCCGAGGAACCGCGCCCGCTGGCTGCGGGCGTGCGTGATCAGGGTTTTGGTCGCGTTCAGTTCCAGTCCGAGGGTCTCCCGGAGGAACCGCGCCAGTTTCGCCTTGATTTCCTCGGCTTCGGCCTTCGGCCCGGTGAATCCCAGCAGATGATCGTCCGCGTACCTTATGTACTTCAGGCGGCGGTAGCCGGGGTCCATCGGGTCGGTTGAGGGGAGCGTGCGCATTTCCAGCGCGAGACGCCGGGCTTCCGCCCGGTCCCCGCGCCGCCGCGCCCTCCTGAGCAGGGCGTCGACCTGCCGGTAGGCGGGATTGGCGGCCCGCGTCGCTCCCCGCGTGTACTGCGGGATCAGTTCCCGCTCGACGAACTCGTCGAGCTTGTGCAGGTAGATGTTGCTGAGGATCGGGGACACCGTGCCGCCTTATGAGCAGCGCTGGGTTATGCGCAGCGCCTGGTGGTTGTCGCTGGTGGGGGTGGTGGTGGCGGTCGGAGGCTGCGCATAACCCGGGCGGACTCTGATCACGCGGCTCGGCATGGTGTCGGGCCTTCGTGATTGGAGGTCGTTGCGATGGTGGCTGTGTCCGAACTGGTGTCTGGGTTGGATGCCGAGTTGGTGCGTCTGGGTTATAAGGCTTCGACGATGGTGTGGTATCGAGGCTGCTGGCGCCGCCTGGAGAGGTTCTTCGCATCCCGTGGGGCGCAGGAGTTTTCGCTGGATGTCGCGATGGCCTGGGTCGACCAGGCCTGCGGTGGCTTCTTCGACAAGGAGCAGGCCGGCACGTTGAAGGCGACCGATGTGTACTTGTTCCGCGTCGCGCGGATGCTCGATGACTTCGCGGTCCATGGCGCGGTGCTGCGCCGCTATTCCCGCACCGTGGGCAAGCTGACCGCCGACCAGGCCGACACACTGGCCCGGTTCCAGGCGTCGTTGCAGGCCAGTGGTTGCGCCGCATCAACGGCGCGGGCCTACGGCACGGTGGCCGGGGAGTTCCTCGCGTTCACCGGCAGGCGTGGTGGTCTGGCCGGCCTGGATGCCAGGGTCATCGGCGCGTTCGTGGCCACCCTGGCCGGTTACCAGGCCAAGACCGTGGAGCACAAACTGTGCGCCCTACGGTCGTTCCTGCGGCTCGCCGCTGGCGACGGGCTGATCGACGGCGCGGTGCTGGTGGCGGTCCCGGCGGCGAAGTCGACCAAGCAGGCCAGAATCCCATCGGTATGGGACCCGGCCGATGTGGCCAAGATCCTGCAGGCGATCGACCGCGGCAACCCGTGCGGCAAACGGGACTACGCGATCATCTTATTAATCACCAGGCTCGGGCTGCGCGGCATTGACCTCAAACGGCTCCGGTTCGCCGATCTCGACTGGCCCGGTAATCGGTTGTCGGTGGTGCAGGCCAAGACCGGCCACCGGGTCCAACTGCCGCTGCTCAAGGACGTCGGCTGGGCGATCATCGACTACATCCGGCACGGCCGGCCACGAAGCGACTGCCCGCAGGTGTTCCTCCGGCACACCGCCCCGATCGGCCCGTTCTCCGACCAGGATCACCTGCACCAGATCCTGGTCAAGCACGCCCGGGCCGCGCACGTCCCGGTGGGTGAGAAACGCCGCCACGGCATGCACTCACTGCGGCACACGCTGGCGACCCGGCTGATGGAAGACGGCATACCGGTCGAGCAGATCGCCGACATCCTCGGCCACCAGAGGGTCACGGCCACAGGCGCGTACCTGAAATCGTCGCTGGGCCTGTTGTCCCAGTGCGCCCTGGACCCGGACGCGTCGCCGTCGGGGGTGACACGGTGAGCGCCGGCATCACGCTGTCCGACGCGATCACGGCCCTGGTGGCCGAGAAACGCGCGGTCGGCTACAAATACCACGCCGAGCAGCAGGTGCTGGCCCGGTTCGAAGCGTTCAGCCGTAGCGAGTTCCCGGGGCTGGACACGCTCACCGAGGCCTCGGTGCAGGCGTGGATCGTCGCGGCGCGGCGTCGGGGAGTCACACCCGCAACCCTGCAGGGCCTGATCGCGCCGGTCAGGGAACTGGCCCGCTGGCTGGGCCGGCGAGGCGTGGCGGCCTACCCGCTGCCCCGGTCCACGTTGCCCAGGCCCGCCCGGTACGTCCCGCACATCTACACCGACCGGGAGCTGGCGGCGCTGTTCACCCAGACCGACCGCTGCCACTACTGCCCCCAGGTTCCGCTGCGCCACCTGGTCATGCCGGTGCTGTTCCGCACGATCTACGCCTGCGGCCTGCGCTGTTCCGAAGCCCGCCTGCTACGCGTCAGCGACGTCGACATCGACGCCGGCGTGCTGCAGATCCGCGACGCGAAGGGCGGCAAGGATCGACAGGTGCCCGTCTACGAGGCGCTGCGTGCCAGGCTCGCCCGCTACCACGCCCAGACCGCCGGGCAACCGGGCCGGTGGGAGTGGTTCTTCCCCGGCAGCGGTGGCCGGGCGCTCACGCTCGGCAACGTCGGACACAACTTCCGCCGGTTTTTTGTGGCAGGCCCGCATCTCCCACGGCGGGCGCGGGCACGGCCCCAGGGTGCACGATCTGCGCCATTAGGTGGACGGCGGGGTTATGCGTCCTGTCGGCGTGTTTCTGCTGGTGGGGGCCGCGCCGGTAGTGTTTTCGTCCGCATAACCTGGTGGTCGGTGTTACCGGGCCAGCGAGTCGAGCCAGCCGATCAG
>JBOHFG010000242.1:0-19713 GCA_050699575.1 Pseudonocardiaceae bacterium
AACGGCCGTCAGGAAGGACTGAACAACAAGGTACGTCTGATCATCCGCCGCGCCTACGGCTTCCACAGTCCCGAAGCCACGCTGGCCGCCGTCATGCTCGCCTGCGGACCCGTCAACCTGAAGCTCCCATACCACACCCCCGCCATCCACATGTAGAGCAGTAGAGCCCTATTTCGCGAGCGTGATTGGCGTTGTACGAGCTGATGGCGCGCGCGAGTAGCGGTGCTGCTGCATTTGGGCTGCCGAGTTCGATCAGGCATCGACCGGCCATCACATCGATCTCGCCTCTGTCGAGCCAGTAAACCCATTCCGGCTCAGCAATTCCCGGCGACCGCTTCTCGTATGCGTCGTCCACTTTGTCCAAGACGCGTCGTGTGCACACGTGATCTCGAATTCTGGCACTCGCCCAGGCTAACCGTTCCAGCAGTAAAGCTCGGACAACCGGTGATGAATCCCCGGCTCCTGTGACGGCGGACCGTGCCAGCAAGACCGCGTCATGCGTTTTTCCCACGTTGGCCATCTGGTAGCTCAACGACGACAGAAGCTGAGCCGCGAGCGGACGGTTACCTGCACCCTGCGCGGCGGATACCCCATCGAGATAGACCCGCTGTGCCTCGGCATACCGTCCCGCATCGCTAGCCACCCATCCAGTAAGCTGGGCCAGCTCTCCGACGACGGTCAACAACCGTCGTCCGACATTTTCGGCATAGCTGGCAGACTGGACAACCCCTTGAGCCTCCGATAGTTCTTTGCTCACTACAGGGAAAAGGTCGCCTCCGCCGACCGTGTCGTCTAGGTGGCGCAGCTTGATCACTTGGACGCGCCCACCCTTACCACGCACCTCATGGCACCCGGCAGTGCCGTGATGTCCGGAGTCCGGGGTCACAATCGCTCTGTGCGAGGCGGACGTAACTCCCGGTACTTGCGGTCAGCTCGGCATCTCTTCGACTCGATTATCTGACTCGTTCAGCAACGATGAGCATGAATAGAGGTTTTACAAAGTTCTGCTGCCACCACTCATCTTCCATCTGTGTAGGGGACGGATGAGGCTCGGAAATCTTTGTAATAACGTATCCATTTTCTATCGTCGCAGAAATGTACCACTCCAGCGGATGGAAAGTCATATGAAACTTGTCTAGCGACGGCAGTCCAGCGACGTTAAGCTGCTCCGCTATTTTCCTGGTTCCAAAATATGCAGCTACGGATATATTACCTGCGGCGCTTCGCTCTGCTTGAGCCGTATAGAAGCAGGGGTGGAGCATTAAGAGGATCAGGCGCCCTCCTGGCTTTGTGACCCTGCTTATTTCCTTCAGTGCCGCTGACGGATTCTCTGTATCATTTATTACGTGATTGCATACAACCGTGTCGAAGGTTTCATCATCTTCAGGTATTGAATCGAGACTTGCAACGTAGTGATTTATTCTGAGGCCGAGGCGGTCTCGCTCTTCGCGTGCGGCAGCGATTAGCGATGAAGATGTGTCTAGACCAGTAACGATAGCCCCGCGGTTAGCTAGTTCTCGGGACATGTACCCCTCGCCGCAACCGCCATCAAGAACGGTGCGAGCCTTGACTGGTCCGATAGTGGAGAGAACGGCTGTGTCAGTAAGTTCCGTCCGGTAGCGATCGAGTTTGTCGCGAATGATTCGTATCCAGAACGAAGAGTTTTTGGCATAGGGATCGCTACCAAGTGTGGTCAAAGGTGGACTCCTCGTTCGCTGGTGTAACGCATTCGATTGTCGCCTTCAGTAAGTTGTTGCAGGCTTTCCGCGCGACTGGGTCACCGCAGCTGTCTAGCCGATTGTGTAGGAGCTTTTGCAGGTCGGGTAGGCGAGCACCAAAGCTTGGGTCGCGCCGTAGAAGGGTCGGAACTACTGTCATGGCGAGATAATAGAGATACGCATCGTTGTACGTATCAATCTCGCGCAGTACTTCGTTTGCAGTGTTTCGTAGAACTAGTGATCGAGGGAGCGAGAAGTCATGTGTTACTCGCGCATCGTGTGTGTACGTCGGGAAAGACCACTCTTCTATCACAGATAGAAAACGGTTTCCCGCTACCGAGGAACAGTAGTGAACGGCTAAGTCGCTGTCGTTAGTAGCAATGATCCTGCCGATCGCTAAGCTCCTGAATGATAGTGCATTTTGGCGGTTTATGGTGGACATATCCGGGGAAAATGGGCAACCCGCGACCCGGGCCAGATGGTGGGTGAGGGCTGCTTGGCCGACGATCGCGTGAAACGAATTTGTTCGCGCCGCGAGTTGGTCAACGATCCTCACTGCGGCGACGATGAGGGGGTTTGGATCGAGAAGTAGTCGTGGCCCATCTGATGTTCCAATCAGGTAGCTAAGGGCGAGGTCTTGGTCTCGCCCCCAGAATCGAAAAAGGTACGCTGCTGCCTGGTCGGCGTCGCCTTCGAATATGGGGAGGGCTACGTTTAACGCGTTGCTAAGATATTGTTCTGCGACGCCGTGATCCAAAACCAGAGCTTTGAATGCGTCGCGATTTACGGTGACGCCGTGCTTGGTCAGATTTTTAGCAAGATGAGCGCGGCGGTCGCTCAAGGCGTAACCGAGAACATACTCGCCAACTCGTGGAATAGTACTAATGAGCGCTTGAAGCGACTTTCCAGAGATTCGATCGAGCCAGCAGGGGTCGTCCCAGAGTCGCGAAAGCGTGCTTTCGTTGAGGCCGGCAAGGAATGCCACGTCGGACATTGTAAATCCGGTACTCTCTGCGATGCGGGCAAGTGGTATTGGGCTAACTGCTGTCATGTTTTTTTCCTAATCGGTGAGTACGCAGTAGCCAAGGTGAGCACAGCGGTCAACCATGCGGGGACGAGGGACACTTGCGCCGGCGCGAGGGCGACGCGTGAGCACAACGACCATGTCTTGAGAAGAAGATCCGTGACCTGGACGGGAGGGCTGTTCCATTGTGTCTGCGTGACTAGGAACGTGCTCTCCCAAATACGTCGCATGCGGTTACCCTTCATCTGCGGGCAGCTTGTAGATGAGTGCGTGACCGGCGGTCAGTACGGCAGAATCTTGTGGGGTCGTCGTGTCGTCCGGGTACACCACCGTGCGATGGATTTCGAGAACTGGACTGCCGAGCGTGGTGCGAAGACGTTCAGTGTCGGCCAGCGAAGCAGGGCGTGTGGTGACGCGCTCGATAATGTGCGGTCGTTGGCGGCAGTTGGCGGGGAGTCGCACTCGGTGGACGTCCTGGGGTTCGGTGGGCTCGGTCACAAACCATCCCGCCCCGGGACGGGAAGTGGCGAGGCCTTCGCATTTCAGCATCGCGATAGCAGTGGTGACGGTGCCGCGTGCGACGCCGTGTCGAGCTTGGAGGGCGCTCGCGCTTGGGAGCTGGACGCGGGGTCCGTAGCGGCCGGTACTGATGGATTCCCGCAGTTCGGCGGCGATAGCTGCTGCGGTTGGGTGACCCATAGTAGTCAGTATAGAACAGTCGGGCCGCACGTCGCTCTCACCCAACGATCAGGCAAGACCCGATGAACATCCGGTTGTGGTATTTGCTCCCACCGCTTCCCTCCCGGCGGCCAACCGGTTCTCCCGTCAACCCTCAGCATGGTGAAGGCGTTGATCATGGCTAGGCACGTGAGACTTGACATGTCGAGGATCTCAGTTCGAAGGAAGCCTCGCAGGAGGCCTCATAAGAGCGCGGGGCTGGTTGCTAGGAGCATCGTGTATCGCAGTGCCCGGCGCCCGCATGACCGGCCGCAAGAGTTGACCGTGAGCGTTCCCCGTGGAGAAGTCGTGGATGCTGGGTACGCGGCCGCGGTGGTCGCGGTACGGACCGGTATTCCCCTAGCGGAAGTGGCTATCGTCATGATATCCGCCCCGAGCGAGAAAGTCGGGGACCGGTGATAGAGAAAGAAGTAGGGAATCATCATGAAATCACCGTGACCCAAGAACCGCCTACGCAAAGGTATCCCCGCGAAGTGTGGGCGTCACCGGGGCCCAACCGGTTTCGCCAACCTCATATCAGCAAACAGGGCGAGTCATTCGTGCTCGATCTCCATGTCACCGGTGAGTTCTTGATCACCTTCGACGAGCAAGGCGCCAAGGTTTTGCGCGATATCTTGATCGAGTGGCTCGGGTGAACATTCCCGACCCCGCTGGCGATCTCTGGCGCGACTCTGAGCGTGGACTGGCCGGTCAACAAGTCGCCGGCAGGTTCACCTGAAAAGGCCGGTCGGTCGCCGGGTGAGCCCACGCCCCCTGCAAGCTCCCCGGCGGCCGATCGGCCCCACCACCCAACCCGAGGTGACACCATGCCCACCCCCACACCACAGCCCGATTCCACCGCTGTCGCCCTGTGCGACATCCCCCTACTCGACGCCGAAGGCACCGAGATTCCCCTCGGCAGCCGCGTCGAGCAGGTCGCGGTGAACGAAGCCCACGGGGCACTACGGTCCCGGCTGCACCACCACGGCGACGTCACCGGACGGGGACGACAGCTCGTATATGTGTGCTTCGATCATGAGTGGCGCATGACGAGCCTGCGATCCGTGCTCGTGCGTCTGGTCTCAGCACCGGAGACTGCCGTGCGGGGAGGACCACTGCGGCGGGGGAGGTGGTGTGATGGCTGATCGGCTCTGGAGCGGGCTGGACCCAGCGTTCGCGAACGGGCAGGCGTGCGTGGTCTGCGGCCGTAGCCTGCGGTTCCGCAGATCAGGATGGCTACCAGCGGGCCACTCACCCGCCGGGATGCCGGTGTTCGCCTGCGTCGGGAGCTGCGCGCAACACGTCGCGGCCACCCCCGCAGTGGTCCCGATCCCGGATGCCGCACTCACCGCGGGAGGCATCGCGTTACTCGCAGTCCTGGACCGCGCCGGTGACAACCCGCACCGGGCGAACCTCGACGACCTGGTCGCCGAGCCCGTGCGCGCCGCGACCGCGATCGTCGTGGCCGCCGAGCTACGCCGCATCATCGCCGAACTGCGAACCCGCGCCGACGAATTCGACCCCGCCGGCGGTAAACAATGATCACACAGGGGGCTGGCCCGATGACCCGACCGGAACCACCAGACCGCCCGGCATTCTCACGAACTTGGGGATCGTGCGGGCTGGAAGTGTCCGCGGTGGGGGTGGGTTGCTGGGCGCTGGGCGGCCCGGACATGAACCTGGGCCTGCCGATGGGTTGGGGGTCGATCGAGGACACCGAGGCGTGGGCGGGGTTGGAGCGGGCGTATACCTTGGGGGCGACGCTGTTTGACACCGCTGATGTATATGGGCATGGCCGCTCCGAGCGGCTGCTCGGCCGGCTGGTCGCCCGGGTGCCCCGCGCATCGCTGGTGCTGTCGTCTAAGGTCGGCTACTTCCGTGGTACCGCGGCACACGGTTATCACCCTGTGCACCTGCGGCATCAGCTTGAGCAGAGCCTGGACAACCTGCGCACCGACTATCTGGATATCTACTTCTTTCACCACGCTGAGTTCGGCCACAACGACACGTGGCTGGACGCGGCGATCGAGACGATGGGGACTCTGCGCGCCGAGGGGTTGGTGCGGGTGATCGGGATGCGCGGGCCATACCGCTTCGCCCTGGACCGCGTGGATCACCCGGGGGAGCGCGGTGACAAGGTGGCTCGCTTCCGGGCACTGTTCGAGCAGATCCAACCGGATGTGCTGGCGGTACGGGACAACCTGCTCACCCCGCACGACCGATCCGAGGGGATCTTCGCCTTCGCCGCCGACCACAACTGCGGCGTATTGATCAACAAGCCGTTGGCGCAGGGCTTGTTGACCGGCAGCTACGACCCGAGAGCCCCACGGGTGTTCGGTGAGGGAGATCATCGCCGCCGTAAGCGGTGGTTCACCCCGCCGGCGCTGGCGATTCTCACCGACGGGCTGGACGAACTGCGCCAGTTGGTCGGCCAGAGCACCGAGGATGTGGTGCGGATCGCGTTGTGGTCCTGCCTGCAGCGCTACGAGCACGCCGCCGTCCTGGTCGGCTTCACCACTGCTGAGCAAATCGCCCTGAACCTGACCTGCCTCGGGCAGCCACCCAGTTCGGCCGGCCCGCCGGCAACGGCCGGCGCAACGGCTACCGCTTCGACCACACCTTCATCACCACCGCGCACGCCACCACGGTCCGGGACTGCCGCTACCTGCACGAGAGCCGCGAGAACGGCCTGAGCGACCACTCACCGATGACGCTGATCGCCTCGAGCACCGTCCTCGCCACCCGCAGGAACAGGACGTCGCGATGCCCCTCCACTGCATCCCTGCTGACTATCACGACCGGATCCTGGAGGTGGCGCGGCGTCTCGGCGGTGACCTCGATACCTGCACCGAGACGATCCAGGCAATTCCAGCCGCTGAGCCCACCCGGCTGCACGCGGCTCTCACCACCGTGTTGCCAGCCCAGGTAGTCGTCACGGGCACGCTGGAACGGCGACTGCTCCTGGCCCAGCACACCGAACGCGATCAGTGGACCGTCGCTGATCTAGCCGGACAGGCCCACCGCACCCGGGCATGGCCATCGTGGGCCCGCGCAGCGATCCAGTTCGGTGACGAGTCGAGCTGGATCAGCACGGCACACATCAGCCCGGCGGGCGTTCACCGGTTGACCCGGCCCAGGTATGGGCGATGCGCTCCTGCTCGGTCGTACTCGCCTCGATGTCATCAAGCATCCGGCAGGCAACCACGAAATCGTCCTCGGTCAACGCACTCAGATCAATGTCCACGCCAGCCACCGTGAAGGCGAACACCAACCGCGTCGTAATCTCGCGAGTCCCGACCGGTCCACTCTCGGATCAGCGACGCAGCCCTCGCCCGGATCGCCAGCAGCGCATCATCCTGCTCCCGGCGCTCGCAGTAGAACGACTCAGCCCGCGCGAACTCCCCAGCAGAAAACACCGCAGGGTCAGCCCACCGCACCGCCAGAATCGCATCAAGATCCTACCCGGATTCCCCATCCTCAACCATCACTGCGGCAGGCTACAACCCAGCTGGCCCGTCAATGCCAAGGCGTCGCGGACCAGGAGAGGGACAGCTCAGCCGGTGCTCCCACCACCCCGGGCATCGGTAGTCCGGCAACGCCGTCATGTCTTGATCCACGGCGCACAGATTAAGCGAGCCGCAGGTACCTATGGAGGACTACCGCACGTGCCCTGTGTCAGTTCGGGTCGGGAGGCTCGAAGGTGGTCTGTACCTTCTGGGAGGGCGTGAATCGCTCTGCGTCCAGGTACGAACGGTAGGATGCCTGGTCGGCGGGGGTCAGTGCGACGTCGTTGACGAACGGAGCGAGCAAGTTGCGGGGCCACAGTTTGCGCGCCAGCACCACGTTGATCTCCGCGCAGAACACCACGATGACCGCCTGCAGGTACACCCAGGCCAGCAACCCGAGAACCAGCCCGAAGACGCCGTAGATCTGCGAGGCGCCGCTGAGTTCAGCAGTGACGAACAACGCGCCCACAATCTGCAGCACCTGAACCGCGACGCCAGCGCCGACCGCACCGGGCATCAGGTCAGCCAGTGGCACGTCCCGGGCCGTCAACACCCGAAACGTGACCAAGAACGCGCCCACATTGACGACCATGGAGACGGCGATTGCCGCAATGCGTACTCCGGCGCCCAAACCGTAGCTGGCGGCCACTGGGCCGACCGCGGCCAGCGCAGTCGTGATCAGCACGACTGCCCCGATCAGGACGAACAGCACCAGGCCACGGAGCCGGGACCGCACCGGGTCGGGGCGGTCATAGCGTGGTACGGCCCAGACCCGATTCAATGCTGTCTGGATCGCCACCGAGGCACCAAGGCCCCCGTAGACGGCACCGAGGATGCCCAGGACCACCCCCAAGCGGCTGCCGTGGATCGAGCTGACGTTCTCTTGCAGTTGCGGCCCGATGATCGGGAACTGCTGCAACGCAGAGCCGAGCACGGCCTGCTGCAAGGTGGGGTCGCTCTGCAGCGTGTAACCCAGCACGCTCACCAGCAAGAGCAGCCCGGGAAACAGTGAGACGAAACCGTAGTAAGTGATCAAGACGGCGAGGTAGCCACCCTCATCGTCGATGAATTTGTAGATCACCCCTAACGGGAAGCCCAGCCAGGTATGCCGCCGCTGGAAGTCGTCCAGCCGAGCCGCTACACCCATCTCGCGCCGTCCCCCGGTTGGTCTTCTCGACACGCCGACGTTATCCGATGCTGGACGGGCAGTGACCCGGGTGGTTGCCCGGTAACTCGTTAGCGCCAGAACACGAACTCGCGGAGGCCGGCGACCGCTGCCAGTGGATCGCCACCGAGTGCTGCAAAGATCGTGAAGCTGGTGCTGAACAGGGCACTCCCGGCTGCGGGCAGGCTGACGATCACTAAGAAGAGCAGCAAGGGGGCATACCAGCCGAGGCTGCGGGCGAACTGGCGAACCTGCGCGGGCAGGTAGGGCTCCAGCGCACCGAACCCGTCCAGTCCCGGCACCGGCAGGATGTTCAGCACGAACGCAAGCACCTGCACCAGCGCCAGGTAGGACAGCCCGGCCGCGAGCCCGGCCGGGAGCTGGCTGGCGGCGACCACGGCGGTGAGGATGGCCCCCAGCGCCAGGTTGGTCAGTGGACCGGCCAGCGATACCGCCGAGGTGACCGCTCGCGAGCGCAGCGCGGCCCGGTTGATCCATACCGCGCCACCGGGTAGCGGGATTCCCCCCAGCGCCAGCAGGAACAGTGGCAGCAGCAGCGACATCACCGGGTCCGTGTAGCGCCGGATGTCCAGGGTGAGATATCCCTTGGCGCGCACCGAACGGTCGCCGCCGTGATAGGCCGTCAGGGCGTGCCCGAACTCGTGCAGGCACAGGGCGACCGCCCAGCCGCCGAGCACCAGGAGCACGATGCCGGCGGTGCGGGCCGCACCGGTGCCCAGTGCTGCGAGTGTACCGCCGGCCACGCTGGTCGCGACCAACAACAGGAACAGCGGGCTGGGGGCTAGGTCCGTGGAACGCACGGCATCACTCTCGCTCAGTGTGGTCCGAATTGGTAGCTTTCCGCGCCTTGACCGGGCGGTGACCACGCGGCGTGTCAATCACGACACGCTGGGCAACCGCCCTGGATGGACTCAAGCACTTGCATCCCCGATGCCAGAGGTGTAATCACAACCTTGTTATTCTCCGGCCCACAGCCCGGGGAGGCGGCGAACCGGGGAGGAACTCTATGGCGAGGAGGGCGGACCGCCATGGATGAGACAGACAGCATCTGGCCTGCGGATGGAGAGTTCGAGCAGCGGGACCACTACGACCTGCGGGAGGGGCTTGACCTGCGGGAGGGGCTTGACCTGCGGGAGGGGCTTGACCTGCGGGAGGGGCTTGACCTGCGGGAGGGGCTTGACCAGCAGGACTGGCAGGAGCGGGCGCTGTGTGCCCAGACCGATCCGGAAGCGTTCTTCCCCGAGAAAGGTGGCTCGACCAGGGAAGCCAAGCGGATCTGCGCTGGTTGCGAGGTCCGGGCCGAGTGCCTGGAGTACGCGCTGACCTTCGATGAGCGGTTCGGCATTTGGGGTGGGCTGTCAGAGCGGGAACGGCGCCGGCTCAAACGTCGAGTGGTGTGAACCAGCTCACGCGCCCGGAGTCCGCTTCGAGTGTTCGAGAACGTTACCGTGTGCCCCCACCAACGGGGATGGACAAGGAGGAGTCGGCGTGTCGCGAACTGCTGGGGCGCCGGACGAGGCCAGTGCACGAACCCGACCTCTGCCCTCCCCGATGCCGAAATCGTCTGATACCGCACAGCCGCAGGACATGCGTGCCTCCAGTGTGCTGACCTTGGACGACGTCGGGTTCGGCACGCGCGTCCGGCAGTTCCTGAGCTCTCCACCGGCGTTGCTGACCCTGGCCATGGCGGTGCTCGCCGTGCTGGTGAACCGCCACCGGCTGGCACTGGACCTGGCCGGTGGCCGGCTGCTCCCGGTGGAGGGCCTGGGCCAGACCTGGTCGTCCTACCTGGCTTCCTGGCATCCGGTCGGCGGCGGCAGCGCGGCTCCGGCGCCGGCGGCTCTGGCCGTGCTCGGCGTGCTCGGCCTTCCGGTGGGGTTACCGGCCACAGCGGTGTCACTACTGCTGCTGGCCGCGTTGCCGCTAACTGCCCTGTCCGCCTACCGGGCCACTCGGGCGCTGCCGATCAGCCGGGAGCGTCGCGCGCTGGCCGCCGCGGCGTACGCGTTGCTCCCGCCGACCATCGCCGGGTTGGCCCAGGGCCGGCTGGACGTTGTGGTGCCCGCTCTGCTGCTGCCACTCGTGCTGGCCGGTGTCGCGTCGATATTGACTGGTCAGACGGTGGCCCGATCGGGGGGTTGGTTGTCGACCGCGGCCGCCACTGCCCTCGGGGTTGCCGTGATCGGCGCGTTCGCTCCCCTGTTGCACGTGCTGGTGCTGGCGGTCGTCCTCAGTGGTTTTGTGGTGTTCCCGGCTCCCCGGGTGACCACGCTGCGCCGCGCGATCGGGTTGTTCGCGGTGGTGCTCCTGCCGCTGGGGTTGCTGGTGCCGTGGCCGGCGGTGGTGATTCAACGCCCTGCCGTGCTACTACACGGGGTGGGAGCAGTGGTGCCCGAGCAGATGCCCGGGTGGCCGCGTCTGCTCACGTTGGACCCCGGCGGTGCTGGTTCCGTGCCGTGGCTGGGCGTGGTGGTGGTGCTAGCGGCGGTGATCGCGCTTGTCACCCGGCCATCCAGGGCGATGTTGCCGGGTCTGGGATTGGTGCTCCTGGGTGCTGCCGCGGTAGTACTGCTGACCAACCTGCCGATGCAGCCGCTGGCTGGTGGTGATCCCCGGATCGGGTTCACCGGGGGTGCGCTGCTGTTCGCCTCCTGCGGGTTGCTGTGGATCGCGTTGCTGGCCAGCCGTAGCCCAGGGGGCAAGGCAGACAAAACGGCGTGGGGGAAAACAGTGTCGGGCGCGCCGTGGGTGGGCGTCTCGGTGCTGTCGGCCGCCGCCGTTGCCATCGGTGCCGGCGGTCCGCTCGCCGCCGGCGCGCCGGCCGGGCTGCCGGTGCTGGCCCCCGCGCTGGTCGCTGAGTTGGTCCGGTCCGACACGTCCGTGCTGGTCGTCGGTCCTGAAGGTGAACCGGTCCGGCTGACCAGGTCGCGGACCGCGCGCTTCGGGGACGATGATATCGCTCCGCTGCGCGCCACCAGCGCGAGGCTGGAGCGGATTGCTGCTGCGCTGCGAGCCGGGCAACCAGGCGAGACCTCTGCCGCGATCGCCAACGTGGCTGCCACCGGGGTGCAGTTCGTGGTGATGCCCACCGTCGCGCAGGGCGCCCGAGCGCTCGTCGCGGCCGGGTCGTTGGCCCGGTCCGCGCCTCGCACGGCGGACGGCAGACCGGTGCTGCGGGTGGTGCGACCGGTTCCGGGTGCGGAGCTGCTCGGTCCAGCGCTGGCCGAGCAGGCGCGTACTGGGGCCTCGCCACCCATCGAGCCAGGGGTCAGTGGGGTTCTGGCGCCCGCTGCGCCGCCGCGGGTGGCGGTGCGCGTCGCGACCGGCGCCGAGGGCAGGTTGCTCGTGGTCGCGGCCAATGCTGAACCAGGCTGGCAGGCCAGCGTGGATGGTCGGCCAGTGCCGGTGGTACGGGGCTGGGGCCATCAGGTCGCGATCCCGGTGCGAGGTGCGTCGTCCGAGGTGCGGGTGGTCCGCTCGGATGTCACCCGGACTGCGCTGTTACTCGTCCAGGGTGCGCTGTTGCTGCTGGTTGCCGGCACCGCGCTACCCTCCCGGCGTCGCCCTAGCCGGTACTAGCGTGGGCTGGTCAGACTGATCGGGCAGGTCCGTCGATAATGTCTGGATCGATGCCCAGATAGTTCGAGATCTGCTCAACCAGCACCTCATGCACTAGGTCGGCGAGGTCGCCCTTGTCCTGGGCCCGAGTCTCCAGTGGGCGCCGGTAGAGCACGATCCGGGCTCGGGTAGGCAAACCGGTGCGATCCACCCCGGCGGGGACCAGGCGAGCCAGCGGGACGTTGCCGTCCTCCACCACGTCGCTGCCCCAGGTGACTGTGGTCGGATCGCAATCAGTCACCTCTGGTACGTCGTCGACCGCGACGTCGAGCCGGTCAAGCTCGGCGTGCCAGCGCTCGTCGATCGGTTCAAGGGCTTGCAGCACGATCCCGTCGAACCGTTCCGAGCGGCTGCGGGCCGCAGGCAGCGTGGCGGGGAACAGCAACCCCCGGACTCCGCGACCACGTCGGTCCCGGCGCCGGCGCAGGCGCGAGTGGGCTGACCGGGTCACCGCCATCTGCCGAGACTACGCCGTTCTCGAGATGCCGCCGCCATCGACATGACGCCGGCAGCGCATCCCGCGCGCCTGCATCACTCGCGCGGACCTGCGCGCTATGGTCCGACCGTGCGCAGCGTGCGGCGGTGCTCGAGGACCGGGTGCACGAACCCGGCAGTTGCCACCCTCACCTTCGTCTATGCCGATTCCACCGCGGTGGTCGGCCCGCTGGCCACCTACAGTGAGCCACATTCCTACGACTTGTGCGAGCGGCACGCGCTGCGTCTGACCGCCCCGCGGGGCTGGGACGTCGTGCGCCACGACGGTGAGTTCGCCGAGCCGCACCCTTCGGTGGACGATCTCACCGCGTTGGCGGAGGCGGTACGGGAGGCCGGCCGGATGGACCTGCAGCCGGAACCGGTTCCCGCCGCCCCGGCGAGCGGCCCCGCCCGCCGCAGCCACCTGCGGATGCTCCCCCCCGTCGATGACTGAGCCCCTTCGGGGCCCTGTCGCGTCCAGCGGGCTCAGCGGGGTGGTAAACACCCACATGACCCCGCTGAGCCCGCTGAATGCGGGTGGGTTCCGGAAGGGAGAGCTGTGCCTGACCTGTCTGCGATAGTCAAGGCGTACGACATCCGGGGTGTTGTTGGGGAGCAGCTGGACGTTGCGGTGGTGCACGACATCGGCGCAGCGTTCGCCGGCTTCGTCGGGCGCTTGGACGGTGCTACCGTCGGGCGTGCTGCCGTTCGGCAAGCTGTGATCATCGGGCATGACATGCGGGACTCCTCCCCCAGCCTGGCAGGCGCATTCGCGCAAGGTGTGACCAGTCGCGGTCTCGACGTCATCTCGATCGGGCTGGCCAGCACCGACCTGCTCTACTTTGCTTCCGGGCGGCTCGGGTTGCCCGGCGCGATGTTCACCGCAAGTCACAATCCGGCCCGCTACAACGGCATCAAACTCTGCCGGGCCGGTGCCGCCCCGGTCGGTCAGGACAGTGGGCTGGCGGAGATCCGGGTCGCGGTGGAGCAGGGCATCGAGCCGGGGCCGGGCGGTGGTTGCCGCACCGAGCGGGACATGCTCAGTGACTACGCGGAGTACCTGCGCTCTTTGGTGGATTTGTCCGGGATCCGGCCGCTTCGGCTCGTGGTCGACGCCGGTAACGGGATGGGTGGGTACACCGTGCCAGCGGTGGTCGAGGGACTGCCGCTGCAGGTCATTCCGCTGTATTTCGAGCTCGACGGCAACTTCCCGAACCACGAGGCCAACCCGCTGGATCCGGCGAACCTGGTGGACTTGCAGGTGGCCGTGCGTGAGCACGGCGCCGATCTGGGTCTGGCCTTCGACGGTGATGCTGATCGCTGCTTCGTGGTGGATGAACGTGGCGAGCCGGTGAGCCCCAGCGCGATCACCGCGTTGGTCGCCACCCGGGAGCTGGCCACCGAGCCTGGCGCCGCGGTGATCTACAACTTGATCACCTCGCAGGCTGTGCCGGAGATCATCATCGAGCACGGCGGGCGGCCGGTGCGTACCCGGGTCGGCCACTCGTTCATCAAGCAGCGCATGGCGGAAACCGGGGCGATCTTTGGCGGCGAGCATTCTGCGCATTACTATTTCCGCAATTTCTGGAACGCTGACTCCGGGATGCTTGCCGCGCTGCATGTGCTTGCCGCACTCGGTCGGCAGCAGCACCCGCTGTCGGCGCTGATGGCTGAGTTCAGCCGCTACGCTGCGTCCGGTGAGATCAATTCCATGGTCGACGACCAGCAGGGCAGGATGGCGCTTGTGCGGGAACGGTTCGCTGCGCGCGACGGTGTCGAGCTCGATGAGCTCGACGGCCTCACCGTACGGTGCCCTAACGGTTCGTGGTTCAACCTGCGCCCCTCGAACACCGAGCCGCTGCTGCGCCTGAACGTCGAGGCCCGCGACACCACGGCGGTCGAGGTGTTGCGGGACGAGGTGCTGACCCTGGTGAGGAGGACGACGATGCCCGTGCGCGTGGACGCCGCGCTGATGGAGATCTTGGCATGTCCCTGCCCGGAGCATGCCGGGTTGCGCCTCGGCACCGCCACAGACCCCGATGCCGAGGCGTTGACCTGCACCGTGTGTGGGCGCAGTTTCCCGGTGACCGATGGCATTCCAGTGCTGCTGCTGGACGAGGCGTTGCCCGGGACCGGACCGGGTAACACCGCATCGAGCAGCAGCGGGCTGGGCCCAGAGTGACGCTACCCGACCATGGCCAGTTCCAGAGTCACGGTGACCTGCTCGATGATCCCGTGCTCCTGGAGGCCACCGACACCGGTGGGTTGCTCCGCGCCGCGGCCACCGCGGGCGCCCAGGTGCGCTCCATGGCTTCCGCGGCCGAAGAGGCGGGTCTGGGCCGGCTGGCCGGCGAGCGCCCGCGTGCACTGGTGTTGCTGACCCGCCCCGGTGCGGTGCCGGCTGCGGCACCGCTGCTGTTGGCGCTGCTCGGATCGTCCTGCCCGGTGCCGGTGGTCATGGCGCGGTCGGTTCCGAGGTGGGTGGGCGCGCTGGACATCGTGCTGGCCAACACCACCGATCCCGGCGATCGAGAGCTTGCGGAAGGCATCGACCGGGCGATCCGGCGGGGCGCCCAGGTGGTGCTCACCGCACCGGCCGACGGCCCGGTGGCGGCCGCCGCCGCGGGCCGATCGGTGCTGCTGGTACCCCGGATCGAGGTACCACCGGGGCTGGCGCTTCCGCGCACCTTGGCTGTCGGCCTGTTGCTGATGGACACGCTGGGGCTGCTCTCCACTGACTCCGAGGTGCTGGCTGGCGAGCTGGACCGGGAAGCCGAGCGTGACCACATCGCTCATGAGTCGCTGGTCAACCCCGCCAAGTTGCTGGCGTTGCGGCTGACCGCGCGAATCCCGTTGTTGTGGGGTACCGATCCAGTGGCCACCGCGGTGGCCGGGCACAGTGCCGGGGCGCTTGCCGCGCATGCGGGGGTGGTGGCGCACGCCGCGGGATTTCCTGAGGTGGCCACGCTGCCGGTGCTGCGCCAGCAGGCCATCCACGCCAGTGGGGAGACTGACGTATTCCATGATCCGTTCGAGGAACCGTCGCCGGGCGGCGGGATGCCGTCGATTCGTCCGGTACTGCTCGGTGTACTGGCCGATCCCCGCGACGAGCCGGCGCGCGCCGCGGCGTCGGAGGCGTTGCCCGGTGCGGATGTGGTGACTGCCGACGAGGAGCTGATGGTGCGCCGGGGAGACCCGGGTGCCGTGGCGTGCGCCGCTGCGGTGCTGGCGCTACGGTTCGACTTCGCTGCGCTCTACCTCGGGCTGAGCCAGGGAGTGTTGGGCGGCCCGGGCCGGGTCGGCTCGGCGGGGCCGGTCATTCGATGAACGGGTACCCAGGCGATAAGGGAGGGGTTGTGGAGCTGTTGCGCAATGCGGTTCGGCCTTATGCCTGGGGTTCCCGGACCGCAATCGCGGAGCTTCTCGGCGATCCGGTCCCCGCCCAGCACCCGCAGGCGGAACTGTGGCTCGGCGCGCACCCGGCGGATCCGTCGGTGTTGCTGCACGCCGACGGCGCCCAGCTCTCCCTGCTGGAAGCGCTGCGCGCCGACCCGGATCACCACCTCGGGACCCACTGCGCACAGCGTTGGGGTGTGCGGTTGCCGTTCCTGCTCAAGGTGCTCGCCGCTGAGGAGCCGCTGAGCCTGCAGGCTCACCCGTCCGCTAAGCAGGCGGCCGAGGGGTTCGCCCTTGAGGAAGCCCGGGGGATCCCCCGGGACGCCTCGGAACGCAACTATTCCGACGCCAGCCATAAACCCGAGCTGATCTGCGCGCTCACCGAGTTCCACGCGCTGGCCGGTTTCCGGGAACCGCTCCGCACCGTCGAGTTACTCGCCGCGCTGGACGCGCCGCCGCTGGAGCCCTACCGCAGAATGCTCGCCGCCGAGCCGACTGCCGACGGCCTGCGCACCCTGTTCACCACCTGGATCACGATGCCCGAGCCAACGGTGAAGGCCGTGTTGCCCTGCACCCTGGACGCCTGTGTCGCGCTGCTGCGTCGCGACGGGCTGGGCGGCGATTTCCGGCACCCTCGCGGTAGCGATTTTCGGCAGGAATGCCGGGTGGTGCTGGAGCTGGCCGAGATGTACCCAGGTGACGTCGGGGTGCTCGCGGCCCTGCTGCTCAACCACGTCATCCTGGCGTCGGGGGAGGCGATGTACCTGCCGGCCGGTAACCTGCATGCCTACTTGCGGGGCACTGTTGTGGAGATCAGCGCGAACTCGGACAATGTCTTGCGCGGCGGCTTGACCGCCAAGCACATCGATGTCCCAGAGCTGTTGCGAGTGCTGGACTTCTCCTTCGGTGCGCTACCGGTGAGTCGTGGGGAACAGGTCGGGCCGTATGAGACCGCGTATCGCACTCCGGCTGAGGAGTTCCAGCTGAGTCGGCTGGACTGGGCGGAAGGGGAGTTGACCCCGGTCCTGCTGCGGAGCCAGTGGCCGCAGATTCTATTGTGCACCCTCGGGTCGGCGGAGTTGCGTTCCCGAGACGGTGGCCGCCTCAGGGTGCGTCGTGGCGGGTCGGTATGGCTGGCTGCCGCGGATCCTGAGGTCACCGTGTGCCCAGGGGACGGCCCCGTGCAGCTGTTCCGCGCAGGGCCCGGCCTCACTGATGACCCCAGCTTGCTGGCGATGCGCTGAGTCAGGACCACGACATCTGGGCTGGTAAGGGAGGTACGGGCATCGTTACAGGGGCGCGCCGGCTTCAGTGCGGTGGCAGGGCAGGGACCGCCGTTCCTAGTGCGGGGGTGACTCGCACCTGGTTGAGGATGCAGTGGGGATCGCTGGTGCTCACGAGGATGGGCTGGAGGAGTGAGCCGCCGATGGCGATGGCGTTGACGTCGCGGTTGGCGCAGTCTGGCGGGAGACCGGCTTGCTGGATCACTGAGCGGTCGTGCGCGAACGTGAGGTGGATGGCGATAGGTGTGGTGACGGCAGGTTCTGGCTGCACCGTGGTGGCCCACGCGAACACCGGTACTGCTACCACGACGAATATTCCACTGATGCGCATGACGCGGACCAGGCGTCGGTAGCGTCGGCGGGTCTCCACGAGGTTGGCTGTGGCGGCGATGCCCTCACTGATGCTGGTGGCTTCCTCGAGTCTGCGGCGAAGACGGTCCACGTCCTGGTCGTTGGCCACCGAGTAGTCCCGCTCGGTGGTGTTCTGCTCTGCGTAGAGGTCGTCGGGAAGTGTTGTGCAGCCTCGTTCCTGGAGCTGGAACCAGGCCACGTACAACCGTCGGTGCCGCCGGTAGAGCCGACCAGGCTGGAGATCGTCATCGGGGGTCAGCAGTCCTCGCTGGGCCTCCAGCGCGGGTTGTAGCGGGTGGCTCTGCCAGCGGTGGTGGGCATCGAGATGGGCGAGCTTGCTCAGGGTCCACCCGGGGGACACCAGCACCCGGGCGGCGAGTACCAGGGTGATGCCGGCCGCGAGAAGGGCGACGGCGCAGGCGATGACCGCGACAGCGAGCCGCTCCGGCTGATCAGAGGCGAGTTGCCCTAACGCTGACAGTCGCACGCCCGCGAGCAGGATGGCGAGCGCCGAGGCCGCGGCACCAACCAGCCACCGCGTCACCGCATGCACGGCCGCGAGTTCGGCGGCTGCTGGGCTGCCGGGCGGCTGCCCTCCCGGATCCGACCGTGTCACGGCTGCTCCCTGGCCCTAACGATTGACACCCGACCTACAATGTAGTACAAAACTAGTACAGCCCGGAACGAGGAGGGGTGATCATGTCGACGACCATCAGTCACGTCCCGGCAGCCGGCAACGAGGCCTTCCTCGCGACCCTGAGACTGCTGGCATTGTTGCGCAGCGCAGACCGGGGAGGGCTCCGGTCTGATGCGCACGACCGGCACCGTCGATGGACTTGCCAGGTTTTGTCCTGAGTGCACGCTGATGCGTGACGAGAAGACCCAAGGGGAATGATCATGCCTACGACCTCATTAAGTGTCGAGCTCAGCGAAGCGAAGATCTACACGATGCGCGAGCTGAACCAGAACACGGCTCAGGTCATCGAGGAGATCAACTGTAGTGGGAAGCCGGCGGCGGTGACCAAGCACGGCCGATTCGTCGCGTTGATCACTCCGCTGCTTGGCACCCAGATCGAGTCCCTTGTCTTGTCCCACGGCAGATTGGCGGACGAGCTGCAGCGGCGGGCAGCCGATCCTGACCAGCTCACGCACTCCACGCAGGAGACCGCCCAGCGCGTGCGGTCGCACTATCGCGATCGAGACTGAACCCCGGTGACGGTCCCCTTCCGCTGCGCCGAGTAGTTGGCTAGAACTAGTGAGTGACCAAAGGCAGCTACGAGGTCGAGTGGTCCGAGGCCGCGGTGGAGGATCTGCTCACCAGGATCAAGCACCAGCGGGTGGCCGACCAACTCATGAACGTTGCCCAGACCTCGCTGGATGAGCACCACCCTCCCGACGGGGGGACAGCCCCACCGCTGTACTGGCGCCGCGGCGTGACCGCGCAGCAACGAGCCCTACTCGACGCTGCCCAATCACGGGGCGAAGACCACGACCACGACGAGCAACCCTGGCATTACGTGCTCTACTACCAACGACAACCACAGATCATCAGACGGCATAGATACCTCGTACTCGCCGTCCGGCGCGACCGAGAACTCCTCGCCGAACTTCTGGATCGTTGACCCACTGGACTCTGGGTATGACCATCAGTCAGACTGCCGGCATGACCGTCAAGGTTGGCATCTCACTGCCGGACACGACACACGCCCGCGCACTCGAGCACGCCCGCAGCATCGGAACCACCCTGTCCGGGCTGGTCGACTCCGCCCTGAGGGCGGAACTGACCCGCCACGAGCTGGCCGACCACATCGCCATGCTCACCCAAGCCGATGACACCAACCGGCTGCGCCAACGGACCCAGGCCCGCACCGAGGCGCTGGCCGCCTGGAAGACCGGGCGGTGACAACACCAGGCCAACCCGCGCCTCACCAGGGCGACGTCCTGATCTCCAATCCCTCCCCGATGACCGGGGAACGAGAGCTTTACACCGTGGTCTCCGCCGACATTTGCAACACCGCAGGCGGACCCACCGTGCTCGTCGCCGAAATCGAAACCGGCACCCGCTACCGAGCCAGCGCCTACGCCACCGAAACCGACTACGGCGTTGTCCTCGCCGACCGGGTGATCTGGCTACCCATCGACATGCTCGGCGAACACTTCGGCCAACTCACCGACGCTCAACGCACACGAGTCATCAACCAGATCATTGCCGTCCTGCGCGGCCACTAGCCCAGTCGCTGATCTGGGACGTTGATGGCGGCCGGGTGCGCTGCTCAGCGACCTCGCCAGGCGAGGGGTGACGTGTAGAGGGCGGCGTCGGCGATGCGGAGTGCGGTGTTGGTGCGCAGGCTGTTGCGCGAGGAGTCGATCCAGCCTTGGACTCTGGTGTAGCCCGCGTCCTGGTACTCGATCGCCTGAATCAGGCATTCGAGTTTGTCGG
>JBOHFG010000243.1:0-3814 GCA_050699575.1 Pseudonocardiaceae bacterium
CACTACGAACTCGGAGTCGAGGAAATAGCAAACCTACGGGTCATGACTGCCTTCGACGAGCTGACCCTGGCGATCTGACCAACCGGGATCAACGATCACGCCTGCCCCGGCTCCGCACAACGCAACAGCCCCTGACAACGTCGTACCGCACGCGCGACTCATCGCCGGTGTCGAGGAGAGTCGCGGTGGAGTCGTCGCTGGGCGCCACGACGCGCCCGCTCTGTCCTGCGTTGCGCCAGCATGTCGGGAATGCACATGGCGGCCAGGACGGCGAGTCAAAACACCGAGGCAGCGATGACCCAGACGAGCATGGCGCCAGCTGACATCTCCTGGCGGTCAGCCGGAGTCTGGTGGAAAAACAGGCAGGGGAATCTGACAGCAGGGCTCACCATAGGGGTCTCCTGAACAGGATGAAGGGACCGGCTGGTCGCCGGGAGTGGAGGGGGCAGCTCGACCGGCGGCCAGCCGGATATCGGGTCGCCACCGGTGCCCGCACACGCGGGACACATCAGCGACCCGCAGGGTCGGTCACTGCCAGAACAGCGACCGCGGGCAGGGCCTCACCGCACCGCGGTGAGGAGACGGGTGATCCCCGGCCAGCAGGCGCGCTGGGCCATCCCGGGGGGATAACGCCCACCGCGCCGACCCGCTCACGACGACCCCCACCGGCTGCGCCTTGGGCTCGGTCACGCTCACCGCGAGGACCTGCACCCGCCCACCCAGCGCCAGGTAGCGGCCCGAATACCGAGGCGCCACCGCCGGACTCATCACTCAGATGCTCGACACGCCTCCGCGCGTCGAAGCTTGAACAGGCTGTTCGACCACCTGTGTAATCGCGCTAATCCGGCCCTCGGCCTCATCTGTCCATCACCATGTCCCGACTAGTGCCCGCTCTGACACCCATGAGCATCGCTCACAGCCCAGGTCCGGAGCTAACAACGGAGGGTTTTACAACGTCGCGTTGTGCATGTCGCGCGGGTCGAATCTCGCTACTGCTCGGTTGCCCAAGCAGGGTCGTGCGGGCGGTCACGAGGAGCCCGCGACGCGCTACAAGCCCAGCGCGTGGCGATGCTGCCACGCCAGCGCGAGGCAGCCCGCGCCGGTTTCGACCATCGGCTCGGACTCCAGCATCCGCCGCACCGCCGCCTCGGTAAACGGAACTCCCTCCGTGGGCATCCCCCCGCCGATTGCGACGATCTCACCTTCCTCGTTGAACCGCACTGCCCCGCCGAACACCTCGGTGAACACGTCGTCGTCAATCACCACCACGGTCAGGAGGTTGGTGGACAGGGTGAGTGCGTCTACGCCGAACCCCAGGACGAAGGCACTGAGCGAGCCATCCGCCCGAGCTTCCTGGAGCTGCTGGAACAGCGGCCACTGCTCGTAGTCGATCGGCTGGCTGCGGGTGCCGTCGTGCTCCGGCGTGCCCAGCAGTTCCTCCGAGTACTCCCGCACCATGTTGCGCCATAAGTCGAAGTCGTTATGCCGATCCCAGAGCGCGACGCTCGAGGGCTGGAACTCCCCGGTGGGTATCACCCCGTAGGTGCCACCGGCGATAGCCACCTTCGCCGGATCGCGCCAGTGCAGCAAGAACGAGGGCTCGGCCGGGTAGCGGCGTAGCCGGATCGTCAGCGTGGCGATCGCCGGGATGATCGCGCGGCGCTGTGGATCGAACGGATCACCGACCAGCGCCCGGAAGGGCAGCCCCCCACGCAGTTGTTCGGGCAAGCTCGGCAACCCCTCAGCCATGCATGCGCCAGCCACCTCATGCGCCAGCGCCTCGCAGATGTCAATCTTGTCGAAGTAGTTGGCCAGGCCGAACTCCAGCCGCCGCTGGCCAAGCGAGACATCGAGCAGCCGATAACTCGGGCGCGACTCGAACAACGCCGGCGGGCTCAGGTGCTTGATCGCCGAGGTGTAGCGCTCGAAACGCAGCCCGGCGGTACACAGCGGCCGGGTTGCCTCGGATTCCGGCTCCGACCCGTCCACCTCGGCGGTCTGCGGCCCCTCATCAAGCCGCACCGTCAGCGAGCCCAGCTCCACAGGCTCGGCCACCAGCCACTCAGGATGTGCAAGCAGCGCAGCGCCCGGCACCCGATGCTCCGCCGGATAAAGCTGCACGACCAGCTTCGCCAGCTCGGCGCGGTGCTGGTTGAGCCAACGCCGCTCATTACGCCAGCGCAACCGGCTGGCCGCGATCTCCGGGCTGGCACCATCGCGGGACACCAGCTTCTGGGACTGTCCAGCGGACAGTCCCAGGTCCTCCGGCACAATACCCAGTTCGGTGACCATCTCGCGGCGTAGTTCCAGAGACACTGGGCGCTGCCCCTTCTCGATCTGGCTGAGATGTTGCTGCGTCGTGCCCAGCACCGCAGCGACATCAACCTGGGTACGTCGGGCGGCAACTCGCCAAGCCCACAGAACCGACCCTGCGTCATCGACTGCGGCTTCTCCACCCCGACGGATCCACGCGCGGTCCTCGGCGCCCGCATCAGGCGGTGCCAACGGCGGCAAGCATCCGTCAACCTGCTCCCGTGTCATACGGCCCAACGGTACCGGGGGCGTTGTCAACTTGGTGAGGTCGTCTGTGGCTGGGATGATCGGTGGGTTGATCTCGTGGGGGAAGGACTGGTTGATGTCTGTCAACTTGTTGGTCGATAAAGGTGTTCGGGCAGGGAGTTGTCAAGTTGTTGGGTGTCGAGGGCGATGTCGCGTATGAGAGCCGGGCGGCGGGCCTGTTTCCGGCCTCGGTCAGGCAGTGGCATTGTCAGGTTGTTGGGTGTCGAGTGTGGTGTCGCGGGTTAGGGCCGAGGGTTGGTCTCTCTGCGGGGCCTGGGTCAGGCGGCTGCGGGGAGGCCGACGACCTCGTTCCAGGTGGCAAAGCGTGAGGTCATCTCGTGTCGGTACTGGGCCGCGGTGAGTCGGTGGCGGCGAGGCCGGAAGTGCGGTGATATGTCGCTGAACGCGGACAGAAATCGTTGGGCGCCACCGGGTGAGGCGAACTTCTTCATCGCTCGTTCTCGCTGCCGGGTCGGTTGGTGGGAGTTCTCCGCCCGATTGTTCAGGTACTTCGATCGACGGTGCTCCACACCGCGCATCAACCGGCGATGGGCCACACCGTAGCTGGCCAGCTTGTCGGTGACCAGCACCCGCGGCACGGACCGCAACCCCCTCAGCAGTGTGCGAAAGAACCTGGTGGCGGCCGTGGCGTCACGCCGAGAGGTGACCAGAATGTCCAGAACATTCCCGTCCTGGTCAACGGCCCGCCCCAGGTAGTGGGTCTTCCCCTGGATCGTGATGAACACCTCGTCCAGGTGCCCCTGATCCCCTGGTCATGGCCGTCGGCGACGGAGCTGGTTCGCGGAGGTCTGCCCAAACGAGCGACACCACGCCCGGATCGTCTCGTAGGACACCACAATCCCGCGCTACAGCATCATCTCTTCACCCTCACGGAAACTGAGCGGGAACCGGTGATACAACCACACACAGTGACTGATGATCTCCACCGGGTAGCGGAACCCCCTATACGACGGCGCCTCAATACCCACCAGTCCAGCCCCTCCCCACCCAGAACAACCCGTCAATCATCCCAGCGACCAAGCAGCCCTACCAAGTTGACAGAGCACAGGCTTACCCCCGGGTACTGGATGACCTGGTGCCCGCCGCCTGCCATGTCAGGAAGAAATACGCGAATAACCCGATCGAATCCGACCACAGCCGCCTGAAGTCCCGGCTGCGGCCGATGCGAGGGCTGAAACAGCTCCGCTGCGCACGGGTGATTAGCGCCGGGCACGCGTTCGTGCGGAACATCCGC
>JBOHFG010000244.1:0-1758 GCA_050699575.1 Pseudonocardiaceae bacterium
TCGAACAGTGCCCGGATAGACAGCTCCGCCCCCAGGGCGGCGCGGATCCGGGCGATCAACCGGGTGGCCAGCAGTGAGTGCCCACCCAGATCGAAGAAGTCGTCCTCCACACCCACCACCGGCAGGCCCAACACCTCCGCGAACAACTCGGCGAGGATCTGTTCCTGCGGTGTGCGCGGCGCCCGACCCCCCTCGACCAGCCCGAACCGTGGTGCCGGTAACGCGGCACGATCCAGTTTCCCGTTCCGGGTCACCGGCAGGGAATCCAGCACCACCACCACCGCGGGCACCATGTACTCCGGCAACTCAACCCGCACCCACTCCCGCAACGCGCCGATCAGCGCTGTGGTGTCTTTGGCGTTGGTGGGGTTGTTCGTCCACCTTGACAGGGGTGTCTGGCCGGTGTGGGTAGGTCGGTACAGACCCACGGGAACCGCTGGGGTGGTCTGGGTGGGGTCGGCGAACACCACGTCCAGGGCGTGGGGGCTGGTGGGTGACCAGGTAATCGCGACCCAGTAGCCATACCGCTCACCGAGCGCCTGCAGGGCCTCCGGGTCCCGTGCCTCGACGGCGTGGGAGCACGCCGGGTCGGTGGGCGGGGTGGGCGACCGGTCCACCAGGTCGCGGAGCGGGGTGCCGGTCTGCAACGCTTGAGCCAAGGCGACGTCGTGACTGATGCGAACGTTGGGCACTCCGGCAAGACGCAGCAGCGGTGGATGTTCAGTGGTCAGGTAGTCGGTTAACGCGGCCACGTCGCTGATCTGTCGGCCCCACTCCAACCGGGGTGCATCACCTAAGGGCAAAGCGGTACGGGGGTGTTTGTGTAATACCACGTCGTAGCGGTAGCGGGTCAACTCGTTGTGGTAGCGGCCGCGTTTGATCCGGATGTCCACCCCGGCGATGTCGCTGTGGGTCGTTTGCAGCGCGGGGAAGAACTCCGGGGCAACCAGGAGTTCTTTCTCCACCCGGATGGCCTGCTCGACCGCCCGGCGCAAGGCCGACGTGTCGGTGGAGTGCTCGGCCCGGTGCAGCTGCACGACGGTGGCCAAGGGCCGCAGCAGGCGCAGGTTGCGGACATCCCCCACGAACACCGCCCCACCCGGGGCCAGCAGACCCACCGCCTGGGTGAGGACTTGCACGAGATAGTCGGGAGTGGGGAAATACTGCACCACCGAGTTGAGGATCACCGTGTCGAACCACCCGGTCGGCAACCCGCTGACGTCATGTGCGGGCTGGGTACGTAACACCACCCGGTTGGCCAATTCGGGATCCTGGGCGACGTGGCCGGCCAGGACATCGATCACCGGGGCGGAGAAATCAGTGGCCCAATACGATTCACACCGCCCGGCAACCCGGGACAACAACAACCCCGCTCCCGCGCCGATCTCCAGCACCCGCCGCGGACCCAACGACAGAATCCGCGCCACGGTCTGATCCCGCCACTCCCGCATCTGCCCCAGCGGGATCGGTCGACCATCATAACTACTGACCCACCCGGTGAAATCCTCCCCGAACACCGAACCCGACGCCGCGTACAACGAATCATAAATCCGCTGCCATTCCCCGACCTGCTCCCGCTCCGTCTGCTGATCACGCACCCCACCCGCACCATCAGCGACCACATACGCGACCAGCTGCGTGTCCCCGGGCTGGTCCTGTCGGGCGAGGACCACCGCTTGGGTCACCCGCGGATGCCGCCGGAGAACGGTCTCGATCTCCCCCGGCTCGATCCGGAACCCCCGCACCTTCACCTGCTCA
>JBOHFG010000245.1:0-8884 GCA_050699575.1 Pseudonocardiaceae bacterium
TGAGCGCGCCGCTCGTCCCGGGGCATCCGCACTCCGCGGGGCGCCGCCGTCTCGGTCATCGGCCTTGGTCACCTCCCACCTGACCTGCTCGACCCTACTCGCCGGTATCAGCGCCAGGTTGCAGGAGCGCGGGAAGTCGGGTGGGCCGGGCAGCGCGGTAGCCGATGATGCGCGCGATACGCAGCGTGGCTGTGTCATCCTTGCGCAGTGATCCGCCCGACGCGAGCCGATCCGGGGGCCCAGGTGCCTCCCGGTGGCCGCTCCCGGCCGGAGGTTTCCGCCCCGAACCGGGATCACGAATGGGTCCTGCCGCGACCCACCGAGAGACAGTTGGACTCCCGTGTCGCCGACTCCCGTATTGCCGATGAACAGCCGTTGTCTGCGTGCTGGGATCCGCAGCTCCCACCGGTGTCGCGGCACGGTGTTCGCGGAGATCATGCATCGGGATCTCGTTCGTCCCGCCCCCGATCTTCCCGACCCCCTGGTTCCGGACGCGTGGCCCGGGTGGTGGCCACCTATGGCTGGCGGGTGTACGCGCTGCCCATCCTCGTGGTGCTCACCGTGCTGGCGGTGCTCGACGTGGCCAGCACGCCGCTCGCACCCTCGTCGAACCAGGCCGGCTCGGCGCCCAACCCGCTGATTCCCAACCCGGTGGGAGGTCCGGGCTTTGAGGACGCCAAGGCGTCCGCTGAGCTGCCCGGTGGCGGGCCGTTCACGGCACAGGGGGCCGGCACCTGGCGGGTGGTCCCCGGAGCTGGCCCGCCCTTCGGGACGGGCCAGCTCGTCACCTACACCGTCGAGATTGAGGATGGGGTGGAGCTTGAGGGCGGCCCGGCTGGTTTCGCCACCACGGTGGACAGCACCCTGCGCAACCCGAAGAGCTGGATCGGCAGCGGGCGATACCAGTTTCAGCGGATTGACAACGGTCGGGCCGCGGCGTTGCGGATCAGCCTCACCTCGCAGGAGACGACCCGCCGGATCTGCGGTTTCCGGATCCCCTTCGACGCGTCCTGCTGGAACCCGGCGGATCACCGGGTAGCGATCAACACTGCGCGCTGGGTCCGGGGGGCGGTGGCCTTCCAGGGAAACGTGGTGCAGTACGAGCAGTATGTGGTCAATCACGAGGTCGGGCACGGGCTGGGCTTTGCACACATCGCCTGTGATGGGTCCGGGCGGTTGGCGCCGGTGATGATGCAGCAGACCTGGGGGGTGGCCGACAACTACCTTGCGGCGCTGGGCACCGACCACGTCATCCCAGACGGCCTGGTATGCCAGCCCAACGCCTGGCCCTTCCCCACCGTGAACTGATCCCCACCTTCCCCGCGTTCTGGATGCAGTCTGCTGCTGCATCCAGAACGCGGGGAAGAGTGGAAGGAGTGGGGATGTTCTGGTGACGAGACAGCACCGACATGTGAGGAGTGCGCTGATGAGCCTGCCGCCGCTGGTGGAGCCCGCCGCGGAGCTGACCCGGGAGGAGGTGGCCCGCTACAGCCGTCACCTGATCATCCCGGAGGTCGGGATGGATGGTCAGAAGCGGCTGAAGAACGCGAAAGTGTTGGTGATCGGCGCTGGCGGGCTGGGCAGCCCAGCTCTGCTGTACCTGGCCGCCGCCGGCGTGGGTACGCTGGGCATCGTCGAGTTCGATGAGGTCGATGAGTCCAACCTGCAACGCCAGGTGATCCACGGCCAATCCGACATCGGCCGGCCCAAGGGCGAGTCCGCCCGGGACTCCATCCGGGAGATCAACCCGTTCGTCCAGGTGAACCTGCACCAGCTACGGCTGGAATCAGCCAACTCGCGGGAAATCTTCCGCGACTACGACCTCATTGTGGACGGCACTGACAACTTCGCGACTCGCTACCTGGTCAATGACACCGCGGTATTGCTGGGCAAGCCCTACGTGTGGGGCTCGATCTTCCGTTTCGAGGGCCAGGTATCGGTGTTCTGGGCCGATGCCCCCGGCGGGCAAGGACTGCAGTACCGCGACCTCTACCTGGAGCCCCCACCTCCCGGGATGGTGCCGTCCTGCGCCGAGGGCGGCGTGCTGGGCGTGCTCTGCGCGTCGATCGGCTCGATCATGGTTACCGAGGCGATCAAGCTGATTACCGGGATCGGCGAACCGCTGCTGGGTCGGCTGATGGTGTACGACGCGTTGGAGATGAGCTACCGCACCATCAAGATCCGCCGGGACCCGGCGGCCCAGCCGATCACCGAGCTGATCGACTACGAACAGTTCTGTGGTGTGGTCAGCGACGCCGCCGCGCACGCCGTTGCGGGCTCTACGATCACCGCCAGAGAGCTCAAGAAGATGATCGACTCCGGTAAGGACTTCGCCCTGATCGACGTCCGGGAGCCGCACGAGTACGAGATCGTCAGAATCCCGGGCTCGATCCTGATCCCCAAGGACCGGATCCTGTCCGGCGAGGCACTGGCGGAGCTGCCCCAGGACAAGCCGCTGGTGCTGCACTGCAAGTCCGGGCAGCGTTCTGCCGAGGCGCTGGCTGCGCTGCACACAGCGGGTTTCCGGGATGCCGTACACGTCGGCGGTGGGGTACTGGCCTGGGCCAAGCAGGTCGACCCCACCCTACCCACCTACTAACCGACGGTGGTGCTTCGGTGCCTGGGCTGCGTGCTTCAGCCGCTGCGGCGTCGGGTGGAGTACTGCCGGGATGGCGTGGGCGAGGCGGATCGGCGTCCTACCGTGGACTTGCCGCTGTAGGAGGCATGGGCCCCGGGCTTCTTGCCGCGGCGCTCGCGGCGGTTGGGCACCGGCGAAGCGTCATCGTCGGGCTGGTCCTGTGGTTCGAGTTCCTCTGCCATCAGATCTCCTCGATTCGACGTGCACGAGCATAGTGACCAAGCTCGGCGTCGCAAAACTCGTCAACGCTAGCGCGGACGTCCCTGCAGCGCATCCATAATTTTACGGCGGGTCGCCGAACACCGTGTTACCAGGGGGTCACTCGGCGTCATCTAGGTCACTCGCTGTCCCTCGTCGTCGCTGGAGAGTGACCCAGCGTCACTGAAGAGTGGCCCAGAGTCGTATCAGGAGCCTCACGCAACACTTGCCCCACTATGTGAACGGGAGTTCTCGGCCCTGCAACAAACAGCAACATAGCGGCCATAACCGGCACTTAATGTCACTCGTCGTACCCACCAGCCAGGAGGCGCGATGAGCACGACCGAGGAAGTAGCGCCGGCTATGCCGGCTCGCAGGGGGCGATGGATCGACCACTGGGAGCCAGAAGATCCCATTTTCTGGGGGCAGACCGGAAGGCGGGTGGCGAGACGGAACCTGTGGGCCTCGGTCTTCGCCGAGCACATCGGGTTCTCGATATGGACGGTCTGGTCGACGCTCGTGCTCTTCATGGGCCCGGCGTACCACATCGACGCGGCCGGGAAGTTCTTCCTGGTGGCGTTGCCCTCGCTGGTCGGCGGGCTGGTCCGGATCCCCTACACAATGGCGCCGGCCCGGTTCGGCGGGCGCAACTGGACTATCGTCAGTGCGCTGCTGCTGCTCGTCCCGACCGTCCTGGCGATCACCGTCATCCATCCGGGCACGCCCTACGGCACGTTCCTGGTGGTTGCGGCGCTTGGCGGCCTAGGCGGTGGCAACTTCGCCTCGTCCATGGTCAACATCAACGCCTTCTTTCCGGAGGGCCAGAAGGGCTGGGCGCTTGGGCTTAACGCCGGCGGTGGGAACATCGGCGTGCCCGTGATGCAGTTGCTCGGCTTACTGGTGATTGCGACCGTTGGCGCCGCCTACCCTCGTCTGGTGCTGGTCGTCTACGTCCCGCTGATCATCGTTGCCGCGGTGTGGGCGGCGCTGTCCATGGACAATATCTCCTCGCTGAGCAACGACACTGGCGCGATACGGGAGGCGATTCGGGAGCGGCAGACCTGGGTGGTGTCCTTCCTCTACATCGGTAGTTTCGGCTCGTTCATCGGCTACAGCTTCGCCTTCGGCCTGGTGTTGCAGACGCAGTTCGGCCGCACTCCGCTGCAGACTGCTTCGGTCGTGTTCCTCGGCCCGCTGATCGGTTCGGTGATGCGCCCGATTGGTGGCTGGCTGGCTGACCGGTTCAGTGGCGCGAAGGTCAGCCTTATCACCTACGTCGGCATGGCCTTGGCGACCGGCCTGGTGATCGTGGCGTCCCAGCAGAAGTCCCTGGCGCTGTTCACCACCGGCTTCATCAGCCTGTTCGTGCTCTCCGGAATCGGCAACGGCTCCACCTACAAGATGATCCCGTCGATCTTCAATGTGAAGGCCCGGGCGGCGATCGCCTTTGGTGAGCCGAGCCAGTCCGCGTTTATGAGGGCCCGTCGGCTGTCTGGCGCGGTGATTGGGATCGCCGGCTCAATCGGCGCCATCGGTGGACTGCTCATCAACCTCGCTTTCCGGCAGTCGTTCCTCACCACGAAGTCCGGGGTACCCGCGTGCTGGTCCTTCCTGGTCTTCTACGCGCTGTGCGTCGTTGTCACCTATGTGGTCTATCTGCGGCGGAAACCCACCACCGTGCGGTCCGAGGGTGCGCAGTTGGCTTACGCTCGGGTGTGACAAACGAGGTCTGACGAAACACCACGGAAACGCAGCGTTCACGAAACGCGCCCAAGATGTTAGAAAGGGTTGGACTGCTGGTGGGCTGCCCGTTGCGATGGGCAGCCCACCAGTTCGCTGCGCACAGCCGACCGGGGAGCTGCTACGTCCTGGATTGCGGGGACGTAGCCCTGAACAAGGGACCCGGCACCGGTGGTGCTCGCTGGCAGGGAGGAGCAGCATGATGCGCACCGTCGTCGTGGCAGGTCATGGCATGGTCGGACACCGGCTGGTAGAGGCCCTGATCGGGCGGGACGTCCAGCGGGAGTGGCGGATCGTGGTGCTCGCCGAGGAGGGCCGGCCGGCCTACGACCGGGTCGCTCTCTCGTCGTATGTGGACTCCTGGGATGCCGAGGCGCTGAGCCTGCCCGTCGTCCAGGACGACCGGGTGGAGCTGCGGTTGGGCGACCCGTGCGTGCGGATCGACCGCCGCAAGCGCACCGTCCACACCGCGTCGGGGCGCCGGGTGGCCTATGACGCGCTGGTGCTGGCCACCGGGTCAGCACCTTTCGTTCCTCCGGTACCCGGCCATGACCTGCCCGGTTGCTACGTCTACCGCACCCCGGATGACCTCGACGCGATCCGCGCGGCGGCGCAGCGGGCGATGCGGACCACGGTGGCGGGCCGGCGCTCCGGGGTGGTGGTGGGTGGTGGACTGCTCGGCTTGGAGGCCGCGCACGCGCTGCGCCAGCTCGGCCTGTCCCCGCACGTAGTCGAGATCGCGCCCCGGCTGATGCCGATGCAGGTGGACGAGGGTGGTGGCGCGTTGCTGCGCCGGTTCATCGAGGGCCTCGGGGTACGGGTCTACTGCGGCCACGCGACCCAGGCCATCGAACCAGATCGGGGTCGGATGCTAGTCCGGCTCACGGATGGCACCGAGCTCGACACCGACGTCGTGGTGTTCTCCGCCGGAGTACGCCCCCGCGACCAGCTGGCGCGCGATGCCGGGTTGCCGCTCGGTGAACGCGGTGGCGTGCTGGTCGACACCCGCTGCCGCACCTCCGATCACGACATCTGGGCGATTGGGGAGTGTGCCGCGGTCGAGGGCCGCTGCTACGGGCTGGTCGCGCCCGGCTACGCGATGGCTGAGGTGGTGGCTGACCGGCTGCTCGGCGGCAACGCCACCTTCCCCGGCGCTGACATGTCCACCAAGCTCAAGCTGCTCGGGGTGGACGTGGCCAGCTTCGGCGACGCCCTCGCAAAGGCCGACGGAGCGCTGGAGGTCATCCACAACGACCCGGTCGCCGGCCGTTACGCCAAGCTCGTGGTGTCCGACGACGCGCGGACATTGCTCGGCGGGGTGCTGGTGGGCGACGCCGAGGCCTACGGGACATTGCGGGCGCTGGTCGGTGCCGAGCTGCCGGCCGACCCCGGTGCACTGATCTCCCCATCCGGCGGCGAGCTCGATGCGAGCGCCTTGCCGGCCGGCGCCCAGGTGTGCTCCTGTCACGCGGTCACCGTCGAGACGATCGGTGCCGCGGTGCGCGAGGGGGCGACCACCGTGCCCGCCCTCAAGGCGTGCACGAAGGCTGGCACCGGGTGTGGCTCGTGCGTGCCGATGTTGAAGAAACTGCTCGCCGCGCAGGGCGTCGAGCAGTCCAAGGCGCTGTGTGAGCATTTCACGCACAGCCGGGCTGAGCTGTTCGAGATCGTCGCCGTGACCCGGATCCGGACTTTCTCCGAGCTGGTCACCACGCACGGCACGGGCCGTGGTTGCGACATCTGCAAGCCCGCGGTGGCCTCGATCCTTGCTTCGCTGAGCGGGGTGCTGTCCCCCGGTGGCCACATCCTGGACGGCGAGCAGGCCACCCTGCAGGACACCAACGACCACTTTCTGGCCAACCTGCAGCGCAACGGCACCTATTCGGTGGTGCCCAGGGTTCCCGGTGGGGAGATCACCCCGGAGAAGCTCATCGTGCTCGGCGAGGTGGCCCGCGACTTCGGGCTCTACACCAAGATCACTGGTGGGCAGCGGATCGACCTGTTCGGCGCCCGGGTGGAGCAGCTGCCGGCGATCTGGCGCCGGCTGGTGGACGCCGGGTTCGAATCGGGACACGCCTACGGCAAGGCGCTGCGCACCGTGAAGTCCTGCGTGGGCACCGACTGGTGCCGCTACGGGGTGCAGGACTCGGTGGGCCTGGCCATCGCGCTGGAGCTGCGCTACCGCGGGTTGCGCGCCCCGCACAAGCTCAAGTCCGCAGTCTCCGGCTGCGCCCGGGAGTGCGCCGAGGCCCGCAGCAAGGACTTCGGGGTGATCGCCACTGAGACTGGCTGGAACCTTTACGTCTGCGGCAACGGCGGTTTCCGGCCCCGGCATGCCGACCTGCTGGTGTCTGATGTGGACACCGAGACTCTGGTGCGCACCATCGACCGGTTCTTGATGTTCTACGTGCGCACCGCCGACCGGTTGCAGCGCACCGCGCCGTGGCTGGAGGAGCTGGAAGGCGGCCTGGACCACCTGCGAGAGGTGATCGTGGGAGACTGCCTCGGGATCTGCGCGGAGCTCGACGCCGCGATGGAGGCGCACGTGGCGGGCTACGCAGACGAGTGGCGTGGCGTGTTGGAGGACCCGGCAAAGCTGGCCCGGTTCAGCTCGTTTGTCAACGCGCCGGGTGTGCCCGACCCGACCATTGAGTTCGTGCAGGAGCGTGGCCAGCCAACGCCTGCCCATCGCCGGCGTGGCCAACCGGTTCTGATCGCCGGCCCGAAGCTGGCCGTGGTCCCATGACCGCCGACGTCATCCGCTGTGCATAGGCATCAATATGATAGCGCAGGTTCAGGCGCACTGGAGTGCGGTGTGCCGCTACGACGACCTCATCCCGGAACGGGGAGTAGCGGCGCTGGTCGATGGCGTTGCGGTGGCGGTGTTCCGCACCCATGATGGTGCCCTGTACGCACTGTCTAACGTGGACCCTTTCAGCCGGGCCTCGGTGCTCTCGCGAGGGATTGTCGGCGACCGAAGGGGGCAGGCGACGGTGGCCTCGCCGATCTACAAGCAGGTCTTCGAGCTGGCCACCGGGGTATGCCTGGACGATCCCAGTGTCACGGTGGCGACCTATCCCACGCGGGTGGTCAACGGCACCGTGGAAGTCCGCTCCGGATGACTGCGGCATCGCTGCGGTCGAGATCCGGGCCGCTGCCACTGGCGGGATTCACCGTCGGTGTCACCGCGGCGCGGCGGGCCGCAGAGCTGGGCAGCTTGCTGGAGCGCCGGGGCGCTGAGGTGCTGCACGCCCCGGCGATCCGGATCGTGCCGCTGGCTGACGACACCGAACTGCACGCCGCCACCGAGCAACTGATCAACCACCCGCCTGACGTGGTGGTGGTCACCACTGGCATCGGGTTCCGCGGCTGGGTGGAGGCCGCCGACGGGTGGGGGCTGGGCGAGGCGCTGGTCGGTGCGTTGCACCGCTCCACCTTGCTGTCCCGCGGCCCCAAGTCGCGCGGCGCGGTCCGGGCCGCTGGCCTGACTGACGCCTGGTCGCCCCCGTCGGAGTCCTCAGCGGAGGTGCTGGAGCACCTGCTAGCCGGTGACCTCGAGGGAGTGCGGGTCGCCGTGCAGCTCCACGGTGAGCCGCTGCCGGACTTCGTCGATGCGCTGAACTGCGCGGGTGCGCGGGTCATCGAAGTGCCCGTCTACCGGTGGGTGCTGCCGGAGGATCTCGCGCCGCTGGACCGGCTGATCGGGATGGTCCGCGACGGTGGTGTCGACGCGGTGAGCTTCACCAGCGCACCTGCTGCGGCCAGCGTGCTCAGACGAGCAGGCGAGCTCGGGGTACTGGAGCCGGTGCTGCAACGCCTGCGCCGGGATGTGCTCGCGGTCTGTGTCGGGCCGGTCACTGCGGGCCCGTTGGTGGCCCGGGACGTGCCCACGGTGCAGCCGGAACGCTCCCGGATCGGCGCGCTGGTGCGCACGTTGTCCGAGACGCTGCCGGCCCGGGCGCCGCGGTGGCCGGTCGCGGGTCATGTGCTGGAGTTGCGCGGGCATGCCGCAGTGGTTGACGGGGTGCTGCATACCGTGCCACCAACCCCGATGGCCCTGTTGCGGCTGCTGGCGGCCCGTCCCGGCCGGGTGGTGCCGCGCGCTGAGCTGCTGTCCGTGATGACTGCGGCTGGTGACGATGAGCATGCGGTGGAGACTGCGGTGGCCCGGTTGCGTGCCGCGCTGGGTACCCCACGGCTGGTGCAGACCGTGGTCAAGCGCGGCTACCGGCTGGCCCTGGATCCCGGAGACTGCCGGTGACGGTGCTGCGCACCCGTGAGTGGCGATGCGAGTCATGACTCGCATCG
>JBOHFG010000246.1:0-67153 GCA_050699575.1 Pseudonocardiaceae bacterium
AGGCGAAGTTCCAGCGGACCAAGCCGCACGTCAACATCGGAACCATCGGTCATATCGACCACGGCAAGACCACGCTGACTGCGGCGATCACCAAGGTCTTGCACGACAAGTTCCCGGACGTGAACGAGGCTTCGGCGTTCGACATGATCGATAAGGCCCCCGAGGAACGGCAGCGGGGTATTACGATCTCGATCGCGCATGTCGAGTATCAGACCGAGAAACGGCACTACGCCCACGTCGACTGTCCCGGACATGCCGACTACATCAAGAACATGATCACTGGTGCGGCCCAAATGGACGGTGCCATCCTCGTGGTGGCCGCCACCGACGGCCCGATGCCGCAGACCCGCGAGCATGTGTTGCTGGCTCGTCAGGTCGGCGTCCCCTACATCGTCGTCGCGCTGAACAAGGCCGATATGGTCGATGACGAAGAGATCATGGAACTCGTAGAGCTCGAGGTCCGCGAGCTGCTGTCCAGCCAGGAGTATCCAGGCGACGACCTGCCGATCGTCCGCGTCTCGGCGCTCAAGGCGCTCGAGGGCGACACCGAGTGGGGCCAGAAGCTCCTGGAGCTGATGGACGCTGTAGACGCCAGCATCCCGGAGCCGGTGCGCGAGATTGAGAAGCCGTTCCTCATGCCGATCGAGGATGTCTTCACCATCACCGGCCGTGGCACCGTGGTCACCGGCCGGGTGGAGCGCGGCATCGTCAAGGTGAGTGAGGAGGTGGAGATCATCGGCATCAAGGAGAAGTCGGCGAAGACCACCGTCACCGGGGTTGAGATGTTCCGCAAGCTGCTCGATGAGGGCCGGGCCGGCGACAACGTGGGTCTGTTGCTTCGCGGCATCAAGCGCGAGGATGTGGAGCGCGGGCAGGTCATCATTAAGCCCGGCACCAACACCCCGCATACGCAGTTCGAGGCCCAAGTCTACATCCTGTCCAAGGACGAGGGTGGTCGACACACGCCGTTCTTCAACAACTACCGTCCGCAGTTCTACTTCCGTACCACCGATGTGACCGGTGTCGTGACCCTGCCTGAGGGCACCGAGATGGTCATGCCGGGCGACAACACCACCATGTCGGTGCAGCTCATCCAGCCGGTCGCGATGGACGAAAATCTGAAGTTTGCGATCCGTGAGGGTGGCCGTACCGTCGGCGCCGGCCGGGTAGTCAAGATTGTCGCTTGACGGGTCCTCGTGAGTGGCATTGGGTGCTATAACACTGTAATCCACTCACGAGGGCACTGGCCCCGGATTTGGTCAGCGATCAAGCATCATTTAGCATGAAGCGGTTGCCCGACCGCGACACACCCGACCGCGGGGACCGGGGCGGGGTTGGCCCCGGTCCCCGCGGTCGGGTGTGACGGCCAGGACGACGACACCAGCGGCACGAGACTGACAGGACGGCAAGCCCCCATGGCGGGACAGAAAATCCGCATCCGGCTCAAAGCCTATGACCACGAGGCGATCGACGCGTCTGCGCGCAAGATCGTTGAGACCGTGACACGCACCGGTGCCCGGGTCGTCGGGCCGGTGCCGCTGCCGACTGAGAAGAACGTGTACTGCGTCATCCGCTCGCCGCACAAGTACAAGGACTCGCGAGAGCACTTCGAGATGCGGACGCACAAGCGGCTGATCGACATTCTCGACCCGACGCCCAAGACGGTGGACGCGCTGATGCGCATCGACCTGCCGGCCAGCGTCGACGTCAACATTCAGTGAGGCCGGGAGAATGACAGCGATTGATGCGGGGCAACAGGGTAGTAGGACCGTTCGGGGAATATTGGGCACCAAGCTCGGGATGACCCAGGTCTTTGACGACAACAACAGGATCGTGCCAGTCACGGTGGTGGCTGCCGGGCCGTGCGTGGTGACCGGGATCCGCACCCCGGACAAAGACGGCTATCCCGCGGTGCAGATGGCCTACGGTGCCATCGACCCACGTAAGGTGACCAAGCCGGTGGCCGGGCATTATGCTGCGGCAGGTGTCACCCCGCGGCGCCACCTGGTTGAATTGCGCACCGCCGACGCGGCGGATTATCAGGTCGGGCAGGAACTTACCGCTGAGGTGTTCGCCGCCGGGGCTGTGGTCGACGTCGTGGGCACCAGTAAGGGTAAGGGCACCGCCGGGGTGATGAAGCGGCACGGCTTCGGCGGTCTCGGGGCCAGCCACGGTACCCAGCGCAAGCACCGCTCGCCAGGTTCGATCGGTGGTTGCGCCACGCCGAGCCGGGTGTTCAAGGGCACCCGGATGGCTGGCCGGATGGGCAACGTTCGAGTGACCACTCAGAATCTCACCGTGCATCGGGTCGATGCAGAGTCCGGGTTGCTGCTGATCAAAGGGGCGCTGCCCGGTCCGAAGGGTGGCCTGGTGCTGGTCAAGACGGCTGCGAAGGGTGGTGCGCAGGGGTGAGTCCACAATTGAATACTGACGCGAAAATGGTCGATATCCGGACCCCGGATGGGGCAACCTCGGGAACTGTGGGCCTGCCTGCCGAGCTTTTCGACGTGCCAGCGAACATCCCGTTGATGCATCAGGTGGTAGTGGCTCAGCTGGCTGCGGCACGGCAGGGCACCCACAGTACCAAAACACGCGGTGAGGTCTCCGGTGGAGGTATCAAGCCTTACCGGCAGAAAGGCACCGGGCGGGCCCGCCAGGGTTCGATCCGAGCGCCTCAGTTCACTGGTGGCGGTGTCGCGCACGGCCCCACGCCCCGGGACTACAGCCAGCGCACCCCGAAGAAGATGAAGGCGGCCGCGCTCCGCGGCGCCCTGTCGGACCGGGCTCGCGACGGTCGGGTGCATGTCGTGTCCACGTTAGTCTCCGGTGACGCTCCTTCCACCAAGGCGGCTCGCGCAGTGCTCGATCTGCTGGCCGGCCGAAGCGCCAAGCTGTTGGTCGTCGTCAGCCGCGCCGATGAGGTAAGCCGCCGCAGCGTGCGCAACCTCACTTCAGTGCATGTACTGACCCCAGACCAGCTCAACACCTACGACGTGCTGTGTAACGACGAAGTGGTGTTCACCGCAGATGCCCTGCAGGCCTTCCTCGCTGCGCGCAACTTCTCCCCAGTGCAGAGCGCCAACGCGGTGCAGGAGGCAGCCCGATGATTCCCGATCCCCGTGATGTAATTCTCAAGCCGGTTATCTCGGAGAAAAGTTATGGGCTGCTCGATCAGCACAAATACACTTTCGTGGTGGCGCCGGACGCCAATAAAACCCAGATCAAGATCGCTGTGGAGAAAGTTTTCGGTGTGCAGGTGGTCAGCGTCAACACCCTCAACCGGACCGGCAAGCGCAAGAGAACCAAGTTCGGGTACGGCAAGCGCAAAGACACCAAGCGGGCGATCGTGACACTGTCCGCGGGCAGCAAGCCGATCGAGATGTTCGGCGGGCCGGCCGCGTGAGCGAGGACGGATAGACATGGGCATCCGCAAATACAAGCCGACCACGGCGGGCCGCCGCGGCTCCAGTGTTTCCGATTTCGCCGAGATCACCCGAGATCATCCGGAGAAGTCGCTGGTTCGACCGCTGCACAGCAAAGGCGGCCGCAACTCCTATGGTCGGATCACGACCCGGCATCAGGGTGGCGGGCACAAGCGTGCTTACCGCCTGATCGATTTTCGGCGGGCGGACAAAGACGGTGTGCCGGCCAAGGTCGCGCATATCGAGTACGACCCGAACCGCACCGCGCGGATTGCCCTGCTGCACTATGCCGATGGCGACAAGCGCTACATCATCGCCCCGGAGAAGTTGCGCCAGGGTGACACAGTGGAGAACGGGCCCAAGGCTGATATCAAGCCAGGCAACAACCTGCCGCTGCGCAGCATCCCGGTGGGGACGGTGGTGCACGCGATCGAGCTCCGTCCCGGTGGGGGAGCGAAGATCGCCCGCTCGGCCGGTGCGAAGGTCCAACTGGTGGCCAAGGACGGTCCCTACGGTCAGCTGCGAATGCCTTCAGGTGAGATCCGTAATGTTGACGTTCGGTGTCGCGCCACAGTGGGCGAGGTCGGCAACTCCGAGCAGGGCAACATCAACTGGGGCAAGGCCGGCCGGATGCGGTGGAAAGGCAAACGCCCCACGGTTCGCGGTGTTGTGATGAACCCGGTCGACCACCCGCACGGTGGTGGTGAGGGTAAGACCTCCGGTGGGCGCCACCCGGTGAACCCGGCTGGCAAGCCCGAAGGCCGTACCCGACGCCATAAGGCCAGTGACAAATTGATCGTGCGTCGCCGCCGTACCGGTAAGAAGCGCTGAGCAGGAGGGAGCAACCATGCCACGCAGCCTGAAAAAGGGTCCGTTCATTGATGACCACCTGCTCAAGAAGGTGGACGCACACAACGAGGCGGGCACCAAGCAGGTCATCAGGACCTGGTCGCGCCGTTCCACGATTATTCCCGACATGATCGGCCACACTATTGCGGTGCACGACGGGCGTAAGCACGTCCCAGTGTTCGTCACCGAGGCAATGGTCGGTCACAAGCTGGGTGAGTTTGCGCCGACCCGCACCTTCCGGGGTCACGTCAAAGACGACCGGCGGGCGCGGCGCCGCTAGCGCGGTTGCCACAGACGATGACACGCAGTGAGCCGACCCGAAAGACGAAGAGGTAGCAGCGCATGGACGCCCGTAACCAGGCTGGCGCGACGGCCGCGCAGGAGCCGTCTCGCGCGGTGGCGCGGGCTCGGTATGTCCGCGTGACCCCGATGAAGGCACGCCGGGTGGTCGAGCTCATCCGGGGCCGCAGCGCCCGGGATGCGCTCGCGGTGCTTCAGTTCGCACCGCAGGCCGCCTCCGCGCCGGTGTCAAAAGTGCTGGCCAGTGCGATGGCCAACGCGGAGAACAACCTCCAGCTGGACCCCGACTCCCTGGTCGTATCCAGGGCATTTGTGGACGAGGGGCCCACGCTCAAGCGATTCCGCCCCCGTGCCCAGGGCCGGGCCTACCGGATTCGCAAGCGCACCAGCCACATCACGGTGGAGGTCGAGGCGGTGCTGGAGCGCCGCACCGCTGGCCGGTCCCGCGGTGGGCAGGCAGCCACCAGCAAAAAGGCTACCCAGACAAGGAGCGCCCGCTAGTGGGTCAGAAGATCAACCCGCACGGCTTCCGGCTCGGTATCTCGACCGACTGGAAATCCCGCTGGTATGCGGACAAGCAGTACGCGGAGTACGTCAAGGAAGACGTCGCAATCCGTCGGTTGCTGTCCAAAGGTATGGAGCGGGCGGGTATCGCCAAGGTCGAGATTGAGCGCACCCGCGACCGGGTGCGGGTAGACATCCACACCGCCCGCCCGGGCATCGTGATCGGGCGCCGCGGCGCGGAGGCCGACCGGATCCGTGGTGAGCTGGAGAAGTTGTCGGGCAAGCAGGTGCAGCTCAACATTCTTGAGGTCAAGAATCCCGAGTCGGAGGCGCAGCTGGTCGCTCAGGGGGTGGCTGAGCAGCTGTCCAACCGGGTTGCCTTCCGGCGCGCGATGCGCAAGGCAATCCAGTCGGCGATGCGTTCCCCTCAGGTCAAGGGCATCCGGGTGCAGTGCTCGGGACGTCTGGGTGGCGCCGAGATGTCCCGCTCGGAGTTTTACCGCGAAGGTCGCGTTCCGCTGCACACGCTGCGGGCCGACATCGACTACGGGCTTTTTGAGGCTCGCACCACGTTCGGCCGGATCGGCGTCAAGGTCTGGATCTACAAAGGTGACGTGGTGGGTGGCCGACGTGAGCGCGATGTCGATAGTGCAGCCGCTGCGGCTGCGGCTCGGACGCCCAGGCGGGAGCGCCCGGCCCGGCGTCGTTCCGGGGCTACCGGGACGACCGGGACGTCGACCGAGGCAGGTCGCGCTGCGGCGGCGGAACTTGCCGGGACTTCGGCCGAGGCTCCCCAGGCCGCTCCGAATGAGTCGATCATGGGCTCTGCCGTCACTACCGACGCGGCGGCGACCGCAGGGCACGGGGAGGACTGAGACGTGCTCGTTCCACGTAAGGTCAAGCATCGCAAGCAGCATTCGCCGGGCCGGTCCGGCATGGCCACCGGTGGCACCCAGATCACCTTCGGTGACTTCGGAATCCAGGCTCTGGAACCGGCCTATGTGACCAATCGGCAGATCGAGTCCGCCCGAATCGCGATCAACCGGCATATCCGCCGGGGTGGCAAGGTCTGGATTACCATTTTCCCGGATCGGCCGCTGACCAAAAAACCGGCGGAGACCCGGATGGGATCCGGCAAGGGCTCACCTGAGTACTGGGTGGCCAACGTCAAACCTGGTCGGATCATGTTCGAGATGGCCTACCCGAATGAGGCCGTGGCTCGCGAGGCGTTGCGCCGGGCGATTCACAAGCTGCCGATGAAGTGCCGGATCGTGACCCGTGAGGGGGTGGACTTCTGATGGCCACCACCACTGCCGCGAGCGAACTGCGCGAGCTCACCGACGATGAGCTGGTGTTGCGGCTGCGTGAGTCCAAGGAGGAGCTGTTCAACCTGCGCTTTCAGATGGCCACCGGGCAGATGGACAATAACCGCCGGCTGCGCATAGTCCGGCGGAGCATCGGCCGTATCTACACCGTGATGCGCGAGCGTGAGCTGGGTCTATCGGTGTCTCCGGACGTCGTTGCGGGAAGTGAGGGTGCGGCATGAGTGACATTGAATCGAGTGAGGCGACCCAGCCCGAAGGGCGAAGTAAGCCGACCCAGCCGGAAGGGCGAAGTAAGCCGACCCAGCCCGAAGGGCGGAATAAGCGAAAAGTCCGGGAAGGTTACGTCGTCTCGGATAAGATGGACAAGACGGTCGTCGTGGCGCTCGAAGATCGTAAGAAGCACCCGCTGTACGGCAAGGTGCTGCGATCGACCACCAAGGTGAAGGCGCATGATGAAGCCAATGCCGCGGGCGTCGGCGACCGGGTGCTGTTGATGGAGACCCGTCCGCTGTCAGCGACCAAACGCTGGCGGCTGGTCCAGATCCTCGAGAGGGCCAAGTGATCCATTGTGCCGCCCTCAGATGTGAGAGGGAGTTGACGTGATCCAGCAGGAGTCGCGACTGCGGGTCGCCGACAACACGGGTGCCAAGGAGATCCTGTGCATCCGAGTACTCGGCGGCAGCTCGCGCCGCTACGCCGGCATCGGGGACATCATCGTGGCGACCGTCAAGGAAGCCATGCCCGGCGCCAACGTGAAGCGTGGCGACGTGGTCAAGGCCGTCATCGTGCGCACCGTCAAGGAGAAGCGCCGCCCGGACGGTTCCTACATCCGGTTCGATGAGAACGCCGCGGTACTGATCAAACCCGATGGTGAGCCCCGTGGTACCCGGATCTTCGGTCCGGTCGGCCGGGAGCTCCGGGACAAGCGGTTCATGAAGATTATTTCGCTGGCCCCGGAGGTGCTCTGACCATGAGAGTCCGCAAAGGTGACACCGTTGTGGTGATCGCCGGTAAGGACAAGGGCGCCAAGGGGAAGGTGATCCAGGCCTACCCGGACACCGGCCGAGTGCTCGTGGAGGGCGTCAACCGGATCAAGAAACATACTCGGATCAGTCGTACGCAGCGCGGTGCGCAAAGCGGCGGGATTGTCACTCAAGAGGCTACGATCGACGTCTCGAACGTCATGATCGTTGATTCCGACGGCAAGCCGGCCCGGGTGGGTTACCGAACTGATGACGAAGGCAAGCGCGTGCGCGTGTCGCGGCGCACCGGCAAGGACATCTGATGACCACGGTAGAGGGCGAACGTGCAGTGACGGTGCCCAGGCTCAAGGCCCGGTACCGTGAGGAGATCGTTGCGGCGTTGCGTGAACAGTTCCATTACGTCAACCCGATGCAAGTACCCGGGGCGGTCAAGGTTGTAGTGAACATGGGTGTCGGCGAAGCCGCTCGGGACGCCAAGCTGATGGACGGTGCGGTGCGAGATCTGGCGACGATCACTGGCCAGAAGCCGCAGGTGAAACGGGCTCGCAAGTCCGTCGCGCAGTTCAAGCTGCGCGAGGGGATGCCGATTGGTGCCAAGGTGACGCTGCGCGGCGACCGTATGTGGGAGTTTCTGGATCGGTTGTTGACGATCGCCCTGCCTCGTATCCGCGATTTCCGTGGTCTGTCGCCGACTCAGTTCGACGGCCATGGTAACTACACCTTCGGGCTCACGGAGCAGTCGATGTTCCATGAGATCAACCCGGACGACATCGACCGCCCGCGCGGCATGGATATCACTGTGGTCACCTCCGCGACCACCGACGAGGAGGGCCAGGCGCTGCTGCGTCGTCTGGGCTTCCCCTTCAAGGAGAGCTGATGGCGAAGAAGGCGCTGATCATCAAAGCCGCGCGCAAGCCCAAATTCGCGGTGCGCGGTTACACCCGCTGCCAGCGCTGCGGGCGACCCAAGGCGGTTTACCGGAAGTTTGGGCTGTGCCGGATCTGCCTGCGCCAGATGGCTCACCGGGGCGAACTCCCGGGCGTGAGCAAGTCCTCATGGTGATGATGCCCGGACACTGCGCAGCCAACGGTCGCTGTAGGCCCGAAAGGGAACCACGGCGGGAAGGGATCACGAGGTCGCCATGACGATGACCGACCCGATCGCAGACATGCTCACTCGTCTGCGGAACGCAAACTCGGCTTATCACGACCGGGTCGTGATGCCACACTCCAAGATCAAGGCAAATATTGCCGAGATTCTCCAGCGGGAGGGCTACATCTCGGGATTCCACGCCGAGGAAGCACCCGTGGGCAAGTCCTTGGTGGTGGAATTGAAGTTCGGCCCGAACCGGGAGCGCAGCATTGCTGGCCTGCGCCGGGTGTCCAAGCCCGGTCTGCGGGTATATGCCAAGTCGACCTCGCTGCCCAAGGTGCTCGGCGGCTTGGGTGTCGCGATCATCTCCACGTCCACCGGGCTGCTCACCGACCGGCAGGCCGCCAAGAAAGGCGTGGGCGGGGAAGTCCTCGCCTTCGTCTGGTGAGAGGAGAGCAGACGAGATGTCGCGCATCGGGAAGCAGCCGATCGCCCTGCCAGTCGGTGTCGAGGTGGCCATCGACGGGCGCACCGTGACGGTGCAGGGACCCAAGGGCACCCTGTCGCACACCGTGCCCGAGCCGATCACCGTGCATCGGGCGCAGGACGGTACCCTGCTGGTCCAGCGCCCGGATGACGAGCGGCGCAGCAAGGCGCTGCACGGGCTGTCCCGGACCCTGGTGAACAACATGGTCCTTGGCGTGAGTCAAGGTTACGAGAAGCGGATGGAGATTCACGGCGTCGGTTATCGGGTGGTGGCCAAGGGCTCTGATCTGGAGTTTTTATTGGGCTACAGTCATCCGGTACCGGTGAGGGCGCCCGACGGCATCAGCTTCACGGTGGAGAGCCCGACGCGATTCTCCGTGGCCGGCATCAACAAACAGACGGTCGGTGAGGTTGCAGCGACCATCCGTAAGTTGCGGCGTCCTGACCCTTACAAGGGCAAGGGCGTGCGTTACGCGGGCGAGAAAATCCGGCGCAAGGTCGGGAAGACGGGTAAGTGATCATGGCTGAGGCAGTAGCGACGACGGCGGTAACGAGACACCCGCGGGTCGGCACAGATATTTCGACTCGGCGCCGGTTGGCCAGGGCGCGACGCCACTTCCGGCTGCGCAAGAAGATCAGCGGTTCCCCCGAGCGGCCGCGCCTGGTGGTCAATCGCTCGTCTCGGCACATCGCCGTGCAGTTGGTGGACGACCTGGCCGGGCATACGCTGGCGGCAGCGTCGAGCATCGAGCCGGACGTCCGTGCGATGGAGGGGGACAAGAAGGCCAGGGCGGTCAAAGTCGGTGAGCTGATCGCCGCTCGGGCCAAGGCGATTGGCGTCGGCCGGGTGGTGTTCGATCGCGGTGGCTACGACTACCACGGTCGGATTGCGGCCCTGGCCGATGCTGCCCGCGAAGCTGGCTTGGAATTCTGAATGATGTTCGACACCACACAGAGCGCAAGACAAGAGCGGCACGTGAGCAAGGGAAGGAACGCCTGAATGCCTGGACGCATGCGGCGGGAAGGCGGAGGCGGCGAACGGAGCGACCGTCGGGACCGCCGGGACGGCGGGCGCGGCGGTCCGGCCCCGCAGGAGAAAAGCCCGCATCTCGAGCACGTGATCAAGATCAACCGGGTAGCCAAGGTCGTCAAAGGCGGCCGGCGCTTCAGCTTCACCGCGTTGGTCGTGGTAGGCGACGGCGACGGGATGGTCGGCGTCGGTTACGGCAAGGCCAAGGAAGTGCCGGCGGCGATCCAGAAGGGCGTGGAGGAAGCCAAGAAAAACTTCTTCCGGGTGCCCCGCATCGCCGGCACCATCCCACACCCGATCACCGGCGAGGCTGCGGCTGGCGTGGTGTTGCTCCGTCCGGCGTCCCCCGGTACCGGGGTTATCGCAGGTGGTCCGGTGCGTGCGGTGCTCGAGTGCGCCGGGGTGCACGACGTGCTTTCCAAGTCACTGGGCAGCGATAACGCGATCAATATTGTGCACGCCACAGTGGCCGCACTGAAGGGATTGCAACGTCCTGAGGAGGTGGCCGCGCGTCGTGGCCTACCGCTGGAAGATGTTGCTCCGGCTGGCATGTTGCGGGCGCGTGCCGAGCATGCGCAGGGGGCGTGAGATGTCTGCACTGAAGATCACCCAAGTTCGAAGCACCATTGGTAGCCTGCGCAACCATCGTGAGACGCTGCGCTCTCTGGGACTGCGCAAGATCCGGCAGTCCGTGGTCAAGGAGGACAACTCCCAAGTCCGCGGCATGATTGCCACCGTCCGTCACCTGGTTGCGGTGGAGAAGGTCGACTCGAAATGACGATCAAGATCCACCACCTGCGCCCGGCCGCCGGCGCGAAGACCGCCAAGATGCGGGTCGGTCGCGGCGAGGGCTCAAAGGGCAAGACCGCTGGTCGCGGTACCAAGGGAACCAAGGCCCGCAAAAACGTTCCTGTCGCGTTTGAAGGCGGGCAGATGCCGATCCATATGCGGTTGCCCAAACTCAAGGGTTTCCGTAATCGCTTCCGCATCGAGTACCAGGTGGTCAACGTCGGTGACCTGGCTCGGTTGTTTCCGACCGGAGGCACCGTGGGGCCAGACCAGCTCGTTGCTGTCGGCGCGGTGCGCAAGGGTTTGCCGGTGAAAGTGCTCGGGGATGGTGACCTTGGCGGGCTGGCGCTGCAGGTCAGCGCTCAGGCCTTTTCTGGCTCCGCACGTGACAAGATCGCCGCAGCGGGCGGCAACAGTACCGAGCTCTAGGCAGGCGCTGCTGTTCTGGGCGACCCCTGCTGTTAGAGTCGGGCAGAGTGCGAAAGCGAGTCGGCCGGCATTTGCCGTCTCGTTCCCCTGCACTGCCCGGTCGTCGGCTGGAGGCCATGCGACTGTCGGTCCATGATCGAGGGCCTCACCACGGCCGTGCCCAGGAGGTAGGAGTGCTCGGCGCTTTCCGCTCAGCCCTTGCGACGCCGGATCTGCGTCGCAAGATTATGTTCACCCTTGGCATGGTGGTGATCTACCGGGCAGGTGCCACGTTGCCGTCGCCCGGCGTCTCCTACGTCAATATCCAGAAGTGTCTGGATCAGGTCCAGCGCGGTGACAATCAAAACGTCTACTCGCTGATCAATCTGTTCAGCGGCGGAGCCTTGCTGAGGCTGTCGGTGTTCGCGTTGGGGATCATGCCCTACATCACGGCGAGCATCATCATTCAGCTGCTCACCGTGGTGATCCCCCGCTTCGAAGTCTTGAAGAAGGAGGGGCAGTCCGGTCAGAACAAGCTCACGCAGTACACCCGCTATCTGACGATCGCGTTGGCGATCCTGCAATCCACTGGCATCGTGGCGCTCGCGGTGCGTGGTCAGCTGTTCTCTGGTTGTCAGGAGCCGCCAATTCCGGTGCAGTACCAGTCGATATTCGACCTGGTGGTCATCGTCGTAGTGATGACCGCGGGTACCGGAGTGATCATGTGGCTGGGTGAGCTGATCACCGAGCGCGGCGTTGGCAACGGTATGTCGTTGTTGATTTTCACCTCGATCGCCGCTCGCATCCCCGCTGAGGGCAAAAACATCCTGGATTCGAAGGGCCCGCTGGTCTTCGTCCTGGTGTGTCTGTTCGGTCTGGCCATCATCGCCAGTGTGGTGTTCGTCGAGCAGGGTCAGCGGCGAATCCCGGTACAGTACGCCAAACGGATGATCGGTCGCCGGATGTACGGTGGCACCTCCACGTATCTGCCGCTCAAGGTCAACCAAGCCGGCGTCATACCGGTTATCTTTGCGTCGTCGTTGCTTTACCTGCCCGACCTCATCGCCCGGCTGACCAGCTCATCGGCCGGACGGCCGGGCTGGTTCCAGACCTTTATCAGCCGCTACCTGGTCGACCAGGCCAGCTGGGTCCACATCTCGCTGTACTTCATAATGATTATTTTCTTCACCTACTTCTACGTGGCGATCACGTTCAACCCTGAAGAGCGTGCCGAGGAGATGAAGAAATTCGGTGGGTTCATCCCTGGTATCCGCCCTGGGCGCCCGACCGCCGAGTACCTGAGCTTCGTACTCAGCCGGATCACCTTGCCCGGCTCGCTCTACCTGGGCATTGTTGCCGTACTGCCCAACCTGTTCCTCGACCTGACGAGTGGTAACGGACAGAACTTCCCCTTCGGTGGCACCGCAGTGTTGATTATGGTGGGTGTCGGGCTGGACACGGTGAAGCAGCTCGAAAGCCAGCTGATGCAGCGTAACTACGAAGGGTTCCTACGCTAGTGCGAATCCTCATTGTGGGTCCGCCGGGAGCGGGTAAGGGCACTCAGGCTACCGTGCTGAGCATCGAGCTCGGGGTTGAGCACATCTCGACCGGAGAGCTGTTCCGGGCGCATGTCCACCGCCAGAGTGAGCTGGGCCGGCAGGTCAAGCGATACCTGGATGCTGGTGCCCTGGTACCTGATGAGGTCACCAACGCCATGGTCGCGCAACGACTCACTGACGGCGTCTGCCGGGCCGGGTTCCTGCTGGACGGATTCCCCCGCACGGTTGGCCAAGCCCAAGTGTTGGAGAGTTTGCTGCGTGATCGGGACTGTGAGATCGACACGGTGCTGGAATTCGACGTGCCCGAGGATGAGGTGATCGGACGCCTGCTGGCCCGAGGGCGCGGCGACGACACCGAGGACGTGATCCGGCACCGCCAGCAGCTCTACCGTGAGCAGACCGCTCCGTTGCTCGACTTCTACGCTGATCGCCTGGTTACTGTGCCGGCGGTCGGTTCGGTGCCGGACGTGACGGCTCGGGCGCTGGACGCGTTGCGAACGCGGGCGTGATGAGCGCTCGATGATCGGGGGCGGGGTGCGGGCCGTGGTGCGACGGTTGCGGGGTAGAACCAGAATCGAGCTCAAGTCTCCTGGTGAGATCGAGTCGATGCGGGCTGCCGGTGCGGTGGTGGCCCGGACATTGCGGTTACTCGAGGGTCACGCCAGGCCTGGGGTGAGCACCGGTGAGCTCGACGAGCTGGCTGAGCAGTCGATCCGGGACGCCGGGGCGGTGCCGTCCTTCAAGGGCTACCACGGGTTCCCCGCGTCGATCTGTAGCTCGGTGAACGAGCAGGTGGTGCACGGGATCCCGAGCCGTGAGCAGCTGCTCACCGTCGGCGATCTGCTGTCCATTGACTGCGGTGCGATCCTCGACGGCTGGCACGGCGACGCCGCGGTGACGGTACACATCGGGACCGCGACCGAGGCCGATACCCGGTTGTCCGAGGCCTGCCGCGCCGCGCTGGCGGCCGGCATCGCCGCGGTGCGACCCGGTGGCAGGCTGTCCGACATCTCCCACGCCGTGGAGTCTGCGGCCCTGGTCGCTGCAGCCGCGAACGGAACGTCCTATGGGATCGTGGCCGACTACGGCGGCCATGGCATCGGCACCGCCATGCACATGGACCCGTTCCTCCCCAACGTGGGCCGCCCCGGCCGTGGTCCCCGGCTGGTGACCGGCATGGCGCTGGCGATCGAGCCAATGCTTACCGCGGGCAGCGACAAGACCAAGGAACTCGACGACGGCTGGACCGTGGTGACTGTGGACGGGTCCCGCGCCGCGCATTGGGAGCATTCGATCGCTATTACCGACGACGGCCCGCTCATCCTCACGGTTGACTGGTCCGACCGTATCTGCGGTGACCGGTCCGACGGTAGTGGTGATGACTAGTAGGAGGTCGCGTGCAACGCGTTCTCGTTGCCGGCATCTCCGGTGCAGGAAAGACAACGATCGCAATCAAAATTGAGAAGCGGCTTGGTTTGCCGAGGTACGAGCTCGACGCGCTGTGTCACGGCCCCGAATGGGTCAAGCGACCAGAATTCGAAGAAGATGTTGGACGTTTTGTTGTTGAGTCGCGATGGGTGTGCGAGGATCAGTATCACAATTATATCGGAGACTTGCTGTGGGGATACGCCGACACGGTCGTGTGGCTTGACTTGCCGCGCCGTACCGTGATATGGCGCGTTCTACGTCGTTCGCTTTGGCGTGTAACCACCCGACAAAGATTGTGGAACGATAACCGGGAAACGTGGCGTGCGATGTTTTTTAGTCCGACGCATCCGGCCCGCTGGGCGTGGACTCAGCATCACAGACGGCGCCAGGAGACGGTCGATCGTATCGCTCGACACCCACAGGTGACCGTCGTGTGTCTGACCAGCGCGCTAGAAGCCAAGCGTTGGGTCAGTACGCTCATGTAGTATTTCGCGCACGTCTGCGCCCAATGCGTGCAAGTCAGATCTCAAGTCATGATAACCTCGCAATAGGTGGTGCGCGCCGGTAATCGTTGTGGTTCCAGGCACCATCAGCGCAGCTAGCGTTAAGGCTGCAGCCGCGCGCAGGTCGGGAGCATGCACAGTCCGTCCGCCGATGTTCGGTCGGCACATCCCATTGACGGCAAGGACGTTACCGGCGATTGTCATCTTTGCACCCATTTTATTGAGTCCGCATACGTGCCCGAAACGTTCGGTCCATACTGTCTCAATGAAGGTGCTGGTTCCTGCAGCCTCAGTCGTCAACAAGCTCAGCAAAGGCTGGTTGTCACTGTAGATCCCATGAGATGAGACGATTTCATGTACTGCACGAAGCTTATCGTTCCGCTCCACCCATAAGACCGTTCCCTGTCGGTCCGATCGGAGAGCTACGCCCATTCGCTCTAGCAGTCGCACCTCGGGTTCAAGCCCTACGAGTGCGCGCCTAGCTGTGACACCGGTCAGGAGAAGTGGCGACCAGGTCAGAGTAGCGAGGCAGGCCCACGTAATGATTTCGATTAAATCGGTGACGAGTATGTGGCGAACCGGCGTCGTGAGTACTTCCGGGCCTCGACCGACTACGGCTAGTTCATGCGGAGTCACGTACTGGATGTCGGCTCCCATCGCCGCTAGCAGGTCGACCAGCTCCGTTACGTCCGGCTTCGGATATGGATGCAATAACCGGGTGTCGCCCTGAGCAACCGCAGCGCAGAGAATGGCCATTTTCGTAGCGCCCGAGTAGAGAGGCCCAGTGCGCAGGCGCCGTTCGCTAGTGAAGTCACGCAGATCTATGTGGCAGCTATGTAGTTTATGGGCCTTCGCATTGATCGCCCCGTCGAAATTTCGCCAGGCCTTCACGCCGAATCGGTGTAATATATCCAGGTACTGCTGAACCGGTCTGGCTCCGTCGGTGGCAGGAGAAGAGGTCGACGTTGCGGCGCTCACCGACGAACCGCCGATCCGACAGCCACCGGTTTGTGGCACCACGGCCCGACCGAAGCGACTCAGTAGGCCAGGAAGTAGGTAGATGGACCCATGAATGCTACCGGCTTTCTTGGGGTCGAGTGCTTCGAAGTGCAGATTCTCAAAATCCAGAGTCAAGGTACCCCGATCGAGCACCACACTTCCCCCTAGGCTCCGCAGCAGCACACCTAAAACTCGGCTCTCCAACAGATCCGGGCAGTTAACTAACTGAACGCGTGCACGGCCGACCAACGCCGCCGCGCAGAGCGTGACTAGTGCATGCTTAAATCCGGCAGGTCGTAGCTCCCCGGCAAGTGGTCGACCACCTTCGACAATCAGTTGCATCGACATTAGAGTCTCTCTCGACATGGTTGCATCACCGGAATCGGCCGGCTGGTGTACGAATTCCACGTTGTCTCTGCGCCGGATCGGCGTCACGTCAGATACGGCACGCGCCGACGGTGGATGCTGAAAGACTGGGCCTGCACCCGGGCCAGCCGAACGGTGTGTAGATCGGGCGAGAGCTTTTCGGGAGCTGTTATCTGTATTCTTTCTGGCAGTCCTTTGGTGAGATTCAGCTCGAAGATTTGGACCCCTCTGGCCTTGTCGCGTAGGCTCGCGCACGTCCAGCTGAGGTGCCCGGAGCTGAGGTCGTGGTTGGATGTCAGGTCGATTTCAAGTGCAGTGTGCCGTTCCCATCGCCGTGGCAGCGAGACCTGCATCCCAGCCGGCCTGCCCCAGTAGGAGTCTCGAAGCCCGCAGGTCGGGCACGTGCTCCAGCTCAATGGGACAACCTTGCCAATAGCGCTTTCTCCGCGGTACTCGGTTACCAGGTTGTCGCACCGGTCACAGGCGTCGCGGGTGGCGCTGGTGAACCGTTCAGCCAGGGCTGGGATTACCTCTTCCAACCCCTGCTCAAGGCTCTCTGCGATAGCGGTGGCCAACAGGGAACTCCACACCGCACTGATCTGGTCCATGACCATTTGTGCTTCTTCAGTTTTCGGTCCAGCTACTCGGGAGGTTACCGCGAGCTTGAGTCGTTGTCTGGCCCGGCCGCATGCCGCCCGAAGGTAGCCGTTGGCAACCCGGAGCTGCTCCCATGTGCCGGGTGGTAGTTCCCCGTCTCCTAACCGGTCTGCGACCACGTCCAGCAGCAGGTCGAGACAGAGCGCGTGACGGAGCGTCAGCTCAACAGCCGACACCTGTGCGGCCAGGTCAGCGGTAGCGAACCGGGGATTACCGTTCCGGTCCTCGCGGATTTCCGTCTCCGGATCGGAGCCAGCCACCACCAGCGACGCCGACGTCGCGAACACGATCCGGCTGTCTTCTCCCGCCCTGGTGTACACCGAGGCGGGACAGACGTTGACACAACGTTTTATCTTGCCGGCAAAGGCTGGGCCGCTGGGCGTCTCCCCGACCAGTGCATCACCCACAAGGAGCCAGGGATGGGTGCCAGGCTCCGCTGGAATCCCGGTAGCCCCGTCGGAATACGCCTCGTTGAGGACCTCAGCGAGCGCCTTCGGGCTGATCCCGGCCGAGGCGGTGAAGGCTGCCGTGACCTGCTCTGGTCCGGTGGGTACCGAGCGGTCATTGCACACGATTTGGGCAGTGTATCCCTCGACCAGGGACAGGATGGCACTGTTGTCTGAAGGGTACTCCTCTCCCGCGACGGAGAATCCGTTGCAGGACAGGAAAATAAGTTCAGCTGTGCGCAGCATATGGAACGAATAGACATTGCCATCCGCGCCGCCGCTGCGTTTGCAGCGTCGGCTCGTTGGCGCACAGCCGTCGGTGACCTCCCGGCCCCCAATTCTCTCCGCACCCTCATCCACCCCGCATAGCACGGCGCTGCGGAGGTTGGCATGACTGCCTTCACCGTGCACGTGCAGCAGCAGGCCGCGCCAATCACCGGCCAGCACCCGCTGGACGGCATCCGAACCGAAGCCCGTCCGCTCCGCCGGGCCCATGCTCGCCATGAAGGCAGCAGCGTCACCCAGTTCGTCTAGTGTAGCCCTGGCTCGCAGTCCCTTGGGCAGACCGGCATGTAGCAGCAGCTGTTTGGCGAGCATAAAGCCAACCGCCGCCTGGTCCCGCCCGGTAATTACGGCGGGCAGGATCCCCGTTCGCCGGACGAAAGCGCGCAGCTCCCGCACGGTGAGTAACATGGGGGATGCCACTACGGTGACGGCGGGAGTGCTGTGCCCCAGCTCGGCTGCGAGGGCGCTGAGCGAGTCAGCTTTGACGACCGGCCGTCCTCCGGTGAGTAACGCATATTGCTTTACCTCTGCGCAGGCACCACCGATCATGGCGATCGGATGACTGGCAGCTGTCCGGGCGTCAACGGTCGGGAGAACTACCGCGTCGTTATGCGGCAGGTACCAGGACAGAACCCGTTCCCAGCGTTGCCGCCGAGACGCTTCCGCGGGAGGCTGCAAAGTGAACACCGCCTGGCTGTCCGGCTCCGCGACGGCTTCCGTACTGTTGGCTAAGCGGATGAGCAGCGGCCGGCCAGTCATTTTTACCTCCGGTAATATGGTGCGAAATGTCCACTGCGCGCGCTTTTCGGTCACTTCGTCAGGGGCGCGCGTAGTAGCAGCGGACCGGCAGTCAGCAGGCAGACAGCCGCGAGGCCCCCGCTAACCAGAAAAAGGGTCGTCCGAATGCTGGTAATGTCGGCCACTATGCCGAACAGCAGTGAGCCTAGTGGCAGGCTGCTCATGATCAAAACTCGAGCTGATGCGTTGACCCGGCCTAGCATATCCCGTGGTGTGATCTTCTGGCGGAGCGTCACCAGGCTAATGTTTAGCAGCGGGCCACTGATACCAAACAGCGCCTGCGTCATTGCAAAGAACCAGGCTGCGCCGATCTTGGGAGCAAGGGAAAGGCTTAAGACGCCCGTCAGAGTGAGCAGAAAACCCACCGCGATTGTGCGGCTTTCGCCGATCGCTTTCGTCACAGCTGAGGTGGCAATGGCGCCCAGCAGTGCTCCGCCGCCGGCTACTCCGATGCAGACGCCGATGACCTGTGCGGACAGCCCGAGCTCCCGGCTGGCGAAAAGGATCTGCAGGGCTTCGGCGCCCGAGATGAAGACATTGGACAGCGCCGCCATGGTCACGACTACGCGCAACACCCGATGATGGACCACGAAGCGCAGCCCGTTCACGATGTCCCGCCTGATCGAGTTGGCGGCCGGAGTCGACCCGTGAACGGTCACCACGCCGGGAGCGTTGACCGTGCTCTGCGCCCGGGAATTCGTCCGGGCCACCGAACGGCTCCTGGTCGCGATTGGCAGGAGTAGTAGTGCTGCGACAAGGAACGAAACCGCGTCCACCCAGAGGGCGTTGGGCGCGGACACCGCCGCCACCAGGAAGCCCGCCAGGGTGGGACCAACCAGGTAGGAGACAGATCGGCTCAGCTCTAGCCGGCCATTCGCCTGCGCCAGGGCATCGTTGTCGACAAGTTCCGGCACAAAGGTCTGGCAGGCGATGTCGAAGAAGACGGAGAAGGTCCCCACTGCTGCTACGTCGGCCACGAGAGCCACCAGGCTGAGCTGATCCAGCGCGGCGAGCAGTGGAATTATCATGATGAGCAGCGCACGACAGACATCGCCGACGAACATGATCCGCCACGGATTTCGTCGGTCCGCCCATACACCCGCTCCCAGTCCGAACAGCACAATTGGCGCCCAGCCAGCTGCCGAGATCACGCCCATGCCTAAGCCAGAAACGTGCAGCGTCAGTACCGCTGTCAGCGGCACCGCCACCAGTGTCGCCTGGGTACCGAGCAGAGAGAGGGTCTCGCCGGCCCACAGCCAGGCGAAGCCGCTCTTGCGTACGATGCTGTCGGGCTGTCCGCGGTCCGGGTACGGCCGGTCCTTGGTGGTGGCATCGCTGTCTGCCATGGCACGTCCGTTCGTTACGAAGCCCAGGTTGGGAGTATCAATACCAGAAGGTGGCAGTGAGCGACCGCCGGGCTGGAATATCTAGCAGCGGTGCTTCGACCGCGTGCCAGGAGGCATCGGAGCGCACAAGAACGGCGCTGCTACCGAGGACCGGAACATGAGCGGCGCGAACGTCCCGCTGGTCGGAGCTGCCGAGGATCAGCAACCGTCCACCGTCGTGCTCTTTCCAGCCTGGTGTCAGGTAGAAGATCTGGGTAACGATCTTGTCGACCTTGTCAACGTGCGGAACTAGCCAGTCGCCGGACGCGTACTCCCATAAACTGGTAGTCAGCCTGGCGTCGTCCAGGTCAGTGCCGGTCAGAGTGCCTAGCAATGTCCGATAGCACTCGCTCGCCAGTGTTTCGATCAACTCCGGCAGAGCGGTGGCGCCGACTACCCGGCGAGTAGCCGCGTCGACCGGAGCGGTCCTGAAACGGTACGACTTCTCTCCATCAAGGCGGCTGCACCGCTTGAGTAACTCAGCCGGGAACTCGGCGGCGATCTTCTCCGCCATCAGGAAAGGTAACGCGGCGGGTATGCAGGCGTATCGCCACGGCTCGGTCTGCCAATCAGCGCACCGGAGTGAATCGAGCAGAGGTTCTTCGGCCGTAGCGGTCATCGGGTGGTCCTTATCTACGGTGTGGATCCAAAGGAGGGATCTAGCAGGACCTCGTGCAGCCTGCTGAGGCTAGTCCAACGGTGCTCGTGTGGCACCGTCTCCGGCGCTGCAGCCGCGTCTACCGGGTGATCCGTGCCTGGTCGATGCAATAGCGCGGCGGTGAAACCAGCTAGCTGCGGGCCGTGGTAGTCGCAGTCGGCCCGGTCTCCAATAAATAGCGTCTCGCTGGGAGTCTCCCCGATCACGTCACTAAGGGCGCGGTACATCCTCGGGTGCGGCTTGCGTGCGCCGACGTTGCAAGATAACACCGCCGCTGCCGGCCGGAGTTCTGTCGGCAGGAGCGCATCGAGCTTGGCGGCCACGTCGGGAGACGCGTTCGAACACAGTATCCATCGAATTTTGCGTTCGGACAGCAGTCGCAGAGCGGGGATTGCGTCCGGGAAGAGTTCGAGCTCCCGGACTTGCACAGCCAGGTGCATTAACCGGCGGACGTCTTCGTCCAGGGTCACTTTCGCGGTCCGTGCGGCAGCCGACCAACTCTGTTCCTGCCAGGCCTGATACGCGGCCGCGTCGGGTGGCGCGTCGAACTGGGCCTCACCATCGCGCCCCTCAATGAGCGTGATCACCTCAGCGGCCTGCAGCTGGTCGAGGTTGGGCGCGTAATGGAAAAGCACATGGGCCGCGCTTGGCACGGTGTTGTCGGACCAGCGGCCAATGGTGCCGAACAGGTCGAAGGTGACTGCGGAGATCCGACCACCATGTGCACCACCGGGGAAAATCCTTGAGGTCATGAACCGGCTCCCGGTGCGCTGTCTAGGGGCGGCTCTCGGTAGTACGCGTGAACCAGCAGAGTCCGACGGGACGCTAGGGCCTGTACTGACACCGGGAGTACCTCGTGCCACGAAACATCGGAGCGGGCGAATGCCACTGCGTTTCCACACTCGGGCTCGATCAGCGTAGCTGGAGTCTCGGCATGCTCCGAGTCGTATAGGGCCAGGCCGCCGCCCCAGCCCGGCTGCCAATCGGGACAGAAATAGAAGATCTGCGAAAAAGCCTTATCAGCGCGGTCGGTGTGGCGAGACATCCAACCGCCAGCGACGTACTCGGCCAGACGCAGCTCGACCCAGAGGTCATCCGGTGCCACGCCTCGTGTGGTGAGCCCGAGTAACTCACAGACCGAGCGTAGGTGCTTGGGCGTGACCAGACGCTCGGCGAAGGCACACCAGCGCGGTGACAGCAGGCCAAGCGCATCGGGCTGCCAACCGTGTGCACTGTGCAGGGGAAGCACCCTCACCTGGTAGCTCTTGCGGTGCCCTCGGCGTTCCGAGTGCAACAATTTCAGGCTGGGGAACTCCGCAGTGAGCTGGCGGCCCTCCGCCCGGTCGATCAGGCTGCCCGCGGCGTAGCGGACGTGCCGGAAGGGGCGGTCGGTCACCCGGGTTCCGGGCTCGGACGGGAGGGATGGGATCATCGCTTCATCGCTTCCTGCTCCAGCAACTGCTGGAAGCGATCGTCATCCGGTCCGATGCCGACCGTGAACCGGACATGGTGGAGCAGACCCGTGGTGGTCTCCATGTTTCTGACCCTGAAGCCCGCTGCGGACAGCAGTCCGGTAAGTGATCGGGCCGCTGGGGCGCTTTTGGTCGCCACATGGAGGAAGTTTCCGCCTGAGTCTGGGCAGTGCAGGCCGATTGCGCGCAGTCGGGCCTGAACGGTTTCCCGGCGAGCGGCGATCTCCTGCCAGACCTTGGCGAGCTGCTCGTAAACAAGGGGTGTACGGGCGAACGCGTGCAGCATCGGAGCCCCGACCTGCTGCTCCAGCCCATGGGCAGCGAGCAGGTCCAGGACATCCTGCGCCCCGGTGACCACGGCGAGCCGCCCACCAGCCGTGCCGAACATTTTGGACCAGCTCATGAGTACCAGGCAGTGCCGGTCGGCGAGTCGAAGGACCTTCCGGGGATCCGTTGCGAACCCGGCGTAACAGGCGTCTAGGACCAGCAGATGCCCAGCCAGGGCGCATCGCTGGGACAGCTTGGCCACTGCCGCAAGGTCTGGAGTGTAACCACCGGGGCTGTTCGGCCAGGACAGCACCACTACTGCAGGTGAGGCGCTGGCCAGCTCACCCACCAGCGCCCGTAACGATCCGGCGGCGGTGCCGTCCGAGGCTGGTACCCGGACGATGTCCCAGTATTGGGCTTCGGGCCCAGTGGTCCATACCTCGTAGTTGGGCTCCTGGAGCAGGAGGTGACGGCCGCTGCCGCGGAGAGTAGTGAGCAGCATCCGAATCGCCGCGTCGGAGCCCGGGCTCAGCAGAATCTTATCGGGGTGCAGCCCCAAGAACTCGGCTCCAGAACGGACTGCGGCGTCCTGGACCGGGTAGCGGACCAGGACCACCGGATCGAAGTCGCGCATCAACTCGCTCACCAGCCTGGCCACGGCCGGGTGCCGCAGCTCGTTCGAGCTCAGATTGACCCGCGGGTCTATGGATCTGCGGGGGCGGCGGTGCAGCATCGGTGGCGTTGTGGTGATCACAGGTCAGCGCCACGGACGGGGACACGGTGCATCACCCGGGTGCTCCAGTCCTCTTTGCCGAACAGGAATGCGTGGAACGCGTCTGCCGTCGCTGGGTCGGCTACATCCTCGGGGTGTAGCAGTTGCCGGTTGAACGTGGATAGCGCCAGCACGTCCGTAGCCTCCCGCAGCCGGCCCAGCGAGGAGTAGACAGTGGGACGGACCCGCGCACCGACACTACGGATCTCCTCGACCGTGCGTGCGGTGCCTTTCACCGTGGTGCCGGGCAGGCCCGCGATCACGAAGCAGTTGAGCTCAACGCCATGCCGCTCGCAGGAGGCGGCCAGTGCGTGGAAGCGTTCGAGTTCGGTCTGCTTGCGCCGGGGCAGCGTCGGCAGCCCGCCTGGCTCCAGGGTTTCCACCCCGACGCTCACCCGGACACATCCTGATGCGGCCATTGCGGTGACTAGCTCGCCGTCCAGGTGGGCGATGGTCGTAGCGCACTTCCACGGGAAGCAAGAGCCACGGGCAACAAGCTCCTTGCACAGCCGCAGCGTCCATTTACGGTCGAAGGTGAAGGTCGGAGCGTAGAAAGAAACGTACTCGAAAGGATGCTGGGCGAAGCACATCTCGATGTACGAGACCGTCCGTTCCACCGTCAGTCTTCGGTCCCGCATACCCTGGACGGAAGGCACTTCGCAGAAGGAACAGTTAACGGCACATCCTCGGGCTACCGGGACGACGAGCTCGCGCCGCTCCGGGATACCGCAGAACTTGTTCTGGTCCCTACGGTACATCCGGTCGTAGGCCGCGTACGGGATGTCCGCCGGGTCGGGAAGCTGCCACTCTGACGGCGGCAGCGCCGTGCCGCGCGCTCCTGAAACCCACCCTCCGTCCGTCCGGATGCTGACCCCGGCCGGCACAAGGGAGCCGGGAGCGGCCAGGTAGGTGGCGTAGCCGGCGACTGCGGCCTCCAGATCACCGCTGTGCACGATGGCATCAAGGTCGAACGCCCGAAATACCTCCGGCGTCTGGGTACTGAGCCGACCGCCTGTGATGACCTGGCTGCCGGGCGAGAGAGCACGGATATAGCGCAGCAGCCGGGGTAGGTCGTCTACATTATCAAAGTCGTTGACGATCGCTACAAGGTCGTAACGGTGCTGGTAAAAAAGCTCACCGAGTTCCTTCCAGGTGTAATTCAGCGCTCCGGCATCTACCGGGTCTACCGATGTGATGCCGGGTTGCCCGCGAAGATAGGACGCCGTGAGGAACACTCCGAGGTGGTGTCCGGCGTTGAAGTAGCTGGGGATGTGTGGCGGCCACATCACCAAGACGTCCATTCAAATTTCTCCTATTCGATTTTCAGGCTGCTGCGGGCTGCTTCCGCAACCACACGGTTCACCCCAAGAAATTCCCATGCAGCGGCCCGGCCTCCCGGGATCTGGGAGAGTCTGAGCAGTAAGTGGCGTGCGACCGAAGCTGGCAGTTCGCAACGGCGCATGACCTCCGCTGGAGGCTCACCGTGCACTGTCGCGAGTGCGGCCACCTGCGTGGGAAACCGACGGAACGCCCGGGCGGTGAGAGCAAAGTCGTTGGCGATATCCGCAAGTCGAACCCCGGCCAGGTGGAGCAGGAGTATGGTCACCACCCCAGTCCGATCTTTGCCAAGCCGGCAGCCGATCACTACCGGTATGTGGCCACCGGCTGCGAGTTCCGCGACCGCTGCGACCGCCGGGACGGCAGGGCGGATCAAGGCCCCATAGTGGCGGGAGAAGGCCGACGGAGTCCGCAAGTGGTGGGCCACATCCGAGAACTGTGGATCGTGCAGGGGGAACCGGTGCACCACAACATCCGGATGCGAACAAGTCGTCGTCACACTGTCGAGCACCTCCCGTGGGGATCTGAGGTCTACGAAGTGCACCGGGGAACCGATGGTGCGGGCCAGGATCCTCACCACCTCAGGGACGGCCTGCCTGCCCACCGCCGCTCGGAACACCCGGCCGAACTCCGTATGGCCACCACTCAGCAGGCGCAGGCCGCCGAGATCGCGGGAGTTCAGGCAGTCCTCGGGCCCCCAGCGGGTACGGAAGCGCTGCGCTTCCTGGCACCGGGGTGACGACCGGGCGGCTGCACGGTCAAGCTCTGAGGTCACGGCCGGCGGCATGCAGTCGGGTCCAGAGCTGGCTCATTCCTCAATTGCCCTCATGGGTATTCCTACGCAGGCGTGCAACCTCGGCCCGGTAGCCTCCTGGGCGGCCTTTTTTGCGGACAGCCATCGCAGTCGCCACCATTGCCTCCGCGTGATCGTTGTGAGCAGAGCTGTAGGGCGTGAATTCTGTGTCGCGCAGCAGGCTGGCCTGGAAGGCCTCACGTCGCACCGGTTGGATCGCCATTAGCGGGCGCCGAACGTCGAGGCGGATCATCTCGTCCGTCCTACGGAAACGTAGATTGCCGAGCAGCGGGCCGTGCCACCAGTCAGTTTCGATGATCCCTTCCAGAACCTCATAGGACAGGCTTCCGGGGAGGTTGGGGACGCCACGAATCAGAAGAGACCAACCGATATCTGTACGTGCCATGAGGCCTGTCCACACTTGGAGCATGCCAGGCTCGGGAAGTTCGCTGAAGATCGGCAAGTCCATCGCTGAAGTTTCCGGTGGCTTCTCGTCTCGCATGTGGTAGATCACTGCGGCCGGCACATTATTGACAGGGAGCCACGAGTTTCCACCGGTCGGCAGGAAGCCGAAGGATGCGCCGTCCCATTTTAGGAAGCAGTTCAACGGCGGATAGGTATACCAGCCATAACCGGTCGCCGCCCGGAAAGGCTCGCAATGGGTCACCGCACGGAAAGGAGGGGACCCGAATAGAGTTGCATCCGCCGGGGTTGGCTCGACAACGCCGTCAAAACATCCATAGAATGAGAAGGTGGCCATAGATTATGTGCCCAAACGTTCGTAGGAGCCTGTGCGAGGGGTCGCCATGTGGTATGACTACCCCTCGCGCAGGTGAATCCGCCATGAGATTTTCAACTCACCATGCAGCTCCGGGTACGGGACGGCTCTTGAGCATCTCCAAGAGTGCCTTAAGCTCAGCTTCGGGTACGTCGCGACCCTCGGGTATCTCCAAGAGTACTTTTGGTTCGTTCTCCATCCCAATTTCACCTTTCTGGCGATGAAAATATTCACATGAAGGTAGGTAATTCAGACCCTGTGATTCGGATGTTGAGGATTGTGATTAACTTTCGTGGGCAGTCGGGTCAATAATTTCAGATTTACTTTTAAAATCACCAGTCCGGTTGTCAGGATAGCCTCTTTTTGGAATGATGTCATGGTCTCGAGAGAGTATCCATCCTAGTGGGTTAACGAGCGGTGTACATATCGTCACATTATCACCTGGCGGGCCCTCGTGTGGGTGGCCCGGGGCGGCCATTCACGAGGCTTGAGCTTCCCCGACCTGCTTGCGGCGCATGATCGTGAAACGACCGTGCCCTGCCCGAGCACGTCGGTCAACGCAACGGTGTCCTCCGGCTCAACTTGGTGGACCGGATCTCGGCGTCACCGACCTGCTGATTTCTCTTCCGTGAAGCATGAAGACTGTTGCGGTGGGGCCGGATGCACGGTGGGATAAGTCATTGTCGGCACACGGCGTGACGGCTCCTCGGTGACCCCGGTTGTTGAGGATCACCCACCGCACGCGGTCGGCGGCCCCGACCGGACGAGGAGCGAGCCCGTGGCACGCATCACTGTCATGGTTGACGGCGTCTCCTACGTCGATGACGTTGAACCACGAACCCTCCTGGTGTACCACCTGCGGGAGAGGCTCGGAAAGACCGGAACCGTCGTCGGCTGCGACACCAGCAACTGCGGTGCCTGCACCGTGCACCTCAACGGCCGCAGTGTGAAGTCCTGCTCGGTCTTCGCGGTCCAGGTCGACGGTAGTGAGATCACCACGATCGAGGGCCTGACCCGCGATGGCCAGCTGCATCCGGTGCAGCAGGCCTTCCATGACAACCACGCCCTGCAGTGCGGTTTCTGCACCCCAGGGATGATTATGCAGGCGATTGACCTGCTCGGCGACGATTCAAATCCGGACGAACACAGCGTGCGCGCGGGGTTGGCGGGCAACCTCTGCCGTTGTACCGGTTACCAGAACATCGTGCGTGCCGTGCTCGATGCGGCGCAACAGATGAAGCCCGCCGTACGCGTACCCCAGCCCAGCACCGTCGTGCCCGGTACCGTCGTCGCAGGGGGGAACTGATGACGACCACCACGCCGCCGACGACCGCCGAGTTCGGCCGAGCCCGCAAGCGCAAAGAGGATGCCCGGCTGATCACCGGGCGGACCCGCTGGACGGACAACATCTCGCTGCCCGGGATGCTGCACATCGCTGTGGTCCGCAGCCCGCTGGCTCACGCGAAGATCACCAGAATCGACACCGGCGCGGCCACGCGGCTTCCCGGGGTGCAGGGCGTGTTCACCGCCGCCGATCTCGGCGCCGAAGGCATCAGCCTGCCCTGTGCCTGGCCGATTACTGCGGACATGAAGGCGCCGCAGGCCCCACCGCTGGCTTCCGACACCGTGCACTTCGCCGGTGAGGGAGTAGCGATCGTGGTGGCCCGCGATGCCGCGTCGGCCGCCGACGCCGCCGATGCAGTCGAGGTCGACTACGACCAGTTGGACCCGGTTCTCGACATGGAGGCCGCGCTAGCCGACGGCGCCACGCTGGTGCACCCCGATCTCGGCACCAACCGTAACGCGTTGTGGGTCTTCGACTCGGCGCAGGCGGGCAGCGGTGGCAACGTCGAGGACGCCATTCGGGACGCTGAGGTCATCGTACGGCGACGGTTCCGCCAGCAGCGGCTGATCCCCGCGTTCCTGGAACCGCGTTCCGTCGTCGTGGACCCGACCGGTGAGCAGCTGACCATGTGGTCGTCCACCCAGGTGCCGCACATCCTCAAGACGATGATCGCGCTCACCCTGGGCCTGCCCGAACACAAGGTGCGGGTCATCGCACCGGACGTCGGTGGTGGGTTCGGTGGCAAGCTGCAAGTGACGCCGGAGGAGATCCTCGCCGTGCTGGTCGCCCGGCGGATGGGCAAGCCGGTCAAGTGGACCGAGACCCGCTCGGAGTGCATGCTCGCCGCGCACCACGGCCGGGACCAGATCCAGGATCTGACGGTGGCCGCCCGCAGGGACGGCACGGTCACCGGTCTCAAGGTCGAGTTGATCGCTGACATGGGCGCCTACCTGCGCATTATTACACCTGGGGTACCGATCCTCGGGGCATTCGTGTTCTGTGGGATTTACAAGTTCCCGGCCTATCACTTCGCCTGCACTAACGTGTTCACCACCAAGACACCGACCGACGCCTACCGTGGCGCCGGACGCCCGGAGGCCACCTTCGGCATCGAGCGGATGATGGACGAGCTCGCCGTCGAGTTGGGCATGGAGCCGCTGGAGCTGCGGCAGCGCAACTGGATCAAACATGACGAGTTCCCGTACACCACCGTCGCCACGCTGACCTACGACACGGGCAACTACGAAGCGGCTACCGCCAGGGCCACGGAGCTGTTCGACTACGACGGTCTGCGCGCCGAGCAGCGCCACCGCCGGAAAACCAACGACCCGGTGCAGCTCGGGATCGGCATCTCGACGTTCACCGAGATGTGCGGGTGGGCGCCGTCCCGGCTGCTGGGTGCGCTGTCCTATGCCGCCGGTGGTTGGGAGCACGCCAGCATCCGGATGCTGGCCACCGGCAAGGTCGAGGTGGTCACCGGTTGCTCCCCGCATGGCCAGGGCCACGAAACGGCGTGGAGCCAGGTCGTGTCCGACCGGCTAGGGGTGCCGTTCGACGACATCGAAGTGCTGCACGGGGATACCCAGATCTCGGCTCGGGGCTTCGACACCTACGGGTCCCGGTCCGCAGTCGTCGGCGCTATCGCGGTGCTCAAGGCCGCCGACAGCGTGCTCGACAAGGCCCGCAAGGTGGCCGCGCACCTCCTCGAGTGCTCCGAGCGAGACATCGAGTTCGACCGTGGCAGGTTCACCATCAAGGGCACTGACCGGGGTGTCACGATCCAGGAGATCGCGTTCGCGGTCTTCGCCGCACACGACTACCCGGAGGAGATGGAGCCCTCGCTGGACTCTGAGGCCACCTTCGACCCCATGAGCCTGTCCTTCCCGCACGGCACCCACCTGTGCGCGACCGAGGTGGACACCGAGACCGGCCAGGTGTCGATTCGCCGCTACGTCTGCGTGGATGACGTCGGCACCGTGGTGAATCCGCTGATCGTCGAGGGACAGGTGCACGGCGGTCTGGCCCAGGGCCTCGCGCAGGCACTGTTCGAGGAGGCTATCCATGACGAGGGTGGCACGCTGATCACCGGCACGCTGGCCGACTATCTGGTGCCCAGCGCGGCGGACCTGCCGCACTTCACCACCGACCGGACCGTGACCCCGTCCACCACCAACCCGCTGGGCGTGAAGGGCGTCGGGGAGGCCGGCACCATCGCCTCCACCCCGGCCGTGGTCAATGCGGTCCTCGATGCGGTGCGCCATCTCGGGGTCACCGACATCCCGATGCCGTGCTCGCCGCAACGGGTGTGGCGCGCGCTGCAGTCAGCCCGCGGAGGTACCCGGTGATTCCGTCCGCGTTCGACTACGTCGCTGTCTCCACAGTCGAGGAAGCGGTTCAGGCGTTGTCCCAGGCCGGCGAGGACGCCAAGGTTCTTGCAGGTGGGCAGAGCCTGGTGCCGGTGCTCCGGTTGCGGCTCGCCGCACCGTCGACCCTCGTGGACCTGAACAAGATCAGCGAGCTGCGCGGGGTACGTGAGGACGGCGACGCGATCGTGGTCGGGGCGATGACCACGCACCATGACGTGCTCAACGACCCACTGGTCAGGGAGCATGCCGCGGTGCTGGCCCTGGCCACCCGGACGGTGGGTGATCCGCAGATCCGGCATCGTGGCACCGTCGGTGGTGCCCTGGTGCACGCCGACCCCGCTGGCGACCTGCTCGCCCCCGCGGTGGCGCTGGACTGCGAGATGGTCATCGTCGGGCCCGGTGGGCGGCGCACCGTGCCGGCCGCGGAGTTCTTCGTCGATTTGTTCACCACCGCGGTGGGGCCCGATGAGGTGCTCGTCGAGGTGCGGATCCCGAAGAAGAGCGGCTGGGGCGCGCACTACGAGAAGTTCACCCGGGTCGTGCAAGCCTGGTCGATCGTCGCGGTCGCGGCAACGGTGCGGACCGAGGGCGGGTTGATCGCGCAGGCCCGGGTGGCGCTGACCAACATGGGTGCCACCCCCATCCGGGCGATCGGCGTCGAGCAGGCACTGGTCGGTCAACCGGCCGTTGCCGAGACGATCCGCGCGGCAGCCGAGCATGCCGCGGAGGGCACCAGCCCGGTGTCCGACAGCAATGCCGACGCCGACTACCGCGAGCACCTCGCCCGGGTACTCACCAGGAGAGCGGTCATCGCGGCCGCCGGAGTAGGAGGTTGACCCACCGACACCGAGTCCCATGTTGTCGGTGTCCACGGCAATAATGCGGGCATGGCGCCCACGATGATCACAGCAGGTACGGTCGCCCGTGACCTCGGCGCACGCGGATCACGAGCGGCGGTCGCGGGGCCGGACCCAGCGGCCAGCCTTCCAGAGTCCGCGCTGGCGGTCCTGGCCGCAGTGCCGGCGTGGTGGGCTGCGCGAGCGGCGGCGGCCACGCTTTCGGGCTCGTGGTTGGACGTCGGCCATGCGTTGGCGGCGCCACTCCCAGCAGGGCTGCGAGACACCGAACCCGATGAGAGTGTGTCGTTCGCAGCATCCGCGCACGATGTCGGTTCTGCCTACGTCGCGGCGTTGTCGCCGCAGGTTCGAGCCCGACGACGTGCTCTTGGATTGCGTCGAGGGTCGGCGCAGCGGCTTCCGGGACTTGTTCATGATCCGGCCTGCGGAGCCGGGGCGTTGTTGCTGCCGCCGTTACGCGAGCATGTGGCGGCGGTTCAAGGCATTGATCCACTGGTAGCGACTGCGGGATTGCCACACGTGATTGGTGGCGTCGACACGGACCCCGCTGCCGTGTGGTTGGCCAATGTCCTGATGGCCGCCGAGGCGCTTCCGCTGCTCGCAGCTGTTCCAGTGCGGCGCAGGCGGCCGTTTCCTGAATTGGTTCGGCTTAGTGATGGCCTCCAGTAGAACGAGGTGAGAGCGTCTGCAATAGTGATGAACCCGCCGTACGGGCGGGTTTGATTGATACCCGAGGACCGCGCACGGTTCGCGTCGACGTTGTATGGCCATGCCAACCTCTATGGTTTGTTCTTGGCCGCGGCACTGGAGAATCTTGACGAGCGTGGTGTGATCGCTGCCGGCGCCAGGCTAGACACACGACGATCGCAAGTCTTAATGGAATGCGCACAAATGTAGCCAGTGTAAGGTTACCGCGCGGCGATGCGCCATGGCTTCTTCCGCGTCGACCCGACGATGCGTCGCTGGCGGCTGCTGCCGGCGCCATGCCGCTGAATGTGACGGCTGCTGGTTGGCGCGTATCAACGGGTCCGCTGGTGTGGAATCGTCGCAGTAGTGATCTTTACCCCGAACCGGGACCCAACCGGGTGCCTGTTTTGTGGGCTGCGGACCTCGACGGTGGCCGGCTCCACCGCGACCGGGTGCGCGACCACCTGCGGTATCTGGAGTTGCGTGTACCCAGTGATCGAGCTGTCATGGTGCTCACCGAGCCGGCCGTGCTCGTGCAGCGCACGACTGCGCCTGAACAGTCGCGGCGGTTGGTTGCCACTGAGTTGACCGCTGATATGCTCAATTCGTGGGGAGGTGCCGTGGTCGTAGAGAATCACGTCAACGTTGTGCGGCCCACTGAGACGGTTCCTCCGCTGCTCGGCCAAGCCGCTCTGAATCGTGTGCTGGCTACCAGGACGCTTGACAGGGTGCTGCGGTGCTTGTCTAGGTCGGTCGCGGTGAGTGCATACGAACTTGAGTCGCTGCCGCTGCCGTCAGCCAAGGTGCTGCGGGAGTGGAATTCATTGACTGGGACTGCCCTGGAAGTCGCGGTGGTTTCCGCATATCAACCGGAGCCGGCATGACATTTCGTCATGTCTTGCCGCGCGCTGAATGCGAACGACGGCTGAGGTTGATTTTTCCCCGGTTGGCTTTCGATCCCGCGCACGCCAACCCGCTCGGGGGCGCTGCAATTGCGACAATGCTCTACATTGATACAGTCCGGCAGTGATAAGTGGCGACCAAGGAGTGTGCCACTGCCTTGGGTCCGCAGCAGTACACGGTGAACCCGTCAGTCAGCACCGTCTGGCTCCGTCACGGGGCACATGCCGTGGTCGCGGCGGACGCCAGCTCGACGTGTCTGGGACGGTGATTGGACGTCTCCCGGACATCTGCGTTGTCAGCCAGCGCCGATCCACGCCAGGTTGCATACTGCTGATCACGTTGTGTGCTTAGGCCAGCTCGGAGGGTGATGAGGATGACCGGTGGTGGCCTAACTTCCACGGACGAGGCTGGCGGGTGACCTCGATGGTCTTCCGCACCCAGCCGCCTGCCGGGTTATGGAGCAGATGTTCGGTGAGCGCGCCGAGCGGGCAGTTCGCCGAGCAGTCCAATGTCGGTCCGCATACTCTGGACCAGTTCCGCGCGGACCTGGCCCGGATCGCGACGACCTATCCGAACCGGCCTGTCTACCCGGTATTCGTCGAGCTACGTGAGTTGCGAAACCGGGCGTTCGAGCTGCTGGAAGGCCGCCAGTATCCGGAGCAGAGCCGCGAGCTGTACCTGGTGGCTGGCGTATTGTGTGGGATGCTCGCCTTCCCCCTGGCCAAGCAGAGCTACTGCGCCGCGACCGCTCGGCTGTGGTTAGGCGGTCAGGACAGCTACATCTACGCTGAGCGCGACGCGGCGCACGCCATCGAACTCTACGAGGCCGACCCTCCGGAGCAGCGCCGCCTCGGTGAGCTGTGCCTTGCCCAGCTGGACCTCGTAGCGGCTCGGCTCGGCCGTGACGATCTCGACGGTGCCGCCGAACAGCTTCAGGGTGTGCTGGCCATCGCTGCTCAGCGCCGTATCGAAAGCGTTTCGCGCCGCCTGCACCAGGTGGGCCGCGGGCTGCAGCGGCCGAAGTATCAAACTTGCGCACTCGCGCTGGATTTACACGACCAGATCCGTAGCTTCAGCCGTACCTCGGCGCCGCCCGTGCTGCCCGGAGCCAGCGGGTGAGCGCCGCGGTCACGGTCGGGCTGCTGCACCCGGGCCGGATGGGTGCCGCCATCGCCACCCAGATCATGTGCAGCGGCCATGCTGTCCTGTGGTGCCCCGACGGGCGTAGCACGGCCACCGTCCGCCGTGCCGAGGCCGCCGGACTGCGTCCGGCTCCGCTCGGTGAACTGCTCGCGAACAGTGCGGTCGTCCTGTCGGTCTGCCCGCCCGCGGTGGCCGAGGAGATTGCCAGCATGGTTGCTGGATTCGGGTACCGCGGTAGCTATGTCGAGGCGAACGCGATCAGCCCCGCACGGATGCAGCGGATCACAACCGGTTCACCGGAGCGGGAACGACCGTCATCGACGGGTGCATCTTCGGATCACCTCCCGGTGGTGACCTTCCGGCGCACTCTACCTCGCGGGAGCCGCGACCGCAGCCCGCCGGGTTGCGGACCTGTTTGCTGGATCGTTGGCCGAACCGGTCATCCTCGGGGAGCACTCCGGCCAGGCCAGCGCACTAAAAATGATCTTCTCCTGCTTCCAGAGAACCAGCCGCACTGGGCTGACCACACGGACCAGCGAAGTGACCTAGGCAGCATCCTGCGACAACTGCACGTACCCCCTTCGTGATCGACATAGCACAGCCGAGCCGATGCTCGTTACCGTGAGTGCCGCAGCTGTTGTGGTGAGAGGCTGATCGGTATGAAGCTTGAGCACAAGTTCACCGTCCCGGCGCCGATCGACACCGTTTGGCAGGCCCTGTTGGATCCGGAGCGGGTCGCTCCGTGTATGCCAGGAGCCACCATCACGTCGGTCAACGGTGCTGAGTTCGCCGGGATCGTGAAGGTCCGGCTGGGTCCGATCTCCTTGCAGTACCGCGGTTCGGGTCGCTTCACCGAGACCGATGAGGCCGCGCACCGGGCCGTGGTCACGGCGACCGGCACCGCAGCCGGGGGACAGGGCACCGTGGCAGCGACAGTGCAGGCCAGTCTTGCGGAGAATGGGGAGGGCACCGCGGTCACGGTGACCACCGACCTGACCGTCACGGGCAAGCCGGCCCAGTTCGGCCGGGGCCTGATCGAGGATGTCGGCGGGAAGATCATCGGTCAGTTCGCCGACTGCCTGAGCAGGAGCCTGGGGCAGTGCTAGTCGATCTGGGGGATGGCGGGGCCGAGCAGGTCGTCGGCGTCGATGATGCGGTAGGCATAGCCTTGCTCGGCGAGGAAGCGCTGGCGGTGGGCTGCGTAGTCGGTGTCCAGGGTGTCGCGGGAGACCACCGAGTAGAAGTGCGCCTGTCGGCCGTCGTTTTTGGGGCGTAACAACCGGCCCAGGCGCTGGGCCTCCTCCTGCCGGGAACCAAACGTGCCGGACACCTGCACCGCCACTGACGCCTCCGGCAGATCGATGGAGAAGTTGGCCACTTTGGACACGACCAGTCGGCGCACCTCGCCGCGGCGAAACGCGTCGTAGAGGGATTCCCGCTCGGAGTTGCGGGTCGAACCTTGCACCACCGGCGCGTCCAGGGCCTCGCCGAGCTCCTCCAACTGCTCCAGGTATGCGCCGATCACCAGTGTCGGTTCGTCGGGATGTCGATCCAGGATGGCGGCCACGACGGAGAGCTTGCTGCGGGCGGTGGAGCACACCCGGTAGCGCTCGTCGGCCTCCGCGGTGGCATAGCGCAGCCGCTCGGCGTCGGTGAGGGTGACGCGGACCTCGACGCAGTCTGCCGGCGCGATCCAGCCCTGCGTCTCGATGTCGCGCCACGGCGCGTCGTAACGCTTGGGTCCGATCAGGGAGAACACATCGCCCTCTCGGCCATCTTCGCGCACCAGGGTAGCGGTCAGCCCGAGCCGACGGCGGGACTGCAGATCGGCGGTCATCCGGAAGACCGGCGCGGGCAGCAGATGCACCTCGTCGTAGATAATCAGTCCCCAGTCCCGGGAGTCGAACAGATCCAGATGCCGGTATTCGCCTTTGGACTTACGGGTCATGACCTGGTAGGTCGCGATCGTGACCGGGCGGATCTCCTTGCGCTCACCGGAGTACTCGCCGACCTCGTCCTCGGACAGCGAGGTCCGCGCGACCACCTCGCGCTTCCACTGCCGGCCGGCCACCGTGTTGGTGACCAGGATGAGCGTGGTGGCTTGGGCTTCGGCCATTGCGGCGATGCCGACGAGGGTCTTTCCGGCGCCGCAGGGGAGCACCACGACGCCGGAACCACCGGCCCAGAACCCGGTCACCGCGTCGTGCTGGTAGGTGCGGAGCGACCAGCCGTCCTCGACCAGCGTGATCGGGTGCGCCTCACCGTCGACGTAGCCGGCCAGGTCCTCGGCCGGCCAGCCGATCTTGAGCAGTCCCTGCTTGAGCCTGCCGCGTTCCGAGGGGTGCACCAGCATGGTGTCGGCATCGACCCGCGCCCCGAGCATCGGGGCGATCTTGCGGTGCCGGAGCACTTCCTCGAGGACGGCGCGGTCCAAGGCGAACAGTGCCAGCCCGTGCGTCGGGTGCTGTACCAGCTGCAGCCGGCCGTAGCGACCCATAGTGTCCACGACGTCGACCAGCAGCGGCTGCGGCACGGCATACCGGGAGAAGCGCACCAGCGCGTCGACGACCTGCTCGGCGTCATGACCCGCGGCTCGTGCGTTCCACAGGGCCAGCGGCGTGACCCGGTAGGTGTGCACGTGTTCGGGCGCACGTTCGAGTTCGGCGAAGGGTGCAATTGCGGCGCGTGCGGCCCCCGCTGCCGGATGGTCGACTTCCAACAGCAGTGTCTTGTCTGACTGGACGATGAGCGGTCCGGCCTCAGGCGAAGAGCTCAACGGGTTCCTCCGGTTGGCAGCCACCGCAGCCGGTGATCGGCTAGACGGTAGCTAGTATCCCAGGTGCGTCCGCACCCGATACCGCCGAGGCGTCCGGCGCCCAACGACACGAAGACACCGGTAACTGCTCACATGCGGAGTGATGGGTGACCTTTTTGGGTGATGACTAAATTACAATTAGTGTTTTCCATCACCCTAAAGGGTACTGCCGTCTGGTCCGGATGGGTTTTGTCGGCCCAGAACACTGGCGCCTCCGCCGGCCTGATAGCACGGTTAGGAGATCCACGACCCGACCCGGCCCAGCCCGTCGTATCATCCGTGCCCTACATCGGGCGTATCCGGCTCGGTGCCAGAGGTGTTATGTGAGTGCAGCGCGGGTTACCCACGACCGAGGTGACCTGTGGCGTGCCGGATCTCCGGCCACCGTCGACTCTGGGGAGGGACCTCACCGTGCCAGCGAGTAGCTCGCGGCTCCCGGCCGTCTCGGGAGGCTGGTCATGACCGCAGTGCTGGGCCTTCTCGAGCGGTTAAAAACGATGCCCGGCCTTCTCAGGCGGGTAAAGGAGATGACCGGCTCCGAGGGCGCCCAGTCCCGGTGGTACTGGCGCAACTGGCCGGTGGTGGTCAAGCTGACCGCGGTCCTGCTGGTACCCACCGTCGTCGCCCTGGTGGGGGGTGTGCTGCGGATCGTCGACCAGGCTAGCACCGCTCCGGCCTACGCCAGAATCTCCCAGATTGCCCAGATGCAGCAGCAGCTGTCCGATCTGATCGGCGCGGTGGCCCGGGAACGTGACCTGGCCACGGCGTTTGTTGCTGGGGGCCGTTTAGGTGACCGCAGACCTCTGGACCTGCAGTTCCGTGCTGTCGACAGCAGCGCGCGGGTGGTCGAAGGGTCGGCCGGCAAGATACCGCGTCTGGATTTCACCCGTTCCACATTTGCTGCACTCAGCTCGCTGGAGCCATTACGGGCGAGCGTGGCCACCGGCTTCGGCCCCGTTGAGGTGGTGGTCACCGAGTACAGCGACGCGATCGATCCGCTGATTGACCTGGACGTCGCACTGACCCGCCAGCTCGACGATGTCGCCGTCACCAACGATGCGGCCGCCGCGCACGCTCTGGTCTCTGGTCGCGAGCAGGTCAGCCGCCAGCACGCGATCGTCTCAGCAGCGCTCTACGCCAACCGCCTCGGCCCCGGTCAGATCGACGACCTGCGCACCGCAGCTGTCCGGCTGACCACGGCGCAGGACGCAGTCCGGGGGGCCTTGGCGCCGGCTGAGCGCGCCAATGCCACCCGGGTCGGTGGGGATGCCGAGCTGTCCCGTCAGCGGTTATTGCAGCTGGTGCTCAACCGTGGCCTCGCGGCGGAGCCGCTGAACACCTCGCCGCAGGAGTGGGACCGGCGCAACACGGTGGTGGTCGACAGCATCTCCGTCCTCGAGAAGGAGCTGCGGCAGCGGGTCGACAGGACCGCGCAGACGTTGCTCAGCCACGTGCGCACCGCTGCTGGTCTGAACTCGGTCATTCTCTTCTTCGCGCTGGCCCTGGGGGTGTTGGTCGGCATCATGGTGGCCCGGGCCCTGCTGCGGCCGCTCGGCGTGCTCAAACGCACGGCGCTGGACGTCGCCGATCGGCGGCTACCTGAGGCGATGGCCCGGATCCGTGACGGAGGCCTGCCCGAAATGCCGATCGAGCCGGTGCCGGTCGGTACCCGCGAAGAAATCGGTCAGGTTGCCAGGGCTTTCGACGAGGTGCACAGTCAAGCGGTCCGGCTGGCCAGCGAACAGGCTCAGTTACGCGCCAACGTCAACGACATCTTCGTTAACCTGTCGCGCCGTACTCAGGGTCTGGTCGAGCGCCAGCTCAAGCTCATCGACCGGCTGGAAAGTGGTGAGCAGGACCCGAAACAGCTGGACAACCTGTTCCAGCTCGACCACCTCGCCACCCGCATGCGGCGCAACAGCGAGAACCTGCTGGTTCTCGCTGGTACAGATGCCGCGAGCCGCTCCGGCCAGCCGGTCCGGCTGGTCGACGTGCTGCGTGCCGCGGTGTCTGAGGTGGAGCAGTATCAACGGCTGGTGTTGCAGCATCCGCCAGCGGTGCTGGTGCTCGGCCGGTCGGCCAGCGACCTGGTGCATCTACTGGCAGAGTTGCTCGATAACGCGACCCATTTCTCGCCGCCGGACAGCCAGGTGATGGTTTCCAGCGAGTCGGCGGCAGACGGCTCGGTCGAGATCGGGGTCGCCGACCGCGGTGTCGGGATGACCGATGCGGAGTTTGCGGAGACTAACGAGCGGCTGGCTACCCCGCCAGTGGTGGACGCGTCGGTGTCCCGCCGGATGGGGTTGTTCGTGGTAGGCCGGTTGGCCAGCCGGCACGGCATTGAGGTGCGACTGCGCCGCGGTGAGGGTGGTGTGGGTGTCTGGGCCTCAGTGCGCATGCCCCCGCGGCTCGTGCGGGTGGCATCGGATGTGATCGAGCCCGGGACGGCGGTGGCCGCCTCCGACCTGGCCCAGGCCAACGGGTTCGCCCGCAAGGGTGTTGCAGCGCTCGCTGATGCCAGCGGGATGCCGGCTCCTCGCCCCGACGTCGACATCGACCCCCACATCGGCGCCGATATCCGTGCGGCGAGCACGCACCAGACCAACAGCAACGACGGGCAACCGGCTGGCCATTACGTCGTGAACGATTCGGCCAACAAGCGCGACGACAGCGACTCCGAAGTGAGCGACTCCGACGCTAGCGACTCTGCGGCGGGCGACGTTGAGCTGCCGCAGCGCATCGACACGCCGTCGACGTCAGCCGTACTGCCACCGGCTCCGCCTGGACCGCCGGCGAGCCCGTCAGCGGACAACCCGGTGAATGTCTCTGACGCCGGATCCGGAACGGAGCTCTTCCGGCCGGTCCGAGCCACGGTGGCGGGACTGGCTGGGCCGGGGTACCGGGTGACGCTGCAGCACTCCACGCCGATCTTCGACGATGTGGCGTCCGCGTGGTTCAAGGAGCACGAAGCTGTCCCGGTGCGCTGGACTGCGCCATCGGCGCATGGGGCGGCTGCACCATCGGCATATGGGCCGACCGGGGTTGTGCGGGAAGTGCCGGCGCGGGAGTTCCCCTCGCCGGATGCCCCGTTGCCGAATGCCCCTTCGCCGGATGGCCTGTTGCCGGATGCTCCGCCACTCCATTCTGGTTCGCCGCAGGCGCCACCGTCGGTCATGGCCGGCCCACCGCCCCTGGCGCGCCGGCAGCCGGGCAAGGCTTTGGCTGAAACTGACCCCAGCGATGCCGCCACGTCTCGCGCATGGAGTCAGCCGGTCCCGGCATCGGGTAACACGCGCCCAACCGGTGTGCCGGAGCAGGGCTGGGGCGCCGCGGACGAGGGTTGGCGGGCGGCCGAGGCACTGGCGATTCCGGTGAGTGCGGAGTTCACCTCCGGGGGGCTACCTCGGCGGCAGCCTCGGGCCTTGTTGGTGCCCGGTACCGCGGGGGGGGCGCAGCCCGCGAGTGCGCCGGTGCGCAGCGCGGAGTCGGTTCGCGGCCGGCTCGCCAGTTACCAGCAGGGCGTCCGTGAGGGGCGCCAAGCGCGAGGGAATCTCGATCGAGAGGTTGAGGGGTCGCCGGCAGAACGGCAGGATGGAGCAGAGGAGGCGAAGTGATTGCTCCGCAGATCCAGCCGGAATGCTTTGGGTGGTTGGTCGACGACTTCGTGAATCGGGTGTCTGGGGTAGCACACGCGTTGGTCGTGTCGGCCGAAGGCCTGCCCCTGGCCGCTTCGGCCCACCTGCCCAGGGATCGTGCCGATCAACTTGCCGCCGTGGCCTCCGGGTTGGTCAGCTTGGCCCAGGGCGCGGCCCGTTGCTTTGACGCCGGTCAGGTGGTGCAGACGGTGGTGGAGCTGGAGCGTGGGATCATGCTGCTGATGTCGATCAGCGATGGCTCCAGCCTTGCAGTGTTGGCTGCCCCGAACTGCGATATCGGACTTGTCGGATATGAGATGGCATTGCTGGTCGATCAGGTGGGTCAGCAGCTCAGCCCGCACTTGCGTGCCGAGCTGAATGGTGCGCTGGGCCGATGACGTGACGACGGTGAGGCTGTGGTGAGGCAACCCGATGAGGCGCGCAATGCCGGTGCTCACCGGTCGTTTGCTGATGTGCTGAACAACCTCGGTGATCATTCTTCGCGGTTGGGCGGGCAACGTATGAGGCTGCCGGGTTCATCAGGCACCTCAGAGCCGGTTGCGGGATTCGACGAGTGGAGCGAGCAGGCGAGTTCAGCATCGGTGGTGCGACCCTACACATGGACCAAGGGCCGCACCTCACCAGTATTTGATCTTGCAGTGGAGACGCTGGTGTCGACCGGTGCGCGCGGTCCTGACCTGGCAGCGCTGACCAGTGCGGAACACCGGGCGGTGACTGACCTGTGCCGCGCTCCCCGCTCGGTGGCCGAGGTGGCCGCTCTGCTATCTCTGCCGCTCGGAGTGGCCCGTGTGCTGCTGGCGGAGATGGCAGGCATCGGTTTGATCGTGGTACACCGCAGCGCGAACAGCTCCGGTGACACGCCGGGCATGGACTTGATGGAAAGGGTATTGAGTGGACTTCGTCGGCTCTGATCGGGCAAGTTCCCAGGGGGGCTCGTCAGTGGCAGCAGTCCAGACCGACCCCTCTCGGTCTGGCCCGCCCGCCGCATGGGCAGCTGCGGCCGGCTCCAACGTGGTGTCCGCGAAGATTGTCATCGGTGGTGGTTTCGGTGCCGGCAAGACGACGTTCGTCGGCTCGGTGTCCGAGATTGCACCGCTGACCACCGAAGCCGTGCTCACTGATGCGAGTACGACGGTCGACGACCTCGCAGCCACCCCGGACAAGTCGACTACCACCGTCGCGATGGACTTCGGCCGCCTCTCGCTGGATGCCGAGCTGATCCTGTACCTGTTCGGCACCCCGGGACAGCACCGCTTCTGGTTCATGTGGGATGACCTCGTCCGTGGCGCGATCGGCGCTGTCGTGTTGGTGGACACCCGTCGGCTGGCCGACTGCTTCGCGGCGGTCGATTTCTTCGAGGACCGTGGTCTGCCCTACGTTGTTGGAGTCAATTGCTTTGACGGCCGGCTCGGCCACCATGTTGAGGACGTCCGGGAAGCGCTGGCCATCGAGTCCACGGTGCCCATCATCCCGTGCGATGCCCGCGAGCGGGAATCGACCAAGAACACCCTCATCGCGCTGGTCGAGCACGCTATGCGGAGGTCAGCGGCGGCTCGCACATGATCATGAAGTTGGGAGAGTGCGCAGCATGGCGCTGAGCTTCGGTCGCTCGCCTGCTGCCGTCATCGGCTCCCGCGGTGTCGCGTTGTCGCGACGCCGCGGGAGCCGATGGCGGCTGCGGGACTGGCGGCTGCGAACCAAACTCACCGCAGTACTGTTGGTGCCCTTGGTGCTCGCGGGTGTACTCGGCGTGCTGCGGGTCAACAATCTGGTGCGAACGGCACACGATCTTGCCGCGCTGTCCCGCCAGGTCGAATTCGCCCAGCGGCTGGGCTCGGTGGTGTACAACCTGCAAACTGAGCGCTACCGGGTGGTCACGATGCTCGCTCACGGGCGCCCGGCCAACTCAGCCGCGTTCCAAGCGCAGGCTCAACGGGTGGACTCCGCTGTCGCCGCGCTGCGCGCAGTGGACTCCGGTACAGCTGCCTTCCCGGCCGCTGCGGCCGACCAGTGGGTGCCGACCCATCGGGCTGCGCTGAGCCGGTTGTCCGAGCTTTCTGCTCTGCGGCTGGCCACTGTGTCGCCTAATGCCACTGTGTCGCCCAATGCCACTGCGTCGCCTAATGCCACTGCGTCGCCCAAAGTCACTCCGGCACCCAACGCCGCCCCGGGCATGGTGGCCGCGCGTAACGCCATCACCGCGTATTCCGGCCTCATCGCGGCGCTGCTCGATCTTGACCGCCGAGCGATGTACGGTGTGCCAGGCTTCTTGGACCCGCAAGCCGACGGTGTCAAGGAGCTTGCGGTTGCCGAGGAACAGGCCTCTTGTCAGCAGGTGGTGTTGCTGACCGGGATCCTGTCCGGCGGGTTGTCCGCAGAGCAGGTGACCATTCTGCGTGACAGCGAAGTCCGCTTCGATGCCGCTGCCGATGAGTTCAGTCAGGCATTGTCCCCTGGGCAACAGCAGAACTATTTCACTGCCAAGTCGGTGGTCGATCGGCAGCGGTTGCTGGACGCCGCGGTGGACCGGGCGGTGCGGGCAGCCCCCCTGGAGACGGTTCCTGCTGACTGGGAATCTGCTGCGGAGGGGGCCATCGAGACGATCCACCAGGGGCAGATCACCCTGCTCGGCAAGTTGCATGGCGAAACCACGTTGCGCAGTGACCGCGCGTGGCGCGATGCGGTGCGGGATGGCCTCGTGGTCGTCGCGCTGCTGCTGCTCGCCGTCGGGTTGCTGGTTGTGGTGGTGCGCTCACTGTTGCAGCCGTTGCGCGCGCTGCGCACCGCCGCATTCGAGGTCGCTGACCGCCGGCTGCCGGAGGCCGCTGAGCAGCTGCGGGCCACCGATGGTGCCCCCGGCCAGCCGACTGTTGCCCCAGTGCCGGTGCACTCCAGGGAGGAGGTCGGCCAGGTCGCCAGGGCGGTCGATGAAGTGCACAGCCAAGCGGTCCGGCTGGCCAGCGAGCAGGCTCAGTTGCGTTGCAGCCTCAATGACGTCTTTCTCACGCTGTCTCGTCGCAGTCAGTGCCTCGTGAAACGCCAGTTGCAGCTGGTAGAGGATATACGCGGGATAGTGCCGCCGGACTCCGCGCTGGTGGACAGCGTGGTCGACCTCGATCGGGTCGCCGCCCAGATGCGCCGGCACAGTGAGAACCTGCTGGTATTGGCCGGTGGGCGGGTGCAACCCGCTGCCGAGCCGGTGGAAATGTGCGACGTTCTGGAGCGCGCGGTCTCGGAGATTGCCGACTACCAATGGGTGACCGTGGGCTCATCCCCGGTGGCTGTGGTTGCCGGAGCGGTCGTCAACGACCTGGTTCACTTGATCGCTGAGTTGCTCGACAATGCCACCAGCGTCACCTCGCAGGGAACCATGGTGACCCTCTCCGTCGAATTGACCGAAAACCACGGTCTCCAGGTGGACATCACCGACTCCGGACCCGGCTTGTCCCCCGACGAACTGCAGGAGATCAACGGACGGCTCGCCTCGGTACCGACGGTCGATGCGACGGTTCGCGGTCAGGTCGGTATGTTCGTGGTGCGTGAGCTGGCCGCGCATCATGGCATCACGGTCCGGCTACGCCCGCGCCTCGGTGACCGAGGAGTCATCGCGACGGCCCTGCTGCCGCCCTCCCTGGTGACTATCGATTTCCGCGCTCTGGCGAAGGTCACACCGCCGCTGCAGGTGTCGGTGATCGATGAGGCCACCCCGGAGGATCTCTTCAGCCCCACCTCGATCACCCCAACGTCGCGGGGAGTTGTCACCTCAATGCGCAAGCCTTCGCGTACGGCGCAGGATGAGTGGCGTGAGCTTTTCGGCCACCACGAGCCTGGGCCTGCTGAGCGTGCGGCGGGCTCCGATCAGCTGGATGGTGGCCAGCCGCCGACCAGCGCAGCGGTGGAGGGAGTCGCGGCAGCCGAGCAGCCCCCGCAGGTTTGCGAAGAGATCTACGAGATGGTCTCGGCCTGGTTCCGTGAGCAACAGTCTGCGCCGCCGAGCACCAGCACACCCGAGTGGCGATCCCCATTCGACGCGGGGTGGCAGGCCGCACAAGCGCTGCGCGCCCTGGTAGACCACGAGTTCACCCGAGCCGGGTTGCCCAAACGGCAGCCCCGCGCGCATCTGGTGTCCGAGGTGGATGGGCGAATTCTGTCGACGCCGGTGCCCGCCGGTTCGACCCGTACCCCGGACGCTGTCCGCGGCCGGTTGAGCAGGTACCAGCGTGGTTTGCAGGTCGGGCGGCACGCCCGCATCGTTGCTGATGAACAGCCCACGTTGACTGATATCGCCCGGCTACCTGGTGAGCGCAGACTTTTCGAGGAGAATCAGCAGTGACGACAGCAGCGCCTCAACCACCGGCCCAGCAATCAACCCAGCCCAGCCAGTTCGGCTGGCTGGTGGACAGCTTCGTGCAACAGGTGCCTGGGGTGGCGCATGCCGTCGTGGTCTCTGCCGACGGTCTGCTCCTGGTCCCGTCCTCGGGGTTACCCCGGGACCGAGCCGATCAGCTTGCCGCGGTCACGTCGGGGTTGGTGAGCCTCACCCAGGGCGCGGCCCGCTGCTTCGACGCGGGTGGTGTGGTGCAGACCGTCGTGGAGATGGAGCGCGGCATCGTGTTGACCATGGCTATCAGCGACGGGTCCAGTCTCGCCGTGTTAGCCTCGCCGAGCTGCGACATCGGCCTGGTTGGCTACGAGATGACGTTGCTCGTCGACCGAGCCGGCAAACTGCTGACCCCCGAGCTGCGCGCGCAACTACAGCGTGGTGCGCGCCGGTAGGTCTGTTGCAGCGTCCCGGACTCGCACTGCTGCCACCATCGCGGTCAGTTGCGCCTCCGACGGGGTGGGTGGCACGGTCGCGCGGCGGATCGGCTGCGGCCGTATCTTGGCCCGTCGAGCTCCGGCCCGCAGATCGACCACCTCGCCGTCGGCTCCCTCCGCAACCGGGCTGAAGCCGGCGTCGCGAATCTCGTCGAGGAGTGCAGCCAGCGACAACGGGCTGATCAGCACGGTGGGAGCGAGCCGGCGCAACCCGCACCGTGCGGCGACGGGATGCGCGAGGACCTCAGTGAGCAGCATCGCGTCGTCGCACCGCAGGAATGCCGCAGCGCCACCACCGCGCAGGTGCCCGTGCCGCCGGGCCACATCATCGATGAGGTAGCTCAGCGACTGGGGCACCGGGGTCACTGATCGGGTTCGGAACAACTCGTGCAGGTCGGCGGCGCTGCGACCGGAGTCCAGTGCCCGACGCACGGTGTGCTCGGTGATCCGGTAGACGGTGGCGCCGCCCGCTGACTCCACGTCGGCTACCAGCCCGATCTCGCTGGCCAGCTCGGGTTCGAGCGGTCCGGGTGCGACCACGGTGCGGTCGGCCTGCACCATGACGTGGCTCACCGGTTCGGGCAGCGCGGCATGCAGGACGGCTGACGCGGCTGTGGCGCCATCGCGCAGCAGCGCCCGGCCGGCCGAGGACAGCGCGCCCAGCGCGAGCACCCCCAGCACGGTGGCCTCCTGAATGGTCCAGTTGACCACGTCGTCGCGTCGCCGGCTCGCTCGCCGTGGGGTCCGCCAGGCGAGCACCGCGGCGAGCTGCTCGGAACGCTGGATACCGCTTCCGGGCGGCAGCTCGGCGATCGCCTCGAGGATCTGGCGCCGATGCGCCGGAGCGTGTGGCTGGCGCAACTCATCGGAGAGCGGGGCCAGCGGACGGTCCTTGTCATCGCGGGTGCCGGCCAGTCCGGGCAGCCGTGGCAACTCCAGCCACGCCGGGACCAGCATGGCCCAGCGCCGCTGCGGTGGTGCAGCGAGCCAGGCATCGGCGGCAACGGTGGGCAACCACAGCTGGGTGCCCGTTGCCTCGCTGGTCCAGGTGATCAGTCCAGCAGCGACGACGACCTCGGCGAGCAGTGCGACGCTCCCCTCATCGACGTCCAGCCGGCGTGCGGTTCGCCGGAGATCCCGGACGCCGACACCGCCGGTGCGCAATACCGCGGGCGGGTCTGCGGACCATTCCACGAGCAGTTTCTCGGTCTGGCGCAGCAGTTCGAGCACCGCGCCGGCGGCCGTCGAGTCCACCAGGGACGGTTCACACCGATGCGTGGGCAGCGCCGGTTCATCCAGTTGAAGCGGACCCAGTGGCTGGTCGCCCCGCAGGGCCAGACCCACCTGCGCGGGCAGTTCGACGGTGCTGGCGTCGACCCGCCGCAGCAGCCCGCGCGCCAGCAGGCGTTGCACCGGCGTGCGGGCGCGGCCCAGTGCGAGGACCTCGGTGGCGTCCCGGCTGGTGCCGACCGGCGGTCCGGCCGCCAGAGTCCGCAATACCCGCAGCTCATCATCGGCGAGCTCGGCGAGCATTGCGTCGAGGTCGACGCCGACGAGCTCAGCCACCGGGTGACCCAAGCCACCCGGATGCGGGCCGATGACCTGGCGTGCGGCCGGAGCTACCGCGAGTGCCGCATCGTCGCCCCAGACCAACGCGCGGCACCGCAACGTGTCCAGGGCGTGGTGAACCTGCCCGGCGGCTTCGCGGCCCAGCAGCCGCTCGACGTCCTGGCGGCGCACCGATGTGGTGTCAGCGCCAGCTATCACCAGCGCCGACAGCACCGCCAGCGTGACGGTGTCGAGGTCCTCGCAGGCCCGGGCGACGGAGGCTGGGATCCCGGCTCGGGTGGCCAGCACTGTCGAGTCAGCCGGAGCTGGTACGCCGAGGTCCGGGCGGGCGCGCAGCAGCCCGGTCAGCGTGTCATCGTCCTGGGAGCGTAGCCAGTCAACAAGTGCGGTCCTGGGCATCCGCTCCAGGGTAGCGAGAACCCCCCCGACCCGTTGCCTGGCCTCGGTGCGGTCACCCTGCGCGGGACCGCACCGGCGTCGGGCACAATAAATGGTGTTCACCGAGCTGAGGAGGAGCTGTGGCCAAGCGCACCGACCGGATCGATCCGACCTGGCCGAGCTGGTCGGAGGAGGACCACCCGGTGAGTGAGCTCGCTGCCCCGGTCCAGGGCGCGCTGTCCCCGTTCGGTGAGGTGACCTTCCCGTTGCCGGCGGATGAGCTTCCCTACGAGCACCCGCATACCGAGATCAACCGGAGCGACAGCCGGTAGCGGGGTCCCTGCTGGACCCTGTTTCGGTTCCGTTAAGGTGCCGTCACCGCACGGCCGGACCATCGCTTGGCCGAGCGGGCTCGCCGCCTCCTGGGGGCGAGTCAACTGCTCCCGCTTGTCCGACACCACTCGAGGTCATGGCTGAGCGTCCTCCCGGATCATTCCGGCTACGTGATCGTCCTTACCTGCTCGCTTGTGCGGCCGGTGGAGTTCTTCTCGTCGTGCTGGCCGTGATCGCGGTGTTCCTGGTGTCCCCCTTCGGAGCTGGCGAGGCCAGCAAGGCTGCCCCGTCCCCGGCGCCCGCTGTGGCCGTCCCGACCACCACGATCCCGCCCGCCGTGCTCCCGGAAGACCCCGCAGCGTTGCCGCAGAGCACCACCTACACCGTCATCGAACGGGCGCCACGGGACCTCGGTCCGCTGGAGCCCACCGACGGCGCAGTAGTTCACCCACGACGGGAAGTTGTGGTGTACGCCGCTCCTGGTGGCGCCCCGATCGCCAGGCTCGGGCCGCAGCAGATCGGTGACACCTGGCTGCCAGTGATCGTCCAGCAACCTGGGTGGGTACAGGTGTTGCTACCTTCGCGACCCAACTCTTCGGTGGGCTGGGTGACCGACACTGCACTCGATCGGGCGGTAACGCCGTATCTCATCCGGGTGCACCTTCGTTCCCTCGGTATGGAGTTGTTCAAGGGAGGTCAGCGCCTGGGCAACTGGACCGTGGGTATCGGTAAGCAGTCCGCACCCACGCCAGTCGGGCGGACGTTCCTGCTCGGTTCGTTCAGCGACACCGCCCAGCGATACTCACCGGTGATCTTGCCGTTGGGTGCGCACAGCCCCACTTTGGACAGTTTCGGTGGTGGGCCGGGAACTGTTGCGATTCATACCTGGCCCACGGCCACTGTCTTCGGCACCCGTTCCAGCGATGGCTGCATCCGGGTGCCGTCGGATGCGCTCCATCAGTTGATCCAAGTTCCTCTGGGAACACTCGTGCTCATTGATGAGAACTGAGCACACGAGAGAACTGAAACAAACGAAAGGACAGCATGTGAACAGTAGGAAGCTCGCCGGCGTCAGTGCTGCCAGCGTCGGTGCTGCCACCGCCGTCGCGGCCCTGCTGCTGGGGACCCTGTCCGGCTCCGCTGGCGAAGAGCCCACCGCCTCGGCATTCGGGATCGCCGCGGACGGTTTACTGCCTATCGCACCGACTCCGTTCGTCGAGGCACCGGGCGACGGGCGCAAGGCACTCCTTGAGGTCCCGGGGCCGAGCAAGAACGGTCTCTATGTTGGGGTGCTCAAGGTCGAGGCCGAGCGTTTCCGGTCCAAGGCCACCGCGGTGAAGGTCGACATCCTCGGGCTGAAGCTCAAGGTCATTGAGGCCACCTGCGAAAATGGCCACGGTGGCTCCTCGCTCATCGGAACTGATGGTGACGGCAGCTCATCGCCATACTCGGGTCAGGCGCTGGATGTCTCGCCGGTGGTCAAGGTTGAGTTCAACCGGCAGCACCGGGACCACGACAAGCTCACTGTCGACGCCGCGGTGATCTCGCTGCTGCCCGGGGGTAGGCGTGGCGTGGCGTTGTCGCAGAAGGACCTCGACCTCTTCAAGGGTCTCGCGTCCAGCAACCTGAAGGTGCCGGCCAAAGTGGAGGACGTGAAGGCTCAGAAGCCGGGCGCTCCCACCATTGGTGACCTGGTGACCTCCCTCAAGGTGCTCAACCCGGGCCTCGTCACTCCCAAGGGTGATCGTGAGTCACTGGAGGAGATCGTGGTCTCCTCCGCAAGCTGCCGTGAAGAGCACCACGAGAACCGTCACGAGCAGAAGGAAGAGGCGCCGCCGCCGCATCCGGTTGAGGCGCACCTGCCGGTCACGCACTAATCTGATCAGCACTGTCGAGGGGGCTGACGCGAGATGCGCGTCAGCCCCCTCGACAGTTGGGTGCCCTTCAAGTACCGCCAACCCCCTCTGATACAGCTCCTCACAGCTACCAACCCTGCGCCGGATTTCTTTTCTACGGTAGCAGAACCTAATCCGAACGGATGGTCACCGCGGATGTGGTCGGGCCGTAGGATCGGCTGGTGAGCTCTCCGGGACGCCTGACCCATGTTGATGAGCGCGGCGCGGCGCGGATGGTTGATGTGTCCGATAAGCCGCCCTCGGCCCGGGAAGCTGTCGCCTCGGGTGTTTTTCGCACCACCGAGGAAGTAGTGCGGCTGCTGCGCGCTGAACAACTCCCTAAAGGTGACGCTCTGGCCACTGCCCGCATCGCGGGCATCATGGCAGCCAAGCGAACGCCCGACCTGATCCCGTTGTGCCATCCTCTTTCGTTGACCGGGGTGACGGTGGACCTGCACGCCTCAGGTTCCGAGGTTCGGATCACCGCCACGGTCCGCACCACTGACCGCACGGGAGTGGAGATGGAGGCGCTCACCGCGGTCGCCGTCGCCGGGCTGGCCCTGCACGACATGGTCAAGGCCGTCGATCCCACCGCCGTGCTTGACGCGGTGCGGGTTGAACGCAAGACGGGTGGCAAGACCGGCCCGTGGATCCGGGAGGATTGATGACCCGTCGTGGGGTGGTCGTGGTGGCGTCCAACCGTGCGGCCGCCGGGGTGTATGCTGACCGTACCGGCCCGGTCATCGTTGACTGGCTGTGTGAGCGTGGCTATCAGACACCGGATCCCGTGGTGGTGCCGGACGGCTCACCGGTGCGTGACGCGGTGGCGGTGGCGGTGGCCGACGCGGTCGACGTCGTGCTGACCACCGGTGGCACCGGGATCAGCCCCACCGACCGCACCCCGGAGGCCACTGAGCCGCTGCTGGACCGGCACCTGCCCGGATTGGCGGATGCGATCCGATCGGCCGGACTGCCCCGGGTGCCCACCGCGGTGCTCTCGCGCGGGCTGGCCGGGGTGGCCGGTCGCACGCTGGTGGTGAACCTGCCCGGCTCCACCGGCGGAGTCCGGGACGGCCTGACGGTGCTCGACCGGATACTTGATCACGCTATCGAGCAGCTGCACGGCGCAGATCACGTCGGCAGTGGAACCGGCCAGCCGTCGGGCCTCGCCCATGGCCACCCTTCGGGCCTCGCCCATGACCACAGGGTTCCTTCGGGTCCCGCGGGGGTGGGTGTCGTGGTTCGTGCGGTGGTCACCGAGGATCCGCTCGACGTCGAGGAGCACGCCCGGGTGGTCAGCCAACCGGCCGCCGGCGCTGTGGTGAGTTTTTCCGGTGTCGTCCGCGATCATGACGGTGGTCGTGGGGTGCGCGCGTTGGAGTACTCTAGCCATCCTGATGCTGGTGACGTGATCATGCGGGTGGCGGCCCAGATCGCCACGGCGCATCCGGAGGTGCTCGGGTTGGCGGTCAGCCACCGCATTGGACCGCTAGCGATCGGTGACTCGGCACTGGCCTGTGCCGTGGCCGCGGCTCACCGTGGGGCCGCTTTCGCGGCGTGCGCGGCGCTGGTCGATGAGGTGAAGCTGCAGTTGCCTATCTGGAAGCGGCAGGAGTTTTCTGACGGCTCCGAGGAATGGGTCAACTGTCCGTAAGGACCCGGTCGTAAGGCTCAGCCGCCAGCGAACGGCGGTAGCACATCCAGCTCGGCGCCGGGCCGCAGCGGAGTAGCGCGATCGCGTACCGCGACCGAATCGAGCAGGAAGCTGCAGGCGGCCAACACCCTGCGCAGCGCTTCGCCGTGCCGGGCAGCGATCGTGTCCAGCGCATCAGCTACGGTCGCCCCGTCGCCGATGTCGACGTGCTCACTGGGCAGGCCGGCAGCGGCGCGTGCCGCTGCGAAGTAGCGCACGGTCACCACAGTTGCGCCTCCGATCCTCCCTATCGGGCGGGTTGACTGCCTGGAACCTCGCCGGTACCGGCTTCACAGCTCAGGAGTCCCCACGTAATGGCTCGCCCCCGAACAATAGCTGCTCGAAGCCTTAGCGAAACAACGGGTCGCCGCCAGGGAAACGGAAAATGCTGGGGCTTCCGGGTATCCTGCCCGTAGGTGCGGAGGTATTCTTTCCGGCATGCCGCACTACCGGATGTCAGAGATTGCTGAGCTGTTCGGCGTAAGCGATGACACCGTTCGGCGCTGGGCTGATTCCGGGCAACTGACCGCGATCCGGGATGCCGGTGGTCGCAAGGCGGTGGACGGGGTGGAGCTCGCGGCGTTCGCCAAGTCCCAGGCGCACGCCACGCCTGACCCGTCCCTCGTGGACCGTTCGGCGCGCAACCGTTTCGTCGGGCTGGTCACCGACGTGATCGTGGACAAGGTGATGGCCCAGGTGGAGATCCAGTGCGGACCCCACCGGGTGGTCTCCCTGATGAGCAGCGAGGCGGTACGAGACCTGGGGCTCGTACCGGGGGTCCTCGCGGTGGCTGTGGTGAAGTCGACCGTGGTCATGGTCGAGACCCCAGGAGGACGTGCATGAAGCGGTGGGTGACGGTGGGTCTCGTGGCCGGGTTGGCGCTCGCCGGTTGCGGTGGTGCCCAGAGCGGGCAGTCCGCGCGGGTGCCGGTCACCGTGCTGGCGGCGACGTCGCTCCAGGCTGTGTTCACCACGTTGACACCACAGTTCGAGGCCGCTAATCCCGGTGCTGAGCTGAAGTTCAGTTTCGGCGGTTCGTCGGATCTGGCCCAGCAGATCATCAACGGTGCTCCCGCTGACGTCTTCGCCTCGGCCAATGAGACCCAGATGACGAAGGTGGCCGACGCCGGGAAGGTGGCCGGCGCATCGCGGCCGTTCGTCACCAACGTGCTCACCATTGTGGTGCCGCCAGGTAATCCGAAGAACATCCACTCGTTTGCCGACCTGGCCAAGCCAGGAGTCACTGAGGTCGTGTGCGCTCCGCAAGTGCCCTGCGGAGCGGCCACCATAAAGATCGAGCAGGTCACCAAGATCAAGCTCAGTCCGGCCAGTGAGGAACAGGACGTGCTGTCGGTGCTGTCCAAGGTTGAGGCCAAGGTGGCCGATGCCGGGCTGGTCTACGTCACCGACGCGCGAACCGCCGCTGGGAAGGTCCAGGAGATCGACTTCTCGGAGGCCGGTCAAGCCGTCAACACCTACCCCATCGCGGTGCTCAACGGTGCCCCGCAGGCCCAGCTTGCGCAGGCCTTCGTGACGTTCATTCATAGCCCTGGCGCGCAACAGGCGTTCGCGGCCGCCGGCTTCGGCGCTGTGTGATTCAGGCCAGGCCGAACCCGCGTGACCCGGACCAGGGATCCGCACACTATTCGCACCGGACTACCCGGTGTGCTGTGGCTGCCTGCGCTGGCTGCGCTCGGGCTGATCCTGCTGCCGGTGATCGGGCTGGTCGTGCGGGCACCGTGGCCCCGGTTCCTCCCGCTGGTCACCAGCGAGTCGGCGCGCACCGCGCTGGAGCTCTCGCTGCGCACCGCGGCGGTGTCCACGGTGCTGTGCGTTGTGCTCGGCGGGCCGCTGGCGGTGGTCCTGGCCCGCGGATCGCTGCCGGGCCTGCGGCTGCTGCGCTCGGTGGTCCTGCTGCCGCTGGTGCTGCCACCGGTGGTCGGCGGGTTGGCGCTGCTGTACCTGCTGGGGATCAGCGGGTTCGCCGGGTATGCCCTGAATATCGCGTTCGGCGTGCGCGTGCCGTTCACCACCACCGCGGTGATCCTGGCGCAGACGTTCGTGGCGATGCCGTTTCTGGTGGTGAGTTTGGAAGGGGCGCTGCGCACCGGCGGGGAGCGTTACGAGGTGGTCGCGGCGAGCCTCGGCGCGTCACCGTGGACGGTGTTCCGCCGGGTCACCGTCCCGCTGGTGCTGCCTGGCCTCGGCTCCGGCACGGTGCTCAGCTTCGCGCGGTGCCTGGGGGAGTTCGGGGCCACCATCGCCTTCGCGGGCAGCCTGCAGGGGGTGACCAGGACGCTGCCGCTGGAGGTTTACCTGCAGCGGGAGGTCGACGCTGACGGCGCGATCGCGCTGTCACTGGTGCTCGTGATGGTGGCCGTCGTCGTGATTGTTGTGGGCCGGCCCCGCTCGGCGGAGGGGGTGGGATGAGTGCGGGGCTGACCGTTGAGGTGGCCGTGCGTCGCGGCGATTTCGCCCTGGACGTGACGCTGCAGGTAAGGCCGGGCGAGGTGGTCGCGGTGCTGGGACGCAACGGATCCGGCAAGTCCACCCTACTGGCGGCGGTCGCGGGCCTGCTGCGCCCCGACACCGGACGGATCGTCCTCGACGGCCGGGTGCTCACGGACACCGGTGCGGGGGTGCACGTGCCACCGCACCGCAGGCGCATCGGGCTGCTGGCTCAGGAGCCGTTGCTGTTCCCGCACCTGTCCGTGCTGGACAACGTCGCGTTCGGTCCGCGCTGCGCCGGTGTTCGCCGGCAACCGGCTCGGGCGGCGGCGTTGCGCCGTCTCGCCGAGGTGGATGCGGTCGAGTTCGCCCCGCGGCGGATACGGCGGCTGTCCGGCGGGCAGGCGCAGCGCATGGCGCTGGCCCGGGCGTTGGCCTCGGAACCTGACCTATTGTTACTGGACGAGCCGTTGTCCGCGGTGGACGTGGAGCTTGCGCCCGCGTTGCGGTCGCTGCTGCAGACGGTGCTCACTGACCGGCTCACCCTCATCGTCACCCATCAGGTGATCGATGCGCTGGTGCTTGCGGATCGGGTGGTCGTACTCGACGGTGGCCGCGTGGTGGAGGAGGGCCCGACCCGCGAGGTGCTCACCCGGCCGCGCAGTGCCTTCGCGGCGCGGCTGGCCGGGTTGAACCTGGTGTCCGGCATCGCGACCGCCGGCGGGTTGCGTGCTGACGATGGCACCGAGCTGATCGGTGCGACCCACTCCACGGTGGTTGGTGCTGCGGCGGTTGCCGTGTTCACCCCCGCCGCGGTGGCTGTGTACCTGGACCCACCCAAGGGCAGCCCACGCAATGTGATCTCGGATCGGGTTGCGGCGGTGGAACCGAACGGCACCCTGGTCCGGGTGCGTGGAGCTGCCGGGTTGGCGGCGGACATCACCCCGGTCGCTGCGGTGGAGTTGGGGTTGCATACCGGTGCCGGGGTGTGGTTTGTGGTCAAGGCTGCCGAGGTCGCTGTGTACGGCACGAATGGCTCCGTGCGTCCGGGATAAGATCCCGGTGCGGGAGGTCAACAGTCGCCTGGGCAACCGGGCGGCCCGTCACCGCGCGGAGTGCGGACGCCCTGGTCGATTTCCGCCGGGGTGCTTGGGCAAGCTCGCGGCGTCCAGGTGCGCGGTCAGCTGGTCACGCAGCCACCGCGCGGTGGTGATGGGCAGGAACGTGTCGATGAAGCGCCAGGTGAGTAGCAGGTTGTCGATACTAACCTGGAGGTAGGTGGTGGGTGGGTGCTCACCGTCAGAAAAGACCAGCCGGTTCTCGAACCGCACCTCGTGTTCCTCCCAGCGCATGGGCTGCTGTTCGTGGACCAGGACACCGTCCTCCTCGAGGAAGCAGTGCTGCGACGGTGTGGTGGTCAGGGACATGGGGCATGTGTTTCTTTTGGTCATGGGTGGCAGTGCGGAGTGGTTGTGGTGTGAAGGAGACCAGCTCGCGGCGTGGAGTGGGCCGGGTTGGGTCAGGTGGAACCAGTGGGTCGGGTGATGGCATGGCCGGTGGGTGGTGGCCGGTTTCCACGATCACCGCTGTGGTGTCGACTTTGAGCTGGGCCCAGGCTATCCCGTTCTCCTCGACCGGGCTGTACGACCTCGGTCTTGTCGTTGAGCAACGCTGCCTGGATACCACCAGAGCAACCCTCACTGAGCCTCATGACCTCGCCAAACAACCGGCGCAGAATGGCCTGTTCTCAAATAATTGTTTTCCTCCGGCCGCCGTTTCGGTCGCGTCGGGAGGGCTGAGTAGTGCCTAGTCGTGCATCTTTCGAATGTAGCCGTTCAGGTGCCACGTCACGTTATAGCCGAACAGGTCCGTGTACGTTGTGTCCACGAGGTACTGCCCGTTGTGATCGAGTAGGAAGCGCTTGAGATGAGGATATTTCTCCGGCCACAGGGTGTCCTCGACGATGATGAAGTCCTCGGACCGCAGGAAGCGATCGAAATGGGTCAGCACCTCGTAGAGGTTGACGTGGGCGTCCTCGATCAACAACCACGGGTGAGGCAGTGACAACAGCAGCTCTGCGGGGTAGTCCTCCACGTGATTGGAGTCGGCCTGGTGAAAGGTGATCCGGGGATTCTCAACGACGATCCGACCGAGGTCGACATCGAAGGAATGCACGTGGGTGTCCTCGAGCCCGAAGATGCTAAGTATGTCGGCGAGCCACAGTGCGCTCCCGCCATGATAGGAGCCGATCTCGATGACTGTGCGCGGGCGGACCTCCTGGATTACGAGCGGGTAGCACGCTAGAGAGAAGGGGTCCTTCATGTGCAGAACCCCCTTCCAGCGAATTGGGGGGATCTCGTTGTCGCGCAAGTTTTGCTTGGACTCCTGGATGGCGGCCTTCAGTTGCTGCGAGACGCCGAGGTCGGTTGCCCACACCCGGTCGTGGATGTCGACGTATCGGCCGGCGGGCCGACGACGGCCGGCCAGGAGCGCCCGGCGCTGCACCTGACGAACCCAGCCGAGAACCGTGTCAATTCTAAAGAGTATGCTCGTGGTGAGGAACTCGCGGTCTTTGACGACGGGAATCTTGTCAACCGGTAGGTAGTCGGCCGGCGCCTTCCTGACGATACGGCGCGGGTTGTTGTCGTCAGTCGCCATGAATCTCCCTCCGGTGATGTGCTGAAGAAATCGCACGAAGGCGAATCGTCATCCGTGCGCATCAAGTTCAGATCTGCGAGGACGCGCTCCTGCAAGGGCACGGCAGACGCATACGCGGAACTTCCCGGTCGCCATCGACCATCGGGCATGCCCGACAGGTGTTCGAAGCGATCGCGTAGTGCGCCGGGCGGTTCAGTGCTCTGGGCCTCATCTGGGTCAGGTGTGGTGGCCGGGATGAATCCAAGACGTCGACAGGATCAGACGCCTTTGGCTGCGCAACACATTGGCGTGGTGCAGGCCTCTGCCGTCAAAAATCACCAAACTTCCAGCCTTTCCCGTGCAGGTCACATCGGTGTAGCCATGGGCCTGTTTTAGCTGCATTACTTCGTACGGCCAGAAGCAGCCAAGAAAGACCGACTCCTCCCGTGTGTACCCATTGGCGTCCGAGCGAAGAAGGCGAGCAAGACGTGATTCCATAGGAAGACGCCACGATCCGCGATGACTGCCCTTCAGATACGTCATCGGGGCTCCATCCTCGCTGATATCCTCAAGGTACAGATAAACCTTTACGCGTTGCTTCCAGCAATCCATGTGGTAGAAGTTCTCAAAAGAAAAACCCCTGCCGCCCGGCATCTTTAGGCCGATGAAAGCGCGGTAGATGTCCGCGGAGGGTGATATGTGGCTGCGCGCCACCTGGCGAATGACTGAACTCGCGAAAAACGGCGCGAACGCAGAAATCTTTCGGGCGTCGCGGTAGAAATGCGAGTTTTCGCCTTGCTCGGCTTCTGTAAATTCAGTGACCGGTGGCACGGCCTCTCGCATCCGGGCGATAACGTCTGCATCAAGAAAATTGGGGATAACAACAATCCCCTCCGTGCGAAGAGTCCGGATGTACTCACGTGTACTGGCCGCGCTGACGGCCACAGCATCAGCCTGCAGCCCACGCTGGTAAACGTATTTACGCATTAAGAACGCTGAGACCCACAGTCCGGGCGTCCATTGCTCGATGCAGGCCGCTGTGCGAGATCCAATCCTGGCCGACCCGCGAGCCGTTAAGATCATAGTAGAGCCCCGTTTGTGTGTAAAACTGAGGTAAAGATTTTTGACACCACTAAGGGTAGCAACATGTCCCAAAGTCCGTACAGTCACTCGAAGGTGGGTGGCTCGCCCCGGGCGCGGGTTTTGGCCGTCTGGACCTAGGGAGTTGATGCCTTCGGGCAGGGGCGTTGTTTGATCGGTTGCCGGCGAGAGCGTTTCGTGTGGTAGCATCAGTGTCGCAGGTACTCGGGTGCATAGCTTGGGGTGCTGGCTTTCTGGCGGCGTACGGTCTAGGCCCCGGGCGTGCTCACCTGCTGCACCCCGTGATTCGGACAGTGCACCGCCCGTCGTCAAGATAAGTTTACCGTACTGGCATGGCGACCATCCCGGAGAAGCCGTCACTCGATGGCCTCCGGCTCCACTCCATACGGCTCGCATGAAATCGGATGGGAAGTCCTGAAGGTTGCAGATGATGGTCCGGTCAGCGTCGCACGCGACAGCTGCCGCGAGACGTGCCAGTCCTTGATGGGTCACGCCGTCAGTCACTCGGTGGTCGCAAAAATTCTTCGTTCCCTCGAGTATAGCCTACAGGGAACCCGTAAGACTCTGGAAGGGAACCAGCACCCCGACGGGACGCCCAGTTCCGGTACATTAATACCCTCGCCGGGGATTTCCTCGCCGGCGGCGACCCCGTGATCAGCGTCGATACTAAGAAAAAGTAGTTGGTCGGACGGTTCACCCAGACCGGCAGAGAATGGCATCCTCAAGGTGAGCCGGTCGAGGTGTCCATCTATGACTTCCCCAGTCAGGCTGACGGCAAAGCAATTCCATACGGGGTCTACGACCTGGCCGACAACAGCGCCTGGGTCTCGGTCGGTATCGACCACGACACGTCGGTCTTCGCCGTCGCCACTATCGAAAAATGGTGGCAACAGATGGGTAAAGAAAAATACCCCGACGCCTGCCGGATTCTCATCACCGCCGACGACGGCGGATCTAACGGACACCGCCCCTGGCTGCGGAAATTTGAACTCGCCCGACTGGTCAAAGCGGCCGTACTCGACATCATCGTCTGCCACTACTCACCCGGAACAAGCAAATGGAACAAGATTGAGAACCGACTCTTCTCTCTAGAATCACCTGCAGCTGGCGCGGACGACCACTCGAAACATACCAAACCATCGTCAACCTCATTGCCAACACTACGACCACAACAGGATTGACCGTTCACTGCGAACTCGATCCCAGTCTCTACCCGCCAAAATCAAAATCACCGACCAGCAGAAAGAGTCGATCCCCCTAGATCGACACGAGTTCCATGGCGACTGGAATTACACCATCGAGCCACTGGTTAATAATTTATTTCATTACAACTACCTAAGTACAAATCCTCTTGCCAAGCGCAGCAGCAGATCTCACAGTGCGTTGGGGATCAAAACATTGGCGTCCAGGACGGTGACGGCTGACACGATCAAGGCGTGTCACTGGTGTTGGTAGGCGCTGGTGACCCGTACATGTCCATCTCCCCCGTATCCAGCAGTTTAATCAATGTCGGGCGAGAGATACCCAGCAGATCGGCAGCCTCACGTGTGGTTAGCTCTCGGTCCACCGGCAGCACCGCCACACCTCTTCCGGACGCGAGCGCCTCGGCCACCCGGGTGAGGACCTCACGCACAAAACGAGGCAGTTCCGTCTCAACACCACTACGGATCAACCTCAATGAACGACCATCACCCTCAGTCAGCAGGTCGGCTAGACGAACCAGGGATGCCTGCTCGTCCGACGCTGGCCAGGACCCTGGCGTCCGGAGGAGAAGATCGTGGTGCCTGTGCTTCCGTCGTATGTTTCGGGGGTCTCGGAGGTCCCGCTGCTGGGCGATACCATCGGCGACAACTTTGACCGCACGGTCGCCCGGCACGGGGACCGGGAGGCGCTGGTGGATCGCCCCAGCGGCCGCCGGTGGACTTACTCGCAGCTGTGCGCCGAGGTCGATGCGATCGCGCACGGGCTGCTGGCCGCCGGAATCGGGAAGGGGGACCGGGTCGGCATCTGGGCACCGAACTGTCCGGAGTGGCTGCTCATCCAGTACGCCACCGCGAAGATCGGGGCGATTCTGGTCACCGTCAATCCCGCGTACCGGACCAGCGAGCTCGAGTACGTGCTCACGGCGGCCGGGATCCGGCTGCTGGTCGCGGCGGAGTCGTTCAAGACCTGCGACTACGCCGCGATGATCTCCGAGGTGCGGCCGCGCTGCCCAGCGTGCACAAGGTGGTGCTGATCGGTTCCCCTGAGTGTGCTGCGTTACCGGTGCGCGACGGTGCGGCGTCGCTGCTGGCCGGCACGCAGGCGCAGCTGTCCCCGGACGACCCGATCAACATCCAGTACACCTCGGGCACCACCGGCGCCCCCATAGGGTGCGACGCTGTCACACCACAACATCCTCAACAACGGCTACTTCGTCGGTGCGCTGTGCGGCCACACCGAGGTGGACCGGATCTGCGTGCCGGTACCGCTTTACCACTGTTTCGGGATGGTGATGGGTAATCTGGCGGCCACCTCGCACGGCGCCTGCCTGGTGTACCCGGTGCCGTCGTTCGAGCCGGCGGTGACCCTGTCGACTGTCGCGCAGGAGCGGTGCACGTCGCTGTACGGGGTGCCCACCATGTTCATCGCCATGCTGGCCGACGCCGATGTCAAGTCCTCTGACCTCTCGTCGCTGCGGACCGGGATCATAGCGGGCTCGCCGTGCCCGGTTGAGGTGATGAAACAACTCGTCGAGCGGATGGGGATGACCGAGGTGACCATCTGCTATGGCATGACGGGGACCTCCCCGGTGTGCACCCAGACCCGGGCGGATGACTCGCTGGAGCGGCGGGTGTCCACGGTCGGTCGGGTGCATCCACATCTCGAGGTGAAGATCGTCGACCCGGACACCGGCTTGACCGTGCCCCGCGGGACCCCAGGAGAGCTCTGCACCCGCGGGTACTCGGTGATGCTCGGCTACTGGGGGCAGCCGGACCAGACCGCCGAGGTCATCGACCAGGCCCGCTGGATGCACACCGGGGACGTCGCGGTGATGGACTCCGAGGGATACCTCACCATCACCGGGCGGATCAAGGACATGGTCATCCGGGGCGGTGAGAACGTCTACCCGCGGGAGATCGAGGAGTTCCCGATGACCGTCACCGGCAAGGTCCGCAAGGTGGAGATGCGCGAACGCTCAGTGGCGCTGCTCGGCCTCACCCCATAGCCCGCGACAGGGATCCATGTCGCTCAGTAGCGTGGCCGATGATAGCCATGTGGCGAGAAGCGCCCGAAATGTGGCTGGAGGTCGTAAGGTGGGGGCACGCGTCCCGGGTGCGTTCGGGGCGCGTTCATTTTGCTGTCGTGCATCCCCGGCAGGCGGTACTCCACGAGGGAATGGTGAGGTCAGTGCCGACCGGCAAGGTCAAGTGGTACGACGCGGGCAAGGGCTTCGGTTTCGTCACGCAGGACGGTGGTGCCGATGTCTACGTGCGGGCTAATGCGCTCCCTACCGGGGTAACCGATCTCAAGGCCGGGCAACGGGTCGAGTTCGGGGTGGCCGATGGGCGGCGTGGCCCGCAGGCACTGTCGGTGCGGTTGCTGGAGTCACCGCCGTCGGTGGCGGAGGCGCGGCGCCGGCCGGCCGAGGAGCTGCACGGCCTGATCGACGACATGATCAAAATGCTGGAGTCGCGGGTCCAACCGGACCTGCGCCGCGGCCGCTACCCAGACCGTCGCAACACCAAAGTCGTCGCCGACCTGGTCCGAGCCGTAGCCCGCGAACTAGACCCCTCCTAACCCCGTCCCGACATGGAGACATAACGGGGTAAACGGGCCGCCAAAAGCCCGACATGGCTCCATATCGGGCGGCGGGGTCGGGGGGTTAGGTGGGGCGGCGGGTGAGGACGGTTTTGGTGAGGCCTAGGGCTAGCAGGACGGAGACTGCGCCGAAGCCGATCCAGTAGATGGGGGGGAGCAGCACACCCAGCGCGCCGCCCAGCACCCAGGCCGTCTGGAGCACGGTTTCCGACCGGCCGAACGCCGAGGCCCGGGATGCCTCGGGCACGCCGCGCTGGATCACCGCGTCCAGGCAGACCTTCGCCACCGCGCTCCCGGTCGCCGCCACCAGGGCGGTGACCGCCGCGATGGCGATGCCCTGCACCAGCGCGGCGAGTACCGCCATGGTGAGCCCGGCAGCCACACATCCGACGATGGCCTGATCGGGCTTGCCGAAGTGCATCCGGGCGCCGACCGCGTTGCCCAGAAAGCTGCCTGCCCCGGCCGCGGCACCGACGATACCGAGCAGCACCAGCTGCCGTCCTGGTGAGCCCTCGGTCTGGGCCTTCACCGCGAACGCCACAAACAGCGTGAGGAACCCGGTGAGCACCCGGACGGTCCCGTTGCCCCACAGGGCGACCACCACGTGGCGGCCCATTGGCTGACGCCGCCGGGTGGAGCCGACCGAGCCCTCGGACCGCAGGGAGGCGGGGACCTCACCCTCGGTGACCTCGACCCAGGACGGGATGCGCAGGCATAGGGCCGTTCCCGTCAGGCAGATCACTGCGGTGAACAGCAGTGCCCCCGGCGATCCGGTCAGGGCCGACACCCCGGCGGTGATCGCGCCGGCCACCCCGGCAGCGACCAGCCCGAACGTGGTGAGCCGAGAGTTCGTCTTCACCAGGGTGGTTCCTGGCGGGAGCACCCGGGGTATCACCGCGGCCTGCAGCACGCCGTAAGACTTGGCCAGTACCAGGAAACCCAGTGCCGCCGGGTACAGCAGCCAGTCGTGGACGTGTGCTGCCATCACAATCAGCAGGAAGGCGCGCCCGGCCAGCGACAGCGCCATCGCCACCCGCCGGCCGTGCTGCAGCCGGTCCAGCAGTGGGCCGATCACGGGTGCGACCACGGCGAATGGTGCTACCGTGATCAACAAATAGAGCGCCACATTGGCCCGGCTCTGGGCGGTGGCGGCGGCGAAGAACAACGTGTTGGCCAGGGCGACGGCGATGGCTGCGCTGGCCGCGTAGTCCATCATCGCCGCGTAGGTCAGCGAGGACAGCCCGGACCGGCCCGCGCCGTCGGCGGTGGTTGCCCGGTGGAAGCGCCGCGCGCCGCCGGAGACCAGTTGTCTGCTCCGCCAGGCCGCCACCCGAGTGACGGTGATCTTGCGGGGAGGTGGTGGACCAGCCGTCGCCGAGTCCTCTGCTGGCGGCGGCCGCTGCCGCTCCTGGGGACGCTCCCGGTCGTCCCACGGTTGCGACCAGTTCTGGCCGTCCGTCACGGCGGCGTGGCCCGGGGGTGGCTCCGCCCAGGGCGGGGGATCGGTGCGGCTGGGTCTGGTACTGCGGTCGTCGGGTACCCAGCGTCGCCCGCGGCCGGCCCGACGGCGCCCCTGGGAATTGGGGTGCTCAGCGCCGGAGGAAGTCACGTGTTCCATCCTGCACCACCGGAAGTGTCTCGGTGCTCAACGCCGGGCCGGCACGAAGCGAACCCGCAACAGCGACGGCCAGTGCTTACCGGTGATCAGGAACTCGTCGGTGCCCGGGACCGCGGCGATGCCGTTGAGCACATCCTCCGCGGACTGCGGGCTGGGCAGGCCGGATACGTTCACCACCCCGGTCACTGTGCCAGTGCTGGGGTCGATACGCAGGATGTGGTCGCTCTGGAAGACATTGGCCCACACGACGCCGCCCGTACACTCCAGCTCGTTGAGCCGGCGCACCGGCTCGCCGTCGAGGCGGACCTGCACCTGGCCCGACGGTGCGAAGGTCACCGGGTCCCGGAAGGTCAGCCGGTCGGTGCCGTCGCTCATCACCAGCCGGTGCCCGTCGTGGCACAGGCCCCAGCCCTCACCCTGGTAGGTCACTGCGCGTCGCTGCGCCAGCGTCGCCGGATCGCGCTCGATGGCCACCCCGTTGGTCCAGGTCAGTTGCCACAGCCGGGTATCGGTGACGGTGAGCCCCTCGCCGAACAGCGGGGCGGGCAATGCCGCCTCCCGCAGCGTGGCGGTGCTGGGCAGGGCGGTCGTCCGGACCCGGGACTGCCCGACCAGCCCGCTGCTCTCGTAGAGCACCCCGTCGTGGATCTCCAGGCCCTCGGTGTACATCGTTGTGTCGTGGGGAAGCCTGGCCAGTACTTCTACGTGCAGCCGCGCCGCCGTCGAGTGCTGTGTGGTGCAGCCGGCCAGCCAGGTGGCTAACAGCACAGTACAGATGGACCGGGTTGTTGATGCGGATCGCCGGTGCGGCACAATCGAAGTCGTGATTGCCGACACTACCGCGCCCCGCTCCAGCCTTGATGAGGTTGTTGAGCTGGCTCGGCAGGCGGCGCAGGCCGAGGCCGGCGACAACCCGGTCGGCGAGCATGTGGAGACCCAAGCCGAGGACGGCGGCGCGGTCACGCACCTGTTCGAATCCAACCTCCCTGGCTATCGTGGCTGGTGCTGGGCGGTCACGGTGGCCTCGGCGGGTCCGGGGACCCCGGTGACGGTCAGTGAGGTGGTGCTGCTGCCCGGCCCGGATGCGCTGGTCGCGCCGCCCTGGCTGCCGTGGACCCAGCGGTTGCGGGCAGGTGACCTTGGGGTCGGGGACCTGCTGCCGACAGACCCAGATGACCCGCGGTTGGTGCCCGGCTATCTCCTTGATGATGCTGACCCAGCAGCAGAGCCGCTCAGCCCCGAGCTTGGCTTGGGCCGACTCCGGGTGCTGAGTCGGGATGCCCGCCTCGCGCTGTTGCAGCGCTGGCGCGACAGTGACCGTGGCCCCGACTCGGAGATGGCTCGAAGCGCCCCCGGCCGGTGTGTAACCTGCGGGTTCTACCTTCCGCTCGGTGGCCTGCTGGCGGCTGCTCTGGGCGTCTGCGGCAACGACTTGGCCCCGGCAGACGGCCAGGTGGTGCACGCCGAGTTCGGCTGCGGGGCGCATTCCGAGGTCCAGGTAGATACCAGCCCGAACGTGCCGGTGGCCGAGCTGGTCTATGACGACGCCGAGGTGGAGTTGCTGCCCCGGACGTGACCACCGACATCGATCCGTTCGGCACTGCCGCGCTGCGGGACGGGGTGCTGGCCGCGTGGCGGGGCTCCCCGACGCGGTTCCGGGAGGACGCCAACGCCGAGTCCGACCTCGCCCTGCTCGGGTACGCAGACCGGTTGCTCGTCGAGCTGGCGCAGAACGCTGCGGACGCCGCGCAACGCGCGGCTGTGCCGGGATGCCTGCATGTCACCGTGGAGGGTGGCGAGCTGCGCGCCGCGAACACCGGTGCGCCGTTGGACTCCGCCGGGGTGGCTGCGCTGGCGGCACTGCGCGCCTCGGCCAAGCGGGCGGGTGACAGTGTTGGCCGATTCGGGGTCGGCTTCGCGGCGGTACTGGGGGTCACCGATGCCCCGCGGGTGGTCTCCCGTTCCGGCGGGGTGGAGTTCTCCGCGCAGCGCACCGCCCACGCGGTGGCCGGTGACCCGGCGCTGCGCGCCGAGCTGAGCCGGCGTGGTGACCGTCCCCCGGTGCTGCGGATGGTGTGGCCTGCTGACGGTGCACCGCCACCGGGGTTCGACACCGAGGTCCGGTTGCCGTTGCGCGCCGGGATCGACCCGGCAGTGCTGCTCGCGGCCTTCGCGGACGAGGCCGGTGACCTGCTGCTGGCGCTGCCGTGGCTGCACCGCATCGACATCGGTGATCGGGTGGTGTGCCGCGAGGGTGTGGACCCGGTGTTGGTGCACGATGGCCCCGAGCTGCGCCGCTGGCGGGTGGTGCGCCGGTCCGGGCGGTTCCCGGCGGCCGCGCTGGCGGGGCTGGGGCCTGAGGCGCGCCCGGAGTGGAGCCTGTGCTGGGCGCTGCCGATCGGCCCCGACGGCGCCCCGTTACCGCTGAGCGGGGAGGTGCTGCACGCGCCCACCCGCACCACGGAGCGGCTCACCCTGCCCGCGCGGCTGATCGCCGCGGTGCCCGTCGACTCGGCACGGCGCCACGTCCACCCCGGGCCGGCGGTGGACCTGCTGCTCGAGGGTGCCGCGCAGGTCTACCCCGAACTCGCTGCCGCGCTGGCGCCGGATCAGCGCACAGCACTGGTGCCCAGACCCGGGTTCCCGGCCAGCGAGATCGACGCGGTCCTGCGGGACGCGGTACTCGAGGCGCTGCGGCACGCCCGGTGGCTACCCGGCGCCGCCGGCAGGGATCTCGCTCCGGCTGGCGCCCTGGTGCTGGACGTGCCCTTACCCGGGATGGCTGAGCTGCTCGCCGACGTCACCACGGGGCTGCTCGACGGTGAGCTCGCCGCGCCGGTGCATACCATTGCGCTTGCCGCGCTAGGGGTGTCCCGGCTGCGTCCGGCGGCCATCGCCGATCTGCTGGCCGGGCTGGATCGGCCACCGACGTGGTGGTGGCGCTGCTATTCGGCGCTATTTCCCCTGCTCGACGCGGACCCAGCGGCCCGCGAGGAGCTCGGTGCGCTGCCGGTCCCGCTGGCCGACGGGCGCACCGTCACCGGCCCGCGCGGGGTGTTGCTGGGTGATGTGGTTGAGGTGGCCGGCGGCGTGCCGACCGAGCTGCGGCTGGTCCACCCGGATGCCGCGCATCCTCTGCTGGAGCGGCTCGGGGCTCAGCCGGTGGGTCCCGCTGAGCTGCTCGACGCGCTGCGCCCGGCCGTGGAGCGCAGCGTCGATGACGCCGAAGAGGGCCTGGACGTCACCGGGCTCGCCCGCGCCGTGCTCGCGCTGGCTGGGCGGCTGGCTGACACCCGGCCGTGGCTGGGTGCGCTGGCGCTGGTTGACGACACCGGGGCGCCGCGACGCGCGGATGAGCTGGTGCTGCCCGGTGGGGCGTTACGGGAGCTGCTCGCCCCGGATGCGCCACTGGGCGTGCTGGACCCCGCCGTCGCCGCCGAACACCCGGCCGCGGCGCTGCGGGCGGTCGGGGTGCTGGACTCGTTCGCGGTGCTCGATGATCCGTACCCGGACGGCCCGGATCATGAACTGGACGACGAGGAACAGTGGTGGGCACAGGTGGGTGACCAGCCTGTGCACCTGCTGGCCGTCCGGGACCTGGACTTGGTCGACGAACGGTGCTGGCCCGCCGCGCTGCGCCGGATCGCCGCCGATCCCGCTGGTCTCGCCGCACTGCGCCAGGCCGGCGGTTACACCGGCTGGTGGCTAGCCCGGCATGCCCGGCTCGGCGGGCACCCACCGCCGCACTGGCGGCTCCCCGACGCGGCGGTGTTGGAGGGTCTCTACGACGTGGTGCCGGTGGGTGATACCGATGCGGCGCTGCTGGCCGCTGCCGGGGTGCGCACCGGGTTGGGTATCACCGGGCCCGCCGACGCCACCGACCTGCTGACCCGGCTGGCCGACCGGACCCGCACGATCACCCCCGCGGTGGTGCACGCCGCGCATGCCGCGCTGGCCGGCGCCGACCTCGATCCGGCCGACGTGGAGCCCCCTGCTCGGGTCCGGGCGGTGACCGGTGAGGTGGTCGACGCCGATCGTGCGGTGGTGCTCGACGCGCCGTGGCTGGCCGCGGTGCTCCCGGCCGGGGAACTGGTGTCCGGTGGCGATCCTGGCGCCTTGGCCGAGCTGTTGGACCTGCCGCTGGCCGCTGAGCAGGTGGCGCCGGAGCTGCTCGACGCCGGCGCGGGACGGACGGTGCGCTGGGCCGAGCTGGTGGAGGTGGTGGCGGTGTGCGCCGCCGCCGGACTCGCCGTCCCGGACGGCACCCTGTGGTTGCATGAGCAGCTGCGGGTATGTCATGGCGGTGCTGATTACGCGGTGCCGTTCTGGATCACCCCGGACGGCACCGTGCACGCCGCCGATCCAGTTCGGGCTGCCTTGCTCCGGCGTGCGTGATCGTGGTGCGGCGGTAGCCGCAGCAGGTGTCCCGAATGCCGATTGGTTACCGCCGTTTGCTGACTGTTTACTCGCGCTTGCGTGGTCGGCCATGTCACAGAAGTACTCATTGTGGGTGATCTCAAACGATTGAGAGGGTATGATGTGACTACACACAGTTTCCAATCTGGTGCTGCCTCCGGCACGCCGGCGGATACCGTGCTGGGTATTCGTTCTGTTGCTGAGCTGGTCGCGCACACTCTGCGTGGTCTGCACCGGTGCAACGACCACTTCGTGCGGATGAACGCCACCCTCGGCGAGGACGGGTACATCGCCGTCGAGCTCACCCGGGTGTCTATCGGTGGCGAGGACGCCACCGTGCGCGTGTTGTTGCACCCCACCGGGCCGGTGCCCGTCACGCCGCACTCGCTCGCCGGGACTGGTCCTGGGCCGAGTGCCGCCTGAGCCGGTCCCTGGTCGTGGTGCGCACATGGTGGTAGGTCGGCCGCTCGGTGTCTCTTCCTGAGCGGCACCAGGGGATGAACCCCAGGTGAACTAGGGACGAAACGCCACCCTATCAGAGGTAGTTTTGATAACTCAAGGTGTGTAGGGGCTAGAAATTAAACCCGTTCGAGTTTTTACGATTGGTGCGTGACACTCGCAGCTGTGAGCACCATGGTCGGCACGCTGCTGCTCGGGATCCTGATCGGTGGTCGACTCGGTCCAGTGGGATTTTGTGGCAGATGTGAGTCATGAGTTGAAGACGCCGGTGGGAGCGATGGCGTTGTTGGCGGAGGCGGTGCTGGGTGCGGCTGATGATCCGCATGAGGTACGTCGGTTTGGGACGAAGATTGTGAATGAGGCGAACCGGTTGGGCACGTTGGTGACGGAGTTGATTGCGTTGTCGAACTTGGTGGACAACGCGGTGTCGTACTCGCCTGGGGGGAGTCCGGTGTCGGTGAGTCGGCGGTGGGTGGAGGGTGTGGTGGAGATCGCGGTGACTGATCGTGGTCTGGGGATCGCTC
>JBOHFG010000247.1:0-28908 GCA_050699575.1 Pseudonocardiaceae bacterium
GCGCCGACCTGATCAGGTCGGCGCCACCCCGCTGTCAGTATTCAGCTCAGAGCTTGAGCGGCTCGGCGTGCACGGCAATCTCGATGGTGGTGCCAGCGGGGGCGAGCTCTCGGAACAGGTCGTAGTGCTTCCCAAGCTTGGCCATGATGGCTTGGTGGATCGGCACCGCGAGCGGCGGGGCGACGGCGCGCAGGTAGTCCACCGCCTCGGAGACTTTGAGCCACGGCGCTGCGATGGGGAGCAACAGCAGGTCGACGGGTCGGCCGGGCAGGGTGAACGAATCGCCAGGGTGCAGGACGGTGCCGGTGTCGTCGTCGATCAGGTAGCCGTTGTTCGGGACCACCGGAATATCTGGGTGGATCACTCCGTGATCGCCGCCGATCACCTCGACGGTCGTGTCGGCCACCTCGAGCCGTTGTCCGGGACCGACCACCCGGTGTGCAATGCCGGCGCTGGCCAACTGCGTAGCTGAACCCGAGTCGACCACCAACTGTGCCCCGGGGTTGCCGGTCAGCAACGCGGGCAGCCGGTCCAGGTCGAGATGGTCAGGATGCTGATGGGTGATCAAGATTGCGTCCAGCCCGGTGAGCTCGGCAAAGTCAGTTGAGTACACCCCGGGATCAAGCAACAGCCGTGCCATGCGGGTCTCGACCAGCACACAGGACTGCCCTAAGTGGACGATCTCCATGGGTGGTCCTCTCCTGCTCCGTGCAACGACTCGTGGCGCCAAGCCTGCCACGTCTGGGCTGAACACCGGTAGCCTCGTACCGTGCCACGAGTGATCGTTGACGTCGTCCCCAAACCTGAGATCCTGGATCCGCAGGGTCAGGCGATCGCGCGCGCATTGCCCCGGCTGGGCCTGCACGGGGTGCGCGAGGTGCGGCAGGGCAAACATTTCGAGCTCGACGTCGAGGAGGGTATCGAGGACGAGATACTGCATCGGATCGCCAGTGAGCTGCTCGCCAACCCGGTGATCGAGGACTGGACGGTGCGCCGGCTATGAGCCAGGCCAGGATCGGCGTCATCACCTTCCCTGGCACGCTCGACGACGTCGACGCTACCCGCGCGGTGCGTTACGCCGGCGCGCAACCGGTGCCACTCTGGCACGCGGACGACGACCTGCATGGGGTGGACGCCGTGGTGGTGCCCGGCGGGTTCTCCTACGGTGACTACCTGCGAGCCGGTGCAATTGCCGCGCACCAACCGGTGGTGCGCGCGGTGCTCGCCGCCGCCCGTCGCGGTACCCCGGTGCTGGGCATCTGTAACGGGTTTCAGATCCTCTGCGAGGCGGGCTTGCTGCCCGGTGCGCTGGCGCGCAATGTCGGCCTGCACTTCGTCTGCCGTGACCAGCGGCTGCGGGTAGAGAGCAGCGCGACGGCCTGGACCGGCCGGTATGTTCCTGGCGCCGAGATCGTGGTGCCACTGAAATCCGGCGAGGGTCGGTATGTGGCCGACGGGTCGACGCTGGCTGAGCTGGAAGGTGACGGTCGGGTGGTATTCCGCTACCTGGGCGGGAGCCCGAACGGTGCGATGCGCGACATCGCGGGGATCACCTCGGCCGATGGCCGGGTGGTCGGCGTGATGCCCCATCCCGAGCACGCGATCGACCCGCTCACCGGCCCGTCCGCCGATGGATTGGACCTGTTCCGCTCGGCAATCGATACAGTACTCGCCTAGGTGCTTTGAGATTCTTGCGCGAGCACAGCGGGACCTGCGCCCCGGCCTGCCCACCGTGGTAGCAGGTCGGCGATCGCGATGTCGAGGGCGAAGGGCTCGCTGCTGGCCAGGCGCAGGCTCGACCCGGTCATCTGGTAGGCGTCACCGTGCCCGATACAGTAAGTACTGACTAGCGGCGGCTCAAGCTCGATCCGCCAGTAGTGCGGGATGCCGTAACGCGCGTACAGGGCGGGTTTGGTGGCGCGGTGCTCCAGGTGGCTGCCCGGTGACTCGATCTCGATGGCCACCAGCACCTCCGACGGCGCGACCAGTGCCGCCCCGGCTCGTCGCTGCGCACCACCAGTACGTCGGGGATGCGGGTCAGCTGCCGTCCGAAGCGGATCTCTACAGCCTGCGTGACCGCGAGGGACTCCGGCGCGGCCGCCTCCAAGCGGACCCAGCAGACGGGCTGCGACCGCTTGGTGCAGGCTCGACGGTGAGGGTGACACGGTCAGCGCTCCATCGGTCAACTCGTGGCGGTGGTGGCTCTCGGGGAGCGCATCAAGGTCGTCGACGGTCCAGCCCTCGCCCGGGACCACCCGTAGCGCATCGGTCACAGCTGCCTCCTTGTGCGCAGAGTCTGCCGGCACTTCCCCAGCGCGCGGCCGGGGCCGAGATTTGGCGCTTCCCCGGGCCTCCCGGGGCAGTGATTCGGCTCCGCATGGCGCTGTGGGCGTGGCCCGTAGAGTGGCTGGGTGGAGCAGCCGTACCGGGAGTTGGGGCTGGCTGACGACGAGTACGCGCGGATCCGGGAGATCCTCGGGCGCCGGCCGACGGCGGCCGAGCTGGCGATGTACTCGGTGATGTGGAGCGAGCACTGTTCCTACAAGTCCTCCAAGGTGCACCTGCGCTATTTCGGGGAGACGACCAGCGGGGTGATGCGGCAGCGGATGCTGGCCGGGATTGGCGAGAATGCCGGTGTCGTTGAGGTCGGCGACGGCTGGGCGGTGACATTCAAGATCGAATCGCACAACCATCCGTCTTATGTGGAGCCTTATCAGGGTGCGGCGACCGGCGTTGGTGGGATCGTGCGGGACATCATGGCCATGGGTGCCCGGCCGATCGCGGTGGCGGACTCGCTGCGCTTCGGTCCGGCCGATGCGCCGGACACCGCGCGAGTGTTGCCTGGAGTGGTCGCCGGCATCGGCGGCTACGGCAACTGCTTGGGGCTCCCCAACATCGGTGGCGAGATCGTGTTCGACCGTTCGTATACGGGTAACCCGCTGGTCAACGCGCTGTGCGTCGGCGTGATGCGGGTAGCCGACCTGCATCTGGCGCAGGCCAGCGGCACCGGTAACAAGATCGTCCTGTTCGGTGCGCGGACCGGGCTGGATGGCATCGGCGGGGTCTCGGTGCTGGCCAGCGAGAGCTTCACTGCCAACTCGGGGACCGGGAGAACGAAGCTGCCCAGTGTTCAGGTGGGCGATCCGTTCGCCGAAAAGGTGCTGATCGAATGCTGCGTGGAGCTCTTCGACGCCGGTTTGGTGGCCGGTATCCAGGACCTCGGCGGAGCTGGCCTGTCCTGCGCAACCAGTGAGCTGGCCAGCGCCGGCGACGGCGGCATGTTGGTGGATCTTGATAAGGTGCCGCTGCGGTCCGCGGGCATGACGCCGGCTGAGATCTTGTGCAGCGAGTCCCAGGAGCGGATGTGCGCGGTGGTGTGTCCCGCCGATGTGGACGCGTTCCTGGCGGTCTGCGCCAAGTGGGAGGTCACCGCCACGGTGATCGGTGCGGTCACCGGCGGCGACCGCCTGGTGGTCACCCGGCATGGCGAGACCGTGGTGGACGTGCCGCCCCGCACCGTCGCACACGAGGGCCCGGTCTACCACCGCCCGGTGCACCGTCCGTCCACTCAGGATGCCCTGGAAGCGGCCACTCCGGACGCCTTGCCACGGCCGTGCACACCGGACGCCCTGCGCGCTACGGTGCTGCGGATGGTGGCCAGTCCCGGGCTGTGCTCGCGGGCTTGGGTGACCGACCAGTACGACCGCTATGTGCGGGGCGGCACCGTGCTCGCGCCACCCAGCGACGCGGGCATGGTGCGCATCAACGAGATCACCCAGCGCGGGGTGGCGGTGGCCACCGACGGCAACGCACGATACTGCGCGTTGAATCCCTACACCGGTGCCCAGCTGGCGCTGGCCGAGGCCTACCGCAACGTCGCGGTCACCGGCGCCACCCCGCTGGCCGTGACGAACTGCCTCAATTTCGGGGCGCCCACCGATCCGGGCGTGATGTGGCAGTTCGCGCAGGCCGTCCGCGGGCTGGCCGACGGGTGCGCCACCCTCGGCATCCCAGTCACCGGGGGAAACGTCAGCTTCTACAACCAGACCGGGGACACCGCGATCCTGCCCACCCCGGTGGTCGGGGTGCTCGGGGTGATCGACGACGTGCGCCGGCGGATCCCGACCGGATTGGGCAGAGTCGGTGACCAGGTCTGGCTACTCGGGGAGACCCGCGACGAGCTTGGCGGCAGCGAATGGGCGCACGAGGTGCACGGGCACCTCGGCGGTCGCCCGCCGGTGGTGGATCTGGCCCGCGAGCAGGCGATCGGCACCGTGCTCGCCGTCGCGTCGCGGGAGGGCCTGGTGAGTGGGACACATGATCTGTCCGACGGCGGGCTGGCGCAGGCGCTGGTGGAGGCGTGCCTGTGTCGCGGTACCGGTGCTCGGGTCACCCTGCCGGTACCGCTCGATCCGTTCGTCGCGCTGTTCTCCGAGTCCGCCGCGCGGGTCCTGCTGAGCGTGCCCGGCGCGGACGCGGACCGTCTTGAGCACCTGTGCACGGACTACGGGGTGCCGATAACCCGGCTCGGCGAGGTCCACCCCGCGCCCGTGCTGGAGATTGCAACCCTGCCCGCCTTCCCGCTGGACGAGCTCCGCGCAGCCTGGGAAGCCACTCTCCCCACCCTGTTCGGAACGCGAGGAGAGGCGCATGCGCAGGGTTGATTCGGACGAGCTACGTGGGGCGCTTGCCGCGGTCGTGGGGTGGCTGGACGGGCAGGGAGCGCAACCCGCGCGCGACGAGCTGGCGCGGGCCGTCCGGCTCAGTCTGCGCACCCTGGCGCAGGTTGCTCCGGGCGCGACGGTGGAGGTGCGGGTACCCCCGTTCGCCGCCGTGCAGTGCGTCGCCGGACCCAGGCACACGAGGGGCACCCCACCCAACGTCATCGAGACCGACCCCCGTACCTGGCTGGAACTTGCCACCGCCCGCCTCACCTGGCCCGCCGCCCTGGCCCAAGGCCGAGTGGTGGCCTCCGGCTCCCGTGCCGACCTCGCACCCTGGCTCCCCCTCCGGTAACCCCCCACATTCAGTACTCGAGCCACCCGGCCAGTCCTGCGCGGAATTCGCAGGCAGCCCGTAGACTAAGAGATCTCGGCAGTTCAGTCGCCAGTCTCGTGGAGTCTCAAGTGGGCAACGAAACGCCCCGGCATGACCCCGACCACCACAGCGCAGACAATCCCGACTATTCCGGACCGCACGAGGAATGCGGTGTGTTCGGTGTGTGGGCGCCCGGTGAGGAGGTCGCCAAACTGGCTTACTTCGGTCTGTTCGCCCTGCAGCACCGGGGCCAGGAGGCCGCGGGCATCGCCGTGTCCGACGGCTCGCAGATGCTGGTGTTCAAGGATCTTGGGCTGGTCAGCCAGGTGTTCGACGAGCAGGTGCTGTCCAGCTTGTCCGGGCATATCGCGGTCGGGCACTGCCGTTACTCCACCACGGGCGCAAGTACCTGGGAAAATGCCCAGCCCACTTTTTGCACCACGGCCACCGGATCGGGTCTGGCGCTGGGGCACAACGGTAACCTGGTCAATACCGCCGAGTTGGTGCAACGGGCCCGCAAGGTCGGCATGCCCACTCGCAATGGGGTGACCACCGACTCCGACCTCATCGCCGGGCTGCTCGCCACTCTTGCGGCGGATACCGGCATCGAGAACGCCGCTCAGCGCCTGCTGCCCCAACTGCGGGGGGCGTTCTCGTTGGTCTTCTGCGACGAGGGCACGCTCTATGCCGCGCGAGATCCGCATGGCGTGCGCCCGCTGGTGTTGGGCAGATTGGAGCGCGGCTGGGTGGTGGCCAGCGAGACCGCGGCGCTGGACATCGTCGGTGCCAGCTTTGTCCGCGAGGTCGAACCGGGAGAGCTGCTGGCCATCGACGCGAGCGGGTTGCGCAGCTCGCGCTTCGCCGCCCCTGATCCCAAGGGCTGCGTGTTCGAGTACGTTTACCTGGCCCGCCCGGACACGACGATCGCCGGGCGCGGTGTGCACGTCACCCGGGTGGAGATCGGCCGCCGGCTGGCGGCTGAGCATCCGGCCGACGCCGATCTGGTCATCCCAGTGCCCGAGTCGGGCACCCCAGCCGCAATCGGCTACGCGCAGGGCTCGGGCATTCCCTATGGCAAGGGGCTGGTGAAGAACGCCTACGTCGGGCGCACCTTCATCCAGCCGTCCCAGACGATCCGCCAACTGGGCATCCGGCTCAAGCTCAACCCGCTGCGCGACGTCATCCGCGGCAAGCGCCTCGTGGTGGTGGACGACTCCATCGTGCGCGGCAACACCCAGCGCGCCTTGGTTCGGATGCTGCGTGAGGCCGGGGCGATCGAGGTACACGTGCGGATTGCCAGCCCGCCGGTGCGCTGGCCGTGTTTCTACGGCATCGACTTCGCTTCCCGCGCCGAGCTGATCGCCGACGGTGCCGAGGTGGACGGGATACGGCGCTCCATCGGGGCCGACAGTCTCGGTTATGTCAGCCTCAAGAACCTCATCGCCGCCTCTGAACAGCCGGCCTCCCGGCTGTGCACGGCCTGCTTCGATGGTCGTTACCCGATCCCGTTGCCGCCCAGCGAGGCAATCGGCAAACATCTGCTCGAGAACCTCGACGTGGCGGCGCGGGGAGTCGCCGAACCAGTGTTGCACGTCGGGGCAGGAGCAAAGGATGCTCTGGGTCGGCCATGACCGAAATCGACAGTTCGAACCGCACGTATGCCGCAGCCGGGGTGAACATCGTCGCCGGGGAGCATGCTGTCGCGGCGCTGTGGCCACATGCCGAGCGGGCTCGCCGCCCGGAGGTGTTGGGCGGCATCGGCGGGTTCGTCGGCCTGTTCAAGCTCAAGCTCGACCGCTGGCGCGAGCCGGTCCTGGCCAGCTCCACCGACGGCGTCGGTACCAAGATCGCGGTGGCGCAGGCGATGAACATCCATCACACCATCGGGATCGACCTGGTTGCGATGGTGGTCGATGACCTGGTGGTGTGTGGTGCCGAGCCGTTGTTCCTGCAGGACTACATCGCTGTCGGGAAGGTCGTGCCGGAGCGGATCGCGGAGCTGGTCCGGGGGATCGCCGACGGCTGCGTCCAGGCCGGCTGCGCGTTGCTGGGCGGGGAGACCGCCGAGCACCCCGGGATGATGGTGCCCGATGACTACGACCTGTCCGCGACCGGCGTGGGCGTGGTGGAGGCCGACGCCATCCTTGGGCCCGATTGTGTGCGCCCTGGTGACATCGTCGTGGCGATGGCGTCGTCCGGGTTGCACTCCAATGGGTACTCGTTGGCCCGGCATGTGCTGCTGGACATCGCCCGGATGCCCCTGGAAGGACACGTCGAAGAGTTCGGCCGCACGCTGGGGGAGCAGTTGCTCGAACCCACCCGGATCTACACCAAGGACTGCCTGGCGCTGATCGCCGAGACGGAGGTGCGGACCTTCGCGCACATCACCGGCGGCGGTCTAGCGGCGAACCTGTCCCGGGTAATGCCCTGTGGGCTGCTCGCTGTGCTGGAGCGCGGTAGCTGGACGCCAGCCGCAGAGTTCGCGTTGATCGCCCGCCGAGGCCGGGTGGAGCGCGCGGAGATGGAGCGCACGTTCAACATGGGCGTCGGGATGGTCGCGGTGGTTGACCCGGCTGAGGTGGACCGCACCCTGGCCGTGCTGACAGCCCGGCACGTGCCGGCGTGGGTACTCGGTGAAGTGCACAAATCCCGTGATGTCGCACCCGAGTACGCCGCTCACTCCATCCGTGCGGTGCTCCGCGGGGACCACCCGCGGTTCTGACGGGTTGGCGCGCAGCACGCCAGACGCTGAAGGGAGGGGAAAATCAGCGGCGGTACTCGTCGTAGTCGTCGAGGTAGGTCTCCTCCGCGCGTTCGTCCTCAGGAAGCTGGCCGCCGACGTCTCGCTGACTGCGACCGGTATCACCCGACAGCTCTCGTTGGAGAGCCTCGAGATCGGTGGTGGGAGAGCTGTACTTGAGCTCCCGGGCCACCTTTGTTTGCTTGGCCTTGGCTCGGCCGCGCCCCATGGCTCGACCCCCTTGCACGCAGAGACGGGACCAGCCGAGGGGATTCGGCGGTCTCGTTCGCTCGACAACATCTGTTGGCACCACCGTACAGGGTTCCCCAGACCGGATGCGACGCGGCACGGGCCCGGCGAAGTGTTCCGGCGCGATGCTGGCCCGCACTCCGTGCGGGGCACCACTTCGCGGGTTGGTCACGCCCGGGGCTGGTAGGCGACCGGGAGACGTTCAAGGCCGCGCAACGCCGGCTTCGGCCGCCACTCAACGGTCTCGGTATCGAGCCGCAGCGCTGGCAGCCGCCGCACGAGCGCCCCGATCGCGACCGCACCTTCGAGGCGGGCAAGCGGCGCGCCCAGGCAGAAGTGCGGCCCGTTGCCGAAGCTCAGGTGCCGGTTGTTGGCGCGGCCCAGGTCGAGCCGGTCCGGATCCGGGAACCAGTCCGGGTCGCGGTTCGCCGCAGCGAGCAACGGAGACACGAGCTCGCCATCGCTGAGCGTCCGCCCGCCGACCTCAACCTGGCCCATGACGATGCGGGTCACCTGCTGGACGGAGCTGTCGTAGCGGAGTAGCTCCTCGACTGCTGAGCGGATCAACGTCGGATCCTGTTGTAACCGGCGCAGCTGGTCGGGGTGACGAAGCAGTGCGAGCGTGCCGTTACCGATCAGGTTGACGGTTGTCTCATGACCCGCGACAAGCAACAGGTAGCAGGTGGAGACCAGCTCATTTTCCGTGAGCTGGGCACCGCTTTCCGCCACCGTGACCAGTGCGCTGAGGATGTCGTCGGCTGGTTCAGCGCGCCGCCGCGCAATCAGATCCCGCAGGTACCCCTCGAACTCGGTGGCCGCCTGTTCGATGCGCTGGACGGCGTCCGGGGTCGGCACAGCCTCTGTCTGGTTCACGAGCTGTCGTGACCAGGTCCTGACGTTATGGCGATCACCGGGTGGGACACCGATCAGCTCACAGATCACCGTGATGGGTAGCGGGTAGGCGAGCGCCCCGATCAGCTCCATTGTGGGCCCCGCCGCGGCGGCGGCATCGAGCAGTTCATCGACGATCGCCTCAATCCGCGGGCGCAAGCCCTCGGTCCGCCGGGCGGTGAACGTTTTGTTGGCCAATTTGCGCAGGCGGGTGTGGTCTGGCGGGTCAGCATGCAGCATCGAGCGGCCGAATCGGTCTCGGAGCCGGTCCAGATCCTCCCGGCCGGTCTGCCGGGTGTGCCAGCGCCGCATCCGCGCATGATCCTTCGACAGCCGCGGGTCGCGGAGGGCAGCGTCAACGTCAGCGTAGCCGGTGAGGTACCAGATCCCCTGGGGGCTGCGGTAGACCGGATGTTCACGGCGCATCTGGGCATAGAGCGGATAGGGGTCCTGGTGAAACTCCGGCGTTGCCATCTCCCGGGTGATCTCATCGCCGCCGCCACCCCGTTCGCCAGCCGCTGGCTGCTCGGTGACGTCGGACACGGCGGCTACCCCCTGGCGTGACCGGGCATGATGCGCTCACCCGAGTCTTGCACATCGTCGCCGTGTGGCCGGTTTGGAAAACCGAGGCAATCGGACGAGGTTCAGCGCAGCGCCGGGAGCACTTCGCTGGTCAGGACGTCGATCAGAGCAATTGTCTCGTCGGGGGACTGCGGGCGAAAGGCTGGCACGATGAACTCGTCCACGCCCGCCGCCGCGTAGCGGCCGAGGGTGTCGCGCAGCTGCTCCACGCTGCCCTCCACGACCGGAAACCGGCTCGGGGAAGGTCGTCGGGGCAGCCCCGGAGCGTGCAGCGCCAGCAGCGCCTGCGTGGATTTGCGCAGGTCGTGGGGATTGCGGCCCGCTTGCTCGCAGGCGCGCGCCAGGACCCCGGCTTTGTGCGTAAAGGTCTCCACCGTCCCCCATACGTTCCACTCGTCGGCATAACGGGCTGCGATCGGGATCGTGCGCCGCTCGCCACCACCGCCCACGAGCAGCGGAAGCCGGCCTACGGGCTTGGGGTGCATCGACGCGCCTGCCAGGCGGTAGTGCTGCCCAGGGAAGGTGACGTGGTCGCGGTCGCGCAAGCCGCGGATGATCTGGCACGCCTCTTCTAACCGGTCGAGCCGCTGTCCGGTCGAGCCGAAGTGGATTCCATATGCTGTGTGCTCATTCTCCTGCCACCCGGCGCCGATGCCGAGGACGACTCGTCCCCCGCTCACGTGATCCGCAGCCACCGCAGCGTTGACGAGGACCGCCGGGTGCCGGTAGGTGTTGCCGCACACCAGCGTCCCGAGCCGCACGCGGGGAACGATCGCGGCAAGACCCGCCAAGGTCGCCCAGCACTCGAGAACGGGCTGCGACAGCTCGTTCCCGGCCGGCATGAAGTGGTCGGGGAACCACACCCCCTCCCAGCCGCTGCGTTCGGTGTGCTCAGCGATGCGCAGCAGGTCCGCCCATGGATACGACGGTGTCAGAAAGATGCTCATCTTCATGGGGGGTCTCGTCGTCCGGGCTCAGCCGGATCGAGCGTGCTGAGGATGCGGACCCGTTCGGCCTCGTCGACCCGCGGGCAACTAGGGCACGGATGCTCGATCCCAGGCATCGCGTAGAGAAAACAGCACGAGCTGCGCCGGCGAGTCCAGTGGGTGCGCCCGCGGTCATCGGTCACCTGACGGATCCTCGAAGCCGAGATGAGCGGTTTGTCGCCCTTGGTGAGCACCAGGTAGGCGTCGGACGCACTGGTGTGCGGTGACCCGAATGAGCGCCCCGCCAGCAGCAGGGCGCTATCCAGCGCATCGGTCACCCCTGCCCACTGTGTACGGCGCCCGAAGCGCACCTGCGGGCTGTAGGCGGTAAGGAAGCGGGTAGCGTGTGCGATTACCTGGCGGCGCACCACCGCGCCCAGGGCCGCCTCATCGGGCACCGGTACGGCGTCGGGATGCCCGGCGTCGGGATCACCGGGCAGGCACCAGAACCGGCCCGGGCGCAGCGTTACCTCTTGCAGCGCCACCGGGTCAAGCCGAAAGCTGAGCTGCCGCGGTGCCAGCGAGGGTACTCGCCGGGCGGAGTGGAACAGCAACCCACCGAGGTAGCTCGGGATGGCCAGATACCACCGCAGCACGTAGGCGGCAGTGGTCTTCTCGGGCACGGGAACGTGAGCATACTGCTCGGCGAGCCGTTGGGTGACCATCTCGCGCCAGTGGGTGAAGAAGGCGGGACTGGCCAGGGCGTACTCACACTCGATCCGCGGCGAGCTGGGCCACGGGGAGCTGGGCCACCGGGCGCTGGAGACATCCAGGATTCGAAAAGACAGTGACGTCACCGCATGGTCCACTGTCGCCACCGACGCGGTTAGGGGGTGGGCGCAGTGCGGTTCGGGTGCTTCTGTTGACCCCTGAGCAGGTAACGCGGCGCGCGGCACGGTCCCCCTTATCGATCATGCCATCAGGACAGGCTTACCTTACTTAAGAGAGAGTAGTCTGGTAGCCCGGTGCCGTCGAGGGGGTGACGCTGCGCGAACCGTCAGACCCGGGTTGAGGTGGTGTGCTGGGCTATGAGGTAAGGACAGCGGCTAGGGCCGGTCTGTTCCAGTTTTTCCTGGTTCGGTCAGCCCGCGGTGCTCGGCGAGCAGCTCGTCCACCGAGGCTGCCCCGCTGGCATACCGGGACCCGATCTCGGCATTGAGGATGTCCACCACCCGCTGCACCTCACGACGGCGCTGAGATACTGACCCCTCCTCCGTGCAGTAGGCCGCCAGAGTGTCATCGAGCTGCACACCGGACAGCGACCTGACATCGGAGAGGCCGGCATCGGAGACCAGTGCCTCGATATGGCGGCGGTGCGCCTCGGCCCGTGAGGGCCGCTGTGTCTGGTGGCGGCCCGAGCCGGTTGCCGGGCCCACGGCGTTCATCGCCAGAATGCGGGCCAGCTCGGTGACGACGGGAGCGCTGCCAATCTCGCGGCGGTGTCGTTGCTCGGCACGCACGATGTCGATCCGGGCGTGTAGCAGCCGGCGCAGGTAGGACAGGTCGGTCTCCTCCTGCGCTGCATCATCCCGGCGGGTGCGCACCTCGGCCAACCCGAGCTTGCTCAGTCCGCAGCGGTAGGCGGGATCCAACACTCGATCAATCCGCCGCCGCCCCCCGGCACGCACCTCGAGCACGCCACCATCCTGACACCCTCCCGCATTCAGCAGGCGCGGCGGGGTTATTCGGGCCTGTTTCACCCCGCTGAGCCCGCTGAATGCGGGAGATCACGATTTGAGGTTGCGTTGGGCTGTGCGGCCGGGGGGTTCTCCGGGGTCTGGGGGGAGGGAGTCGGGGTCTACTGTGGCGGCGGCTTCGCCGGCTTGGAGGGGGATGGTGGGGTCTACTGAGCTTTTGAGTAGGGCTAGGGCGATGGGGCCTAGGTGGTGGTGGGTGGCGACCGTGCCGACCCGGCCGACCACCCGCTCGCCGGCCCGCACCTGGTCCCCGGTGGTGGGCAGGGTCTCGGGTGACTCCAGATGCAACAGCACCATCCGTCGTGGCGGGCGGCCCAGATTCGCCACCCGCGCCACCGTCTCCTGGCCCCGGTAGCACCCCTTCTCCAGATGCACGGCAGGGCCGATCCAGCCGACCTCGTGCGGGATGGTGCGCTCGTCAGTGTCGATGCCCAGCCGCGGGTGCAGTGCCGCTGCCCGCATCGCCTCATAAGCCCAGGTGCCGGCCGGGGTGGCGCCGGCCTCAACAAGCCGGCGCCAGGTGGTGGTGAGCTCGTCACGGGGCACCAGCAGGTCCGTCCGGCCCGGCCCGGCGCGCACGAACCCGCCCAACTCCCCGGCCCGTGCGAGCACCTGGTCGGTGCCGGGACCCAGCAGGGAGAGCACGGCCAGCTCCGACGTCGCCTCTCGCGGCGCCACCTTCGACCAGAACACCATCGAGCTCAGGTACGCCAGCAGTCCCTGCGCCCGCCCTGGCTCAGTGTCCAGCCACACCGTCTCGTGTACATGGGACACCACCGCGTGGTGCTCGACGTGTCCCCGCAGGTCCAAAACCAGCGCCTCGGTGTGCTCGCCCTCGCCCAGCGCGAGCAGGTGCTGGGAGGTGATGGTGTGCAGCCAGCTCAGCCGGTCCTCGCCCGGCACGGCGAGCACCTCGCGGTGCGACCGGTCCACCACCGCGACGTCGAACTCAGCGGCGCGCTGCTCACCCAACGGATCACCGTGGTGCCAAGCTACTCCAGGATCTGGGGACCCGTCGGGTGGGGGCAGCGCACCCGGTAGTTCCAGCAAGGGTGACGTCACGAGTCGCTGACCCCGGATTTCTGAATGCAGCGGCGGCAGCGCCCGGACAGTGCCAGGTGGCTGGCGTCCAACCCGAACCCGAACCGCTGGTGCAGTCGCTCGATGAGGTCGGTGAGCTCCTCGGGAGGCGCTTCGTTGACGTCTCCACATCGATGGCACACCAGGTGGACATGCTCATGGGCCTGGGTGGAGTAGCTCGGCGCACCGTGCCCGAGGTGGGTGTGGCGCACCAGGTCGAGGTCCTCGAGCAGGTCGAGAGTGCGGTAGATGGTGGTGATGTTGACGGCTGGTGCGACGCGTTGGACGTGCTCGCAGATCCGCTCGGGGGTGGCGTGCTGCAGTTCTTGCACGGCATCGAGCACGAGCTGCCGCTGCGGGGTCATCCGCATCCCCCGCTCGTGCAGGGTGCGGCGCAGGCTGGTGTCCACAACCATGATGGTAGCGCCACGCTACGCGGCGAACATGTTTTTGACGTTGCCGAACCTGCCATGGCGCGGTTAGCGTGCAGGCACACGCGAAAGGAGGTGGTCCACGGTTGAATAGCTATCGGACTCGTGAGGTGGCTGTCAGCTAGAGCCGCCGACGGCCGTGGAAGGCCACCTCCACCTGGACGGCGTTGCGCGCAACGGCGGACTGCGAGAGGCGGCAGGCGAATCCAAGGCAGTCACCCGGCCCCCGGGGTTGTCTGAGCACCAGTCCCGCCCGGACCCGCCGCGCCGTTACCGGGCCGGCACCCCCGGGGGCTGCCCGGTAACGGGCGCCGTCTGGATGCAGACTGCGCTTATCGAGCACCGGTTTACCGCAGTGTGTCTCCAGAACGCGGTAGTGGGATCACCCGACGACTCGGTGGAGGAGAGTGGAGACGTGGGGTTGTAGGGGCTGGCCTACCATTGCGCGTTGTTCTACGTAGGCTAGGTCGCCGCCCTCTACGATGCCGTAGAGGCGATGTGCGCTGGTGACCTCCTTGGCTGAGGAGCTCCGCACCACCGTGTCGGTGGCCAGCTCCCACGAGGTCTGGTTGAGCGGTCGCCCGTAGTAGAGCTCCACGATGCCGGTGCCATGTGCGGCGAGCAGCTCGAGGGTGTCATTGGCTTGGGGCCGCCAGAACCCCGTCTCGCGGGCCGCCGGTCGGATCACCTCGCCGGCGTCGTCGAGCAGCCACGCCCGGGACTCGTAACGTAGGAACGGTCGCCCGTCGTGGCAGATCACCACCTGCTGGCCGAACTTGTACGGTCCGTCGATGGTCGGATAGACGATCTCGCCTTCGCCACGCCAGACACCGACCAGCGGCAGCAGCATCAGGCAGCGTGGATGCAGCTCGGGCCCCTCGCGGAGGTTTGCGGTGTCACCGGGAATCGGCAGGTCGGTGAACTCGGGCAGGTTGCGGGTGCCGGTGCGCTGCGCGCGCTCGGCGGCAGCGCGCAGCGTCTCGTCACCCGGTGAACCGTGGGAACCGTCTGTCACGCCGGGGATCATACGGTGAGTAGTGGCCGGGTGCCGACGCCGTGCACGAGGCGCATCAGTTCACTTGTAGCTGAAGTAACTGCACCTTGGCGTTCTCCAGTTCCACCGGGAAACCGCCGGCGGTGTTCGCGATGAAGGCGATTGACGCGGTGGTGCCCGCGCGAACGTTGGCCTTGCGGTCGTAGCCGTGCACGTGGATCTCGTCGGCCACGTCGCTGCTTACCGACATGACGACCGGGGTGCCCAATGGCACCATGATCCGGCCGGTGTCGCCACTGACCTTCCCGCCACGGACCGTGACGCTGATCGTGCGGATGGCCGGCGGGGCCGGTGCCGCACCGGCTGGGCGGGCGCCGGGCGCCGGGCTGGTCCCGGGCTGCGCATGCCCGCAGCCGGTGAGTCCACTGATCACCACTGCTCCCGCAGCTACCAGCATCGTGACCTGACGCATGCCCTGCCTCCCCAATGACCCGTCCGTGCCTGCGAAGGGCAACAGCCTGCCATAACCCACAGGATGTGGACTCCAGGGTGCTCGCGACGAGGTCGACCTAGCTAAACTGGAGGACTATTTCGCCCCGTCCGCGATGGCCTCCCACTGCTGCACAACGACTGTGACTTCGATCATCTCGCTGAGGTGAGCGACCTCGTCGTGGTCAGCTCGCCTGATAGTGCGGTCTGAGCCGCACGGTCATGCGACGCGGTCAGCGGCGGGGATGTGGCGGCGCACGGTGACCATTGCCCCGTGGCGCGGGATCATGGTCACGTGGCGGGGCCGCACCGGCTCGTCCGGCGCGGTGGTGGGGGACAGCTCGACCCTGCGCAAGACTTCCCGCAACACGGTGCGCATCTCGACCTGCGCGAAGGTCGCGCCGAGGCAGCGGCGTACCCCACCGCCGAACGGCAGCCAGATCGCCGGGTCGGGCCGTGAGTCGAGGAATCGCTGTGGCTGGAAGTCGTCCGGGTCGGGGTAGTACCGGTTGCTGTGGTGCACCAGGTTGATGCTGGGAGTCAGGATGCTGCCGGCCGGGATCTGGTAGTCGCCCAGCTGCACTGGTGCGGTCAGGGTCCGGCCGATCTCGAAGACCACCGGCCGCACTCGCAGGCTCTCTTTGCACACGGCGTCCAGCCAGGCGTCATCCCCCGCCACGGCCGCTTGGGTGGTGCGGTCCAGCAACGCGGGATGGCGGGTCAGCCGCTCGAAGGCCCAGGACAGCGCGGTGGCCGTGGTGTCGTGCCCGGCCAGCAGCAGCGTGACGAGCTGATCGAGGAGCTCGTCGTCGGCCATCGGCACGCCCGCACCGTCGACGCTGCGCACCAGCATCGCCAGCGCGTCGGTCCGCTGCGCCAGCTGCGGGTCGGCGCGGCACCGGGTGACCTCGTCGGTGAGCAGCGCCAGGGCCGCAGCCCTGCGTTGCGCGCGGCGGCGCCACCTCCCGAACCGGAGCAGCACCTGCGGCGGGGGGATCAGCTCCAGCGGGGAGCCGATCTCCAGCATCGGCGGCAACGCCGCCCGCAGTGCGGCGAGCCGGCTCTCGTCGTGCACCCCGATGATGGTGCGCAGGATGACCTCCAGAGTGAGCCGCTGCATCCGGGGAAACAAGGGGAACTGCTCGCCCGCCGGCCACCGGGCCACCTCCTCAGCGGTGATGGTGACCATCTCGGCGACCTGCCTGCGCACCGAGTCACCGTGAAACGCCGGCAGCATCATGCCGCGGCTGCGCCGGTGCTCGTCGTCGTCGAGCATGAGCAGTGACCTGGGCCCCACGACCTGGCTGAGCGGGGCAGCCGCCTCCCCGGCGTGGAAGATCGCCGGGTTGCCACGGGTCACCGACCTGATGTGATCCGGGTTGGTCAGGAAGACGAGCGTGCCTATACCGGGTATCCGGACCGTGAACAGATCGCCATAGCGCTGGTGGCAGGTGCGGGCGAAGCGGGCCGGGGTCAGCCAGATCAGCCCGGCCTGCAGCACCGCCGGCAGTGGTGGGCCGGGGGGCAGTGTCCGCACCATATCTAGGTAGTATACGTACGTTTGTCTAGTCGCGCTAGTATTCCGGTCATGGGACATCGGGAGGCGCTGCTCGACGGCGCTCGGCGCTGCCTGCTGGAACAGGGATACGCGCGCACCACGGCACGGGATCTGGTAGCCGCGTCGGGCACCAATCTCGCGTCGATCGGCTACCACTTCGGGTCCAAGGAGGCGCTGCTCACCGAGGCCATGCAGCAGTGCCTCGACGAGTACGTCGAGTACCTCGATCAGATCGTGTTCACCGATCCCGGAGCGACTCCGTTGCAGCGCGTGCGAGCTTCCTGGGAGGTGCTGGTGACGACGTTCGTGCAGCACCGTCCGTTGATGGTGGCTTTTATCGAGGCATTGGTCCAGGCCGAGCGGGTGCCCGAACTGCGGACCCAGCTGGCCGAGCGTTACGAGCGGCTGCGCGCCACAGTGGCCGGCATGGTGTGCGCCTCGGTCGAGGGCCTGCCCGATCCCGTCGCGCGGCAGGTTGCCTCGTTTCTCATCGCGATCTACGACGGTCTCAAGATGCAGTGGCTGCTCGACCCCCAGCGGGCCCCAACCCCCCACGAGCTGATGGCCGCACTGGAGATCGCCCTCCCCGCTGCCCTGGCGGCGGAGCGGGTTGGTGGCTCTTCAAGGACCACCAACCCCGCTGAAAGCTGCTCATAACGGCAGCCAACCCCCGCCAGCACGCTGGCGGGGGTTGGCTGCCGTTGGAGACGTTCCCCATGGGGGTTGGTGGTCCTTGAAGAGCCACCAACCCGGTCAGGACACGGCGACGTCGATCGTGAACAGGCCTGGTCCGTCGGCGGTCACGGGCGACTCACCGTTGCCGGATCGGTGCAATGCGCGAACGGTCCAGTTGCCGGGGGCGGCGAAGAACCGGAAAGCCCCGGAGGCTGAGGACACCACCTCGGCGGTGAACTCCCCGGTGCCGTCGAGTAACCGCACGAAGGCACCCTCGGTGGGTTCTCCGGCTGTCCGCACTGTTCCGGTCAGGACGGTGTGCTTGTTCAGATCCGTCCCCGGCGGCAGTTCTTGGGTTTGCGCTGGTGCTCCGCACATGGCCATCAGACCTTGCTGCCGAGCTCGATCGGTGCGCCGACCAGTGAGCCGTACTCCGTCCAGGAACCGTCGTAGTTCTTGACGTCGGACTGGCCCAGCAACTCATGCAACACGAACCAGGTGTGGCTGGAGCGCTCGCCGATCCGGCAGTAAGCGATGGTTGCCTTGCTCTCGTCCAGCCCGGCCCCGCGGTAGAGTGCCTGCAGCTCGTCGTCGGATTTGAAGGTGCCGTCCTCGTTAGCGGCTTTGGACCAGGGCACATTCAGCGCGGTGGGAATGTGACCCGGCCGCTGCGCAGACTCCTGTGGCAGGTGTGCCGGAGCCAGGATCTTGCCGGAGAACTCATCGGGCGAGCGGACGTCGACCAGATTCTTGGTGCCGATTGCGTCGAGCGTTTCCTGCCGGAACGCCCGGATCGAGAGGTCCTGTTCTTGCGCGGTGTAGCTGGTGGCCGGCCGGTTCACCTCATCGGTGGTCAGGGTGCGACCGTCGAGTTCCCATTTTTTGCGCCCGCCATCGAGCAGCCGGACGTCACGGTGCCCGTAGAGCTTGAAATACCAGTAGGCGTAGGCGGCGAACCAGTTGTTGTTGCCACCGTAGAGCACCACGGTGTCGTCGTTGCTGATTCCTTTGTTCGACAGCAGTTTCTCGAAGGCGCCCTTGTCCACAAAGTCGCGCACGACCGGGTCCTGTAGCTCGGTCTTCCAGTCGATCCGCACGGCTCCGGGGATGTGCCCCACGTCGTAGGCGGTGGCGTCCTCATCGACCTCGACGAGGACGATGCCTTCGGTGTCCAGGTTCTGCTCTGCCCAGTCCGGCGTGACCAGGACGTTCTCGCGGCTCATCCGACAGCTCCTCTTTTGGTGTGTGCTTCGTTCATGCATATGTGCTCTGGTGGCGCCGGCAGCGGGATGGCGAGCACCGTGGTGGTCATTCGGCTGCGAGCCCAGGACGCCTGAGCTCGATGGGGGATCGGAGTGTGGTCATGGCTGCTCCTGACCGTGGAAGATCGGGTATCCGGAGGTGAAGGTGGCGGCCCGTGCTGTTCGCCCGCAGTGCTCGCGACTATGCGCGAGTCACCGCCCGGTCAGCGCATCCGACACAGGCTGCTGCGCAGGCGGCAGAAATCGACCACTAGGCGCTTGGTCAGCAGCAAGTGCACGATGGCGAGACTACCGGAGATACCCGGTCTCCGGGGCTGTTGTTCCCCACCCAGGGTGCGTATTCTCGTGCCCGGCGGTGGCCAGTTTCCCGCCATCCGGGCGATTATCGAACTCGTGCACACTCGGCGCACTTGGCCCCGTGGGGAGACGCTGAGGCGTTACCGTCACCGCCAGACCACACGATCACGGGGGCGGGCGATGACCAACGACACGGGGCAGGCGCGGGGCAATGCGGTGCTGGAGCGGTTGTTGGCCCGGGCTGGCTGGGCACCGGAGAACCTGGGGGATCGGCTCAATGCACTCGCGGCGTCGCTGGGTTTGCGCGCCCAGGTGCATCGCCGCACTCCCCGCCGCTGGATCCATCCTGATCCGGGACGGGCGGCGCCGCGGGTGCCGCGTGATCCGTGGCCGTCGTTGGTGTGTCTTGTCCTGCATGAACGGTTGGGCGAGCCGGTCACTCTGGGCTCTTTGGGCTGGACCGCCACGGGAGCACTGCGCTATGTGCCCGCTGACGATGGGCTGGACCAGCCGTGGAACCCCCGTGGGGCGGTAGCCGCACTTGCCTCGGTGGTGGATGCTGACTCTATGGAACGACGGCACTTCGTGGCCCTGACCGGGCTGAACTTGACCGCGGTCGCCCACCAGTGGCTGTTCGACCCGGCCAGGGTGGCCGCGTCGGTGCTGGGCAAACGGGTCAACCACGCTCTGGTCGACGACCTGGAACACGTGGCCGAGGCGCGACGCCGGATGGACGACGCCCTCGGCGGCGCCACCTTATTGCCCGCGGTCCGGGAGGACCTGCGCCTGGTGGTGGCCATGCTGAAAAATGCCTCCTACACCGAGGACGTCGGGAAGCGGTTGCACGCCGTGGCTGCCGAGTTCGGCCGGCTCGCGGGCTGGCTCGCCTACGACTCCGAACAGCCAGCCTTGGCGCAGCGCTACTTTCTCGCCGCGGTGCGTGCCGCGCACGTCAGCGGTGACCGGGCGATCGGCGCCAACATCCTCGGCTTCATGAGTGTTCAGGCGGCACAGTCGAGCAGCCCTGGAGATGCGGTGACGCTCATTGAGTCGGCGTTGCGGGCCGAGCAGGAGCTGACACCCGCTGTGGCCGGCTCGCTCTACGGCCGGCTCGCGGTCGGTGCCGGCTACGCCGGGGAGACCACGGTGTCGCGGCGCGCTCAGGACCGTGCTTTTGAGCTGCTCGGGCGTTCGGTGGCCGAGGACGAGCCACCCTGGATCTACTGGTTCACCGAGGCCGACGCGCACGGCCTCGCCGGCTGGTCACTGCTGGCGCTGGGCCGACCGGGCGAGGCCGAGCCACACCTGCGCCAGGCGGTTGCCCTGCTCAATCCGGCATTCAGCCGGGACCGTGCGGGCATGCTCTGTGACCTTGCTACTGCACGGGTCGGCGCAGGAGCCGTGGAACGAGCCTGCGCCACTGCGGGCGAGGCGGCATTAATCATCCGCCGCCTGGACTCACCGCGTGAGCGGCGCCTGCTGGCCGACTTCCGCCGCACCGCCACGCCATACGCCCAGTCGGCAGCGGTACGCGAATTCGACGCCAAAAACCAAGACCTACTCGGCACCGCACTGACCTAAGCCGACCCAGGACATCGCCAGCGCAACCGCGGGCCGCCCCTCAGCCATCATGACCTGCGAACTGGGCGATGATTCCGGAGTGGCTGTCCAGTTCGGGGAAGAGGTCCTGGATTCGTTGCGCTGTGGTGAGGGCTTGTTCGTCCGCATCTCTCCCGTGAACGTAGGGTCACCAATGAGAGCTGAAGTCAAGCTGTACGATACCCCATGGTCGACCCTTCCTGCCGGCAGGCCTCTAAGTGAGGAGTTCGCATGACTTTACGGAATAGTCAGGTCAACCTATTCGACAGCGGCGATACCGAGGCCGTGACCGAGCCGGGTGTCAGCGAAGAAAATTGTGACTTCTGTGCCATAACACGCGGCGAGCAGAAAGCGATACTTATCCACGAGAACGACCGTCTCATGTCATTCCTTGACCATCACCCCTTGTTTCATGGCCACGTCCTGTTAATCCCGAAGATCCACGTTCTCCTGATGAGTGAGTTACCAGAGGACCGGGTGCAAGAATTTTTCATGGAAGTGCAACGGCTTGAGCGAGCGGTGGAAACCGGGCTTGAGGCGGACGGGTCGATGATTCTCATCAATAATGTCGTAAGTCAATCCGTCCCACACTTACATGTGCATGTGATCCCGCGTCGAAAGAAGGACGGATTGCGGTTCTGGCTGGGGCCGCGTCACCCTTACGATTCGGAGAACCCAGCCGAACTCTACGCCGACAAGATTCGAGCTGCGCTTGCCTCTACCTAAAGCTCAACGCCGACTCACGCTGGCAGCATGCGCGCGGTGGGGTCCGGCCGGCCGCCGGGAGCGGGAGAGTCACGGGGCGTGCTCGACCAGCGGCCGGCCGGGGTCAGAGGCCCATCCGGGATTGGCTCAGGGATGGTGCTTCCCGCGGCGCGGCAGCCACCGCAGCAGGCGGTGGCGTGGCTGGTGCGGGTGCACGGGTGCTGCTGCCCGTGCTGCCGCCGCCAGGGCCCGAGCGCAGTCCGGGCACGGCTGGCCAGGCGGCGTGGCCAGCGCGGCAGCCGAGAACCGCTGCCCGCACACCGCCCGGTACCACAGGGCGTTGCGCCCGGCGTCCATTGCCTCATCAGTCACCTGATGCTCCAACTGCTGGTCAACGAACTGAGAGGTGATCGGCGTGGTGTCCCACCGCTGAGCACCACCATGACCCTGCAGTGGCACCCGGGCAGACTCGGCGGGTCGGTTCATGACGATGAGCTTGCTATGCGGGTCCAGCCCAAAACCCGACATACCCGTACACACTCGGCACATTTCGCCTCACCCGCAGTGGCGCAGCCACTACCGTCACCGTCAGAACACACGATCACGGGGGGCGGACAATAACGGCCGACTACTGACCTGAGTCGAACCAGGACATCGCCAGCCCGACCGCGGGCTGCCCCTCAGCCAGCATGATCGCTGTTTGGGTGCCAAAAACTGCCGACCAAGGCCGTAGGCGATGTCCTCCGGCCACAGTCTCCCAGGTCAGTGAACGTGATTGACGCAACGCGAGCACGTCAGGGAAAGATCAGGGTCGGTGGTGTATGTTGCGTCGATGACGCTGATTCCCCTGGATATTGTACTGGTCCTGCCGGAAGATCTTCGCAGGCGGGCTGTCGTGTGTAGCGAGCTGGTGGCTGGGAAGATGAGGTCGGGGTCACATTTTCGGCTTGATAAACCCTTTTCTGACCAAGATGGGGGGTGTTGTGAGCCGCATGTGTCACTGTTCATGCTCGCCGTTGACGAGCGGGAGGTGAACGAGGTCGTGCGCGTTGTTGAACGGCTTGCGGCAACGCTGCCAACGCTCGATGCGGAAGGGCTTGAATACGGTCACAATCCGCACGGCGCCGTCGAGGTGTACTTCAGAAAATCACAAGGATGGTGCGCGATCCAACGTGCCGTGATTGAGTCGGTCGAACCGCTTCGGCGTGGACGTCTGCGTGCGGTGGACCCATCGGGCGCACGAATTCTTGATATCCTGAGCAGTGCGGCGCCGGATGACCCGAGGCGGCAACAGCTTATGAGATATGGTTACGATGAGGTTGCCGACCACGGGAGTGATCGATTTAATCCGCACGTCACGCTGGCGTGGCCGCATGATCACAATGATCGCGTTGCGCTGGACGGCCTGCCAGCTCCACGCTCGTTCAGTGGGCGGCTGACCGAGCTGGCCGTATTCGGTATGAGCGCTTACGGTACCTGCACAACGAATTACGGCGTGTTCTCAGTCGGCGCGGCGGGTCAGTGAGAAAGGGGTTTCGAGTGTCAGCTGCTGAACCTCTGGTAGGTAGGAATCCAGTTCGCCGGTCTCGAACCGGCACATGTTGATCACATTCCAGAACTGTTTGCCGACATTGCCCTCGAGTTTGTAGTGGCCGTCGGGTGCCAGGGCTGCCCAGCCTTCGGGTAGTCCGAGCAGGGTCAGTGTCGCGGCCGGCTCGCCCTTGTCGCCGGGGACGGACCACAGTCGGGTGGTCCCATCGTCGCTGCCGGTCGCCACGAGGTCCCCGGACGGGCTGAATGCCACCGACCACACGCTGCGGGTGTGCCCGGTGAGGGTGTGCAGGTTCCGTCCGGACCGGGCGTCCCACAGGTGGACCACGAGATCGTCCCCCGCTGTGGCCAGCAGGTTTCCGGTGGGACTGAAGGCGGCTGTCCAGAGTCGCTGGGTGTGCTGGGTGAGTTCCCGGAGCGGGTGTCCGGACTGGATGTCCCAGATCCGGGCTGTGGTGTCCCAGGACGCACTGGCGAGGACGCCGTCGCCGAAGTCGACGGCGTAGACCCGGTCGCTGTGGCCCAGCATCGTCCGGATCAGCTCCCCGGACTTCGCGTCCCACAGCCGGACCACCCGGTCGTCGCAGCCGGTGGCGAGCAAGGCGCCGTCGGCGCTGAACGCGATGGACCGCACCCGGCCCCGATGCTCCTCCAGGGTGTGCACCAGCCGCCCGGTGGCGCGGTACCACACCCGGACCGTGTCGTCGTCGTTCGCGGTGGCCAGCTCCTCCCCGGAGGGGCTGACGGCCACCGCCCAGATGGGGGCGGACTGCACGTCGAGGTGGCGTTCGTAGCGGTCGGTGTCCAGGTTCAGCAGGTTGAGCCGCCCGTCATTGCTGACCGTGACCAGGTGGTGCCCGGATGGGCTGAAGATCGCGTCCTGCAGCATGATCAGCTGGCTGTCCGCACCAGGGAGCCGTCGCAGCTGCTGACCGGTCGTCGGGTTCCAGAGCCGGACCACGCCGTCGTTGCTGGTCGTGGCGAGTGTCGAGCTGACCGGGTTGAACCGGACCGAGATCACCTGCCGTCCATGCCCGGTCAGGGTGTGCCGGCACTGACCCGTAGCGGGATCCCACAACCGGGTGGTGAACTGGTCGTCACTGATGGCGAGCTGGGTACCGTCGCGGCGGAACACGAACGGCCAGACCGATCCGGTGTGCCCGACCAGCGCGTGGCGGAGCTCGCCGGTCTCGCTGTCCCACAGGCGCACGGCTCCCGCGCTGTCTCCGGTGGCCACCACGTCCCCGCACGGGCTGAAAATGACACCGTAGATCGCCGCATGATGGCCGCTCAGCGTGTGCCGGAGCTGGCCGGTCGCGGTGTCCCACACCCGCACTCCCCCGTCGGTGTCACCGCTGGCGAGCAGGGGCTTGCTCGGGTGAAACGCCAGACTGTAGACCGACCCGGTGTGGCCCTTCAGCTGGTGGAGCTGACGGTACGTCGAGGGATCCCACAGGCCTACCGCCCCGGCATTCCCGCTGGTGGCCAGCAGGTCACCAGCGGCACTGAAGGCGATGCGATACACCGAGCCCGTCGCGTTGGTGAGCTCACCGTGGAGGGTCCCCGTGGAGGTGTCCCAGCAGCGCAGGCGCCCATCCCGATAGGCGACCGCGATCAGGTGGCCGTTGAAGGCCAGGCTAAAGATGAGGCCACCGCCAGCGGGGAGCTCACGCCGCAGTGCGCCGCTCGGGATGTCCCACAGCCGCACCACGCCCTCGGCGTCCCCGGTGGCCAGCTGCTGTCCGTCGGGGCTGATCAGCACCGGCCACGACCATTGCCGGTGGCCCCTGAGGACGTGGAGGCAGCGACCGGTGGCTGCTTTCCAGATGCGCGTGGTGCCGTCGGCCGATCCGGTGACGAGGATGTGCTCGCCGTAGGTCACCGAGAAGACCCGGCCGCTGTGTCCCTGCAGAGTGCGGATCGGTTTGCCGGTCAAGGTGTCGCAGATGAGTACGCCGCCGTCGTCGCTGCCGATCGCCAGCAGGTCGCCATCGTGGCTGTAGTCGAGAACCTGGGGAAGCCGGCCCAGCACGGCGTCGAAGCCGTACCGTACCCCGATCGAGGCTGGGGCGAACTCTGTTTCGACCGGGCGGCCGGGTGCGATGGCCGCCCCGTACAGCTCCGGAGCGTCGGGAACGCCGGTCGCGTCGATGAGTGCCGCCCGGGTCCACCGGCTTCCGGTCACGGTCGCGCCACTGAGGTCGGTGCGCAACAACCGGGCACGGCTGAGGTCGGCGCCGGTGAGGTCGGCGCCGACCAGCTGCGCCTCGTCCAGCCGGGTGCCGACCAGGCGGGCGTCGCGCAGGATCGCATTCGTGAGATTCGCCCCCACCAGGCGGGCGTCGGTGAGGTTGGTGCCGGTCAGGTCAACCTCCCGCAGTTCCCGGTAGGAGAGGTCCTCGCCCTTCAGCGACGTGCCGCGCAGGTCGGCCGTCGGCGGGGTGCGCAGGCGGGTAGCGACGTTTCGGGCGTTGGCCTGCGCCACCTCGTTGGCGCCCGCGTTCGCGAGCACCGAGTCCGCCCAGGCCTGGCAGGCCCGGGTGTCGGCAAGGTCGCAGAGAAACTCGATGGTCAGTTTGGACAGCGTGCGCTGGTGCAGTTGCGGGGGCGCAAGGGTACCGGAGTTGAGCTGCCTGGCGATCTTGTTGGCCACCAGCCACTCCGCCACCGAGTTGTGGATGAAACCGAACAGGCCCCCCTCAGTGCGGACCAGGAGACTGCTCGAACCCATGGCATAAGCTGTCTGGTCGGGAGACAGCCGGCCTTCGGCGAGGCTGGAGAGTGCCTGCGCCACCTCGGTGAGTTGGGAAAGCCGTAAGTAGGGCTCGTTGGAGTCCCACAACCGCAGGGCGAGTGTGGTCACGGCTTTCCACAGGTCACTCAGGCGCAGGGTGGCCGCGGAGCCAGGGAAACCGGTGGCCCGGGTCGCCTCGTGGGACAGCCAGGACTCCAAAATCTGTTCGTACAGTCCCGCCGCGCTGATGGTGTGCCGCGCGTCGGCCGCCGCGCGTAACTGATCCTCGTCGAGGTCAGCGATGAAACTGAGCATGCGCGGATTCTGGGACAGGCCGAGCAGGTCCTGAATGTCCCTGATCATGTTCATCCGGAGGTCGGCCTTGCGATGGTTGCCCTCGTAACGCTTGACGAGATATCCGCGGATCTGCGCGAGGGTGAAGTCCTCGACGTTGAGGGTCCACTGGTTGGGTAGTGCACCTACTCGTTCGCCCAGCGCGGTGAACACCTGGCTGTCGGACTTGAAGTGCTGCGTGCGGCTGGCCACGATGATCTTCGCTCGGTCCTGGACGGCTGCCAGGAGCGTGTCGAGGTGCTCGGCGGCGCGGTCGTAGGTCAGCCGGGTGACCAGCTCGTCGAAACCGTCGAACAGCAGGACGACCCGGCCCTCGCGCAGCATGTAGTCGAAGGCCTTCAGGTCGATGACTCCCTCGCCGTGGTTGGCCAGGTGGGCGGCAACCAGCCCGTGGACCGTGGGCGCCTTGTTCAGTTCCCGCAGCTCGATCAGCATCGGGATCAGGTGCGGGGTCGTCTCGACAATGCGTTGGGCTACCTCCCGCAGGGCGAACGTCTTACCCCGCCCGAAGTCACCCAGCAACAGTACAAATCGCGCGTAATCGGACGTGACCAGCTGCACGAGCTCGTCCGCCAGGTCGTCGCGGACGGTCTGGTCGTGGCGATGCAGCTCCCGGAAGCGCTGCGGTATGTACAGATCCCGCGGGTAGCGGGGGTCGGTGCGCAGCCGGGTCGTCTGCCGGCCGAGGTAGCTGCTCAGATCGAGCAGACCCTGGAACTCGAGGAAGCTGCGCAGCCGTACCCCTCGGCGCAACGCCTCCTCCCGCAGTGCCTGTGCGGGAGCGGGACCCTGGTAGACCAACTCGGAACCGGGACCGGGCTCGTGCCGTAGGAAACCCTCGACCACCTCCCGGCTCAGTTCACCCACATGAGCCCCCACCCGCCACTGTGGGGTAAAACCCTCTTCTTGACGGGTGACCAGCAGGTGCGGTGGATCGGTCTCGATGTGGCGGATCTTGACTTGCTCGTACCGGGTCGCGCAGACCTCTTCGATGCGCTCCAGCAGCAAGCTTTGCGGGTCAGCGGTGGGCGCCGGTGCGAGGGGCTCTGGCTCCGGCGCGGGGTTATCGTCTCCCCCGGTGAGCTCCTCTACCGCGGTCGCGGGAAAGGTGGTGCCGATGGCGACCCAGCTCCGTTCCAGGAGCACGGGTCGCGTCCCGGCGCCGTAGGCCGAGAAGCGCCGCACACCGTCGGCTGTCACCTGGATGATCTCTTCCTGACCGGGGCCGGTTGCGGGCACCACGGGCAGGCCGGAGCCGAGGAAACCGATGCTCGTGCTCCCCGGGCCCGGGCCGTGCAGGAGCACGGTGAGGCGGGAGCCGAGCAACCGGTCAAGGGTGCCCGCGTCCCGCAGCAGGGCTGGGTCGGACCCGACCGGCCCGCCCCCGGGGTCGGGGTCGTGGCGGACGATCCCGACTCGCAGCCATCCGGACTCCTCGAACGGTCGCAACCGCTTGGCGAACCAGGCGGCCTGTTCTTCGCCGATCCAGCCGTAGTCGTCTTCCGGTCGATGAGTGGCAGACATCGTGGAGTTCAGGCCCGCGATAGCCACCCGCAGCTCCGGCACGGCGAACAGCGTCCACGGCTGCGCGGCGTCGAACAGCGGCCCGTCGAGGCCCTGATAGAGCTCGTCGAACAGCTGCGCGTAATGCTCCAGCTTGGGGAAGTAGGGTTGCTGGGGTTCGATTTCACGCGCCTCGCAGGCAGCGAAGTAGGACAGGCAGGCAGCTTTGGACACGTCGCCGTTGCCGGGGACGATGAGCAACCGGTCAGGTTCCAGCCCGAGCAGCACCCGCAGCCCGGTCAGAAACGTCAGGGCCTGGTCCCGCTCGCGTGGCCGGCCGGATTGCATCAGGTCACCGGTGACCAGGATCAGATCGGGAGCCGGCGCGCCGGCGTCAGTCAGCTGGGTCACATTGGCCCAGATCCGCGATTGCAGGTCGCGTGGGGCCAGCGGTTCGGGCAGGCCTCGTCCAAACCGGGGCCCAGGCACGTGCAGCAGCGAGATCGATGTCCGCCGGGCGGCCCGGGCGGGAGCAGCGTGCGGGTAGGAAGGTGGCGTCTGCGGGACCCGGCGGACGCGCGGCGGCTCAGACAACCGGGTCGGCTCGGGTGCGCGGTCGGCCGCCGGCTGGTGGCGGGGCTGCCCGTCCGAGTGTGACACGTCGCCCGGCATCGCCGAGCGCGTGGGGAAGGCCGGCTCCTGCTCGGGTTTGGCCCGCCCGGCCAGGGCCGAACGCAGCCGGGTCAGCAGCCGCTCGCGGGCCGCATCGGGGTTGGTGACCTCTACCAGATCCAGGTAGGTGATCGTGGCGAGCAGCCCCTCCAACGGGCAGTCATCAATGCGGATCGTGATGAGCTTGGTGTGGTCGGTGCGCAACGCGGCTTGCCATTCCATGCGCCCGTAGTGCGACTTGAGGTAGTTGCGGGACAGCACGGCGACGACCAAGGCGGAATCCCGCACACCTCGATCCATGAAGTCGATGAAGTTCACCCCGGGGACGAAGTTCCAGGCTTGCAGGAGGGTACGGTGCCCCGCGGCCTCCAACTGCCAGGCGATCCAGGTGGCCCAGCGCTCATCAGCCGGTGAGTAGCTGATGAAGAAGTCGATCGGAGGGTTCGAGTCCCACCGCGCACCAGGCATACCCTCAGTATGACGTGCGCGCCCCGCTGTTGCGTTGATGAAAGTGACCCCCGAGCGTGCTGCGTAAGCCCAGCGTACTGGACTGGATCAGGATCCTCCTGCTCATCGCCGGCATCCTCTGCGTGCTGACCGGGCTGCTGCCGGCCGCGCAGGCCGAGGACAACTTCCGGCGGATCGCGCCACTGCTGCTGTTTCTGGGCAGCGTGATCGTGCTGGCCAAGCTGGCTAGGCAGGCGCAGGTCTTCGACGTCATCGCGACCAGGATGGCGATCGCGGGGCGGGGCAACTACCTGGCGCTGTTTGTGTGCTGTGTGGCCTTCGCCGCCCTCACGACCATGTTCCTCAACCTCGACA
>JBOHFG010000248.1:0-1028 GCA_050699575.1 Pseudonocardiaceae bacterium
CGGGATGCCAGCGGGCGAAGTCATCGGCGAGGTCGTCATTGAGGATCCGGGTGCGGACCTGCAGCACCTCGTGGAGCTCAGCGAGGGGGACGTCACCCGCGGACGCGGAGATCCGTACCTGGCGGCGCCGGAGGACCACCGGGCGCCCGCAGTTGATCTCCCACGGTTTTGGTCGGTCTCCCATCCCGTCCCATGCCGGAGCAACCGAACACCCCAGCCCCCTCAACCTGCCACGACGACGGCCCCCGTCTCAGCGATCGAGGTAGCCGACCATCACGGCGAACACCGACCGTAGGGACGCTTCGGTCACGGTGCCGATCCGCTCGACCAGCCACGGCCGGTATACCGGTTTGGCCTGGTACACCACCACTGAACATCCCGGCAATGGATCATCGGCGGCCAGGATCACCGCCAAGGCGGGCATCCGTGGGGCATGGGCGACCACCGGCAGGGCGAACACGGTGGGGAGCACGGCGTTGGCGGTACTGGTGGACAGCACCAACACCCGGTCGGCTCCCAACGCCGAAGGCTTGTCCCGTCCCGCCACGGTCGGCAGGTATGACCAGATGTCGCCACGCATCGGTTCTGGCACGGTCACCAGTTCTGTCCGCTGGACCGGATGGCCTCGCCCATGGCCCGCTGCTCGGCCAGCTCGGCGACCGCCCACGCCTCCGGGTCACCGGTGGCGCGTTCCCACTCGGCGGCAATCGCGGCCGAGGTGCGCATCAGCTCGGCGCGGACGGCCCGCTCGGTCCAGGCGGACAGTGTCCGGCCTTCGGCGGCGGCGGCCTGCCGAGCCTGCGTCAACACCGTGTCTTCCATGGTGAGAGTCGTATTGGTTTTCACGTTGAGAATCGTATGGCATCTACAAGTCGTGGCGGCGCACAGGGCGGCGGCGACGAGACCGACCAAAACCGTGGGAGATCAACTATTCGGGCGCTCGGGGGCGCTGGCCCACGCCACAAGCTCGACGGGCCCGTTGTGATGGGTGAACCCGGGATGCCAGCGGGCGAAGTCATCGGCGAGGT
>JBOHFG010000249.1:0-1709 GCA_050699575.1 Pseudonocardiaceae bacterium
GGGCGGTGGCGACGTGGAGCTGGTCCTGGGCGGTGCGTTGCTGGCTGACCGCGATCACTGTGGCGAGCAGCGCACCAGCGAGAAGCACGCAGAGCACGGTGATGGCGCGCTGGCGGCGGGAGCGGTCCCGGCGGATGCTGGCGTGCAGGAACCTGCGGGCTGCCGGGCTCAGGTCGACCCGGGTAGTGCGCAGTCCTCGCTGCCGGGGTAGCCATCGTGACGGGCCGTGGCGTCCTGGGGGTGGGGCGCTGCCCGTGCCGGGCCGGGCGCCGGTGTCGGTCACCGCGGCAGCGAGCTGGCCCCCGCTCCACAACCGCTGGTGCGGGCACCCGTCCTGGTGCCACTGCGCGGCGGCCTGCTCAACCGCGCGCCGGGCGCGCAAGGCCGATGCGTTCGTCTCGATTGCCTGGGCCAGCGGGGGCCAGGCGGACAGGAACGCCTCGTGCGCAACGCCGATCACCACGGTGCCGTTGGTGGTGTCGGTGGTGAGCAGCCGCTGCGTGACGAACACATCAAGCTCGCTGACCACCGGGGTCGGCAGGTCCTGGCGGGGGATCCGCCACCGGGTGGGGTGGCCCTGGTCGTCCATGGTGACCAGCCGCAGCAACCCGGCGATCACCTCCTCCCGGCCGCGACCCCCCGCGGTGATCGCCTGGGCCAGTGCCGCATCAGCGTGGCGGGTCAACGCCCCCTGAACCCCGCCCAGCTGGTCGTAGCGGGCACCCGACAGCCGCCCGCCCCGGGTGAGCCCCACCGCGAGCTGGGCCAGGGTGAACGCCAGCAACGGCAGCGCCTCACCACTACGGGTGTCCTCCACCAGCCGGTCCACCAGGCCCGTATCCAGATCGATCCCGGCCAGCTGAGCGGGTTGCTCAATCACCGCGCGCAGCGCCTCACGGCCCAGCGCCCGTAATGGGTAGAGGGCCGGGGACAGCGTCGCCCACCCCGGGTCGCTGAGCAGCCGGTCAAGGAACTCCGGGCGCAGGGTGACCACCAGGCGCACCGGCCCGCTCACCGCAGGACCGGCCAGCTCGAGGAACCGCTCCCGCTGGGCCGCTGCGGTGTGCGTGAGCAGCTCCTCAACCTGATCCACCACCACCAGCAAACGCTGCCGCGGACCACCAGGGGCAGCCAGCAGCACCTCATCAGCCAACCCGGTCAGGCCCTCCTCGCCGAGCCGGTGGTGGACGTGCTGCACCGTCCAACCCAGACCACTCCCCCGTCCCGCGGTGGCCACTACCCGGGCTAGCGTCCTGAGCGGGTCATCACCGGGCAGCATCGGCGGCAGCGCCCACCACCCCGGCTCCTGCGCCATCACCGGCAGCAACCCAGCCCGGACCAGCGAGGACTTCCCACACCCCGACGGGCCCACCACCACCAGCACCGCACCCCCGGCAGCGGATCGCAACAGCTCCGCAAGCTGCTTGATCTCCTGCTCACGACCGAAGAACACCCGATGCAACTCACCGTCAAACGGGCGCAACCCCGGGAACGGGCACCGATCATCCGGCCAGCCCAAACCCCCAGCAGCATCAACCCGCCGCAACACCTCAACCACCGCGGCCCGCGCGGCCACCGGATCCCCCACCACATCACGGTACTGATCCCCAGCCAGCAGGGGATGGACGAGATCCGGCTGCACCCGCAACGGCAGCAACCGGCTACCCCGCGACTGCGCGATCGCCACCTCCGCCGTACACCAGGTAGAC
>JBOHFG010000250.1:0-26088 GCA_050699575.1 Pseudonocardiaceae bacterium
ACCAGCAGCTCAGCGGCCGCCTCGTCGCCGCCGCTCAACTCGAACACCGCCGCCTTGAGCGCCAGCACCCGCAGCGCCTCGGTCAGTAGCGGACCGGCGTCGCGCTCCAGGGACCACTGGCTGACCAACGGATACCCGGTGAACGTGGCCCAGCAGGTGGAATACTTCATGGAGGATCCGCGCAGCCGGTCATAGCCGGGGTGCGCCCGCATCGCAGCAAGGATCCGCGCGGCCCGCGCGCCGACCCGCTCCGGTTCCAGCATCGTCGCCATGAGTGGGACTCCTTTCGGTGTTCCCCCTTCACTATGCCTCCGCACTGACCCCGCGTCCCTCGGTATGCTCGGCACAGTTCAGTGATCAAAGGGGGTTCCGTGCCTGACATGCCGACCGGTCAGCTCGTCCGGATGTATCGGATTGAGGGCAAGAAGAGTCCGGTCAATGTGGCTACTCTCGCGGGTATCACGGTGCGGTATCTGGAGATGATTGAGGCTGGGACCAGTACGCCGTCGTTGCCGACGCTCAGGAAGATCGCGCAGGTGCTGGGTGTCCAAGTGTCCGCGCTGGTGGGAGGAGCGCCGAGTGAGAATCACGCGGGGCTGGCCAGCCCTCGGTTGGCCGCCGTAGAGCGTGCGTTGTTCACGTATCCCGCGCTTGCTCGGGACCGTGATGTTCCGCCCGATCTGCCGGGCTTGACGGGCCGTATCAACGCGGCCTGGGAGGCGTGGACCACGTCGCCCAATAGATACACGGACGTGCTGAGTGTACTGCCGGATTTGATCATTGATGTGGAGCGCGTGGTGGCTGCCTCCGGTCGTTCGGGTGCGGCGTGCCGGTTGGCATGCGAGGTGTACTGGCTGTCTCGGGTACTGCTGAAGAGGTCTGAGCGGGTGGATCTTGGCCCGCTGGCGGGTGACCGGGCGATGCGTTATGCCGAGGAGACCGGGGACCCGGTACTGGTGGGTGTGGCAGCCTGGAACATCGGCCAGGCATTGCTGTCCGATGGCTGGTCTGAGGGAGCGTTGGACGTCGCCATGCTGGGGGCGGAGAAGCTGGAGCGGTTGCTGCCGGACGGGACGCCACAGCTTTTCTCGGTGTATGGCAGCTTGGTGCAGGTTGCGGCAGTCGCGTCAGGCCGTACTGGTGAGCCGTGGCGGGCCCGGGAGCTGCTTCGTGGTCCCGTGTGGCGTGCGGCGTTGCGGGTCGGTGAAGGTCATGATTTCCATCACACCAACTTCGGTCCAGGCAACGTCGGCATCTATCACGTGTGTGTGGAGCTGGAGGCTGGGGAGTTCGCCGAGGCACTGCGCAGGGCTGACGAGGTGGACACCAGCAACATCCCGTCGATCGGGCGGCGGACCACCCACCTATACCAGATTGCCGAGTGCTATCAACGGCGCAAAAACGATGCCGCTGTTTTTGTGCATTTGACGATGGCTGAGGCGATCTGTCCGCAGGATTTCCGGTATCGGCCGGACGTGCGGGGCATGGTCGCCACGCTCGTTAAGCGGGCCAAGCCCTCCTACGCCGCTGAGGTACGGGAGCTCGCGGCCCGAATCGGGATGCTGGACTGAGCAGCTCACGGGCGGTGCAGCTGTCCCGAACGTCGTGTGCCGGGTTTAACGAACCGGGAGTTCGTTAAACCCCGATCTTCACTTCCGTGCGGCTAGAGAGCGTTAGCGTCTCGCTTCGGGCTGCCTGCCCCGACTCGGTTTTGCCGTCAGCCGGGTAGGCGGCCCGCATTCCGAGACCACCAGCGAAGGAGAAATCACGTGACGACACCCCGGACCGCTTCCGTTCACGAGACCACGCAGCCTGACGCGCCACGCGAGGTGCTGGCCGGCACGCTCATCGCGCAATTCCTCGCGCAGCAGGACCACGAGCGTGGGGCGGAGCCAGACGTAACGCATCTGCTGGCGGCTGATAACGCGTTGGCTGAGCAGTTCTCTTTCGGGGTGTTCGCGACGGTGTGTGGGCGGTTGGTGCGGCGGTCGGAGCTGCCGCCGGGGGAGTGTCCGGAGGGTTGCGAGTGCGATCTGGAGTTCTACTGCCCGCGGTGTGTGCGCCAAGCCGCTGAGTTGAGCGCGAAGCCCCGGCCCGGCGCTGCGCAGGACGGCAGCCGAGAGAGCTGCTCCGCTGTACCCTGGGAGCACTAGGTGGTCAAGGAGGTGCTCCCGTGCTCGACACGCCTACCGGCCAGCTCATCCGCCTGTTCCGCATTGACCGCAAGCAGAGCACGGTCAAAGTGGCGACGCTGGCCGGTATCACGGTGCGCGACCTGGAGATGTTCGAGGCCGGGACCAGGTCGGCGTCATTGCCGGTGGTGCGCAAGATCGCCAAGATGCTGGGTGTGCGCACGTCCACCCTGATCGGTGCGGCACCCAGTGAGGATCATGAGGGGCCGATCAACCCACGGCTGGCTGAGCTGCAACGGGCCCTGTTCACCTACCGGACGTTGGCGCTCAGTGATCCGGCTGAGGTTCCGGAGTTGGGGGAGTTGGCGGCGCAGGTCGAGGCAAGCTGGGACGCTTGGTGCACCTCACCGAACAAGTACCGCGACGTCCTGCGGGTCTTGCCCGGGCTGATCGTCCACAGTGAGCGGGCGGTCCATGAGCACAGGCGGTCGCCGCAGGCGTGCCGCCTCGCGTGCGAGGTTTACCAGCTGGCCAGGCCGGTAGTGAAGTACCTGGGGCGCGTTGATCTGAGTAGTTTTGTGGCTGATCGCGGCATGCGCTACGCGGAGGAGACCGAGGATCCTGTGGTGGTCGGGGCAGCCACCTGGAACCTTGCCCTGGCTCTGCTGGCTGACGACATGCCCTACGGGGCGCTCGACATTGCCACGAGGGGAGCCGAGCAGCTGGAACGGTTGCTGCCCGACGGCACCCCCGAGCATTTTTCGCTGTACGGCGGTCTCGTGCAGGTGGCCGCGGTCGCCCAGGTGCGGACCGGTGAGCCCCAGCGGGGGCGTGAGCTGCTTCGAGATGCCCTTACGGCAGCGGAGCGCGTTGGTGACGGCAGTGACCATCATCATATCTTCTTCGGCCCGACCAACGTCGGTATCCACGCGACAAGTATCGAGCTGGAGGCCGGCGAGATCTCCGAAGGTCTGCGCCTGGCTGACGACGTGGACATCGCCAAGATCGGATCACTGGAACGGAAGACCGCGCACCTATACCAGGTGGCGAGTGCGTATGAATACCAAGGCAACGACCCGGCTGTGTTCGCGCACCTCACCATGGCTGAGCGGATCTGCCCGGAGGACTTCCGGTACCGGCAGACCGTCCGGAACATGGTCCGCACCCTCGTCAGGCGCGCCAAGCCCTCCTACGCTCCCGAGGTACGGGAATTCGCAGCTCGGATCGAGATGCTGGACTGAGCACCCGACATGTCTCCATGTCGGGGTTATGGCGATGCGTGGAAGCCCGGTGAGCAGGGAGAGCAGGTCCTCAGCCTTGCCCACCGGACTACTCGCGAGTCGCCGACGAGCATGTGACCATTCGTGCGTCACGGCCGATCGGTTCACCACCAGCACACACGAGGCGCAGGTCGGGTGGGCCGGCCCGCGCAATAGTCCCAGCTCAGCTACCGGGAATCCCTATCCCGAGAACGTGGGAACCTTGCCGTTCTTCATCGCCTGGTGATCTGTCTCCCAAGCGCTCAGCACGGTGAGCGGCAGCCGGCCACGGTCACTGACACTGTGGCCGTTCTGCTTTGCCCACTCGCGGATGGCCCGGAGCGTGTCACGGTTGTAGCCACTGTGCGCGACGCCACCGTTGCCGGACCCGCGGTTGGGAGAACGGTCGGCACTACGAACACCCGGGCGCCGTGCGCCGGTCTTGCGAGCAGCCGCGACGTAACGGGCCAAGTTGTCCCGAAGCTTGGTGGCGTTGTCGTTCGCCAGATCGATCTCGTACGTGACGCCCTCGAGAGCGAACTCGACTGTCGAAATGTCCTCGGCTTCTTCGCCGGTGAGGTCGTCGATGAAGGTGACGATGGTCTTCTGAGCCACGGGGACGGATTCTCCTTGTCGGAAGGAACACGGCATAGGCGCAACCGCCGTGTCATGAACGCTGACCGCAATAAGATACACACTGCTCGGCGATGCAAGTGCGCGGCATGCCGAAAACACTCGTTTCGCGTTCAGCCGGCGCGGCGTAAGCGCGCTACCTCAGCGAGTACGACACCGGCGGCAACCGACGCGTTGAGCGACTCGACCGGCCCCGCCATCGGTATCGACACCGTGGCATCGCACGTTTCCCGGACCAGCCGGGACAGCCCCCGCCCCTCCGAACCGAGGACGAGCACCAGCGGTCCAGTAGCCAGCGGAAAAGTGTCCAACGGTAGGGAACCGCTGGCATCCAGCCCGACCACCATCAAGCCGGACGCGGCGAAGTTCTTGAGCGTGCGCACCAGGTTGGTGGCCCGGGCCACCGGCAGGTACGCGGCCGTGCCCGCTGAGGTCCGCCAGGCCACCGCGGTCATCCCTGCCGAGCGCCGCTGCGGCACCAGCAGTCCGTGTGCACCGAACGCGGCTGCGCTGCGGACTACAGCACCCAGGTTGCGCGGGTCGGTCACCCCATCCAGGGCGACTAACAACGGAGGCGCCCCGGACTGCCGCGCGGTAGCGAGCACATCCTCGGGAAACGCGTACTCATACGGCGGAACCTGCAGCGCCACACCTTGATGCAACGCACCCCCGGCCAGCCGATCGAGATCAGCCCTGGGCACTTCGAGAATGGACAGGCCGGCGTCGGCGGCCAACCGTACGGACTCGCTGACCCGGTCGTCGAGGTCCACCCCGACAGCGACGTGCAGTGCGGTGGCCGGTACCCCAGCGCGCAGGCACTCCAGCACCGGGTTACGACCGAGCACGGTCTCGCTCGGCTCGCTGCCGCTGCGCCGGCGGGCCGCCGCGGCCGGGTTCTGGGCAGGTTGACGAGCGGCCGATTGGCGAGTGACCGATTGGCGAGTGACCGATTGACGCGCGGCAGGTTGGTGATGGGCGGGATGACCCGGCCGTAGCTCGGCGGGCGGCGTGGCGCCGCGACCGCGCAGCCCCTTGCGCTTCTGCCCGCCGGAACCGACGACGGCACCCTTTTTGGTGCCCGGCTTGCGCATCGCACCCCTGCGCTGGGAATTACCCGCCACGAATGTCAACTCCCTTTGACCGTCGTCCACACCCAACCATCGGGGGTGTCCTCGACGGCGATCCCAGCCGCCAGTAACTGGTCACGAATCGCATCAGCGGTCGCGTAGTCCCGGCGGGTTCGAGCCTCGGCGCGCTCGGTGAGCAGCCGGTCCACCAAGCAGGCCAGCGCCGCGGACGTGGCGTCCGACGCTGACGTCGAGCGCCACCGGTCATCCAGCGGGTCCAGGCCCAGCACACCAGTCATCGCGCGCACCGAGCTGGCGGCGCCCACCGCCGCCAGGTGGTCCCCGTTGTCCAGTGCCGCGTTGCCTTCGTGCACGGTGGTGTGGATCGCGGCCAGCGCAGCTGGCGTACCGAGGTCGTCGTCCATCGACCCGACGAAGTCGGCGCGCCAGCTACCTGGCTCCGGCACCCGGCAGCGCTCCCGAATCCGGTGCACGAACGACTCGATTCGTTGGTAGGCGGCCACCGCCTCGTCCAGCGCACCGTCCGAGTACTCGATGGCAGACCGGTAGTGCGCACTGATTAAGTAATAGCGCAGCTCCACGGCCCGCACCCGGCGCAGGGTGGCGGGGATGGACAGCGTGTTACCTAGCGACTTTGACATTTTCTCGCCGGAGAGCGTCACCCAGCCGTTGTGCAACCAGTATCGGGCGAACCCGTCGCCCGCGGCCCGGGACTGGGCCCGTTCGTTCTCGTGGTGCGGGAAAACCAGGTCCAACCCGCCGCCGTGGATGTCGAACTCCGGACCGAGGTAGGTGGTGGCCATCGCCGAGCACTCCAGATGCCAGCCGGGCCGGCCCGGTCCCCAGGGCGTCGGCCAGGACGGCTCGCCGGGCTTGGCACCCTTCCACAGGGTGAAATCCCGGGCGTCGCGCTTGCCCGACGCGGCGGACTCACCCTGGCAGACCTCGCCGAGACGCTGGCCCGACAGCGATCCGTAACCATCGACGGTGGCTACCGCGAAGTAGACATCGCCACCCGCGGCGTAGGCGTGCCCGCGGTCGATCAGCCGCGCCATCAGCTCGACCATCTGCGACACATGGCCGGTGGCGCGCGGCAGCACCGATGGCGGCAGGCAGCCCAGCGCGGTGTAGGCGTCCTCGAACGCCCGTTCGTGCGTAGCAGCCCACTCCCACCATGGCCGGCCGGCGTCGGCGGCCTTGGTAAGGATCTTGTCGTCGATGTCAGTGACATTGCGCACGAGTAGGACGTCGTGGCCGCTGGCCATCAACCAGCGACGCAGCACGTCGTAGTTCAGCGCCGACCGCACGTGCCCAATGTGCGGGACGCCCTGCACAGTGGCGCCACACACGTAGATCGACGCCGTGCGGGGTCGCAGCGGGACGAACTCGCGCAGGCTGCGCGTCGCGGTGTCATACAGGTGCAGGTTCACGGGGTGATCATACGGGCCGAGCTCAGGATCACGGCTGCGCCATTCCCCGCTCGGTGAGCAGCACGGTCGCCACGGCGGCGACGCCCTCGCCGCGCCCGGTGAGCCCGAGACCGTCGGTGGTGGTGCCGGATACCGAGACCGGACCACCCAAGGCTGCGGACAGCACCAGCTGCGCCTCGGTCCGGCGGCTACTCACCCGCGGCGCATTGCCGATCACCTGCACCGAGCCGTTGCCCACTGTCCAGCCCTGGATAGCCAGCTGGCGACGCACCTCGGTGAGCAGCTCGGCACCGTGTGCCCCAGCCCACCGTGGATCGTTGGTGCCGAACACCGCACCCAGGTCGCCCAGCCCGGCAGCGGACAGTGCAGCGTCGCACAACGCGTGCGCGGCGACGTCACCGTCGGAATGCCCGGCACAACCAGCTAGCCCGGGCCAGTGCAGCCCGGCGATCCAGCAGTCCCGGCCGGATTGCACCGGGTGTACGTCGGTGCCTATGCCGACCCTCATGGCTGGCCGGCGGCCCGCGCGCTGGCCACCACCTCAGCGACCACGAGATCGAACGGTGTGGTGATCTTGAAGGCGTGCGGATGGCCTGGCAGTGTGCTCACGGTCACTCCGAGCGCCTCAACGAGCCCGGCATCATCGGTCACCGGCCCGAATGGCGCCTGGTGAGCCCGCCGCAACAGGTCCCCGGTAAATCCTTGCGGGGTCTGCACCACTCGCAAGGCGTCCCGGTCCAGGGTGTCCACGACACAACCGTCGGGATCCACTTCCTTGATCGTGTCGACCACGGTCAAGACCGGTACCACGGCCTGCTGCCCGGCCAGTACCGCGTGCACCACAGCTTGGATCACGCTGACCGGGGTGAGACAGCGGGCAGCATCATGCACCAATACCACCTCGGCGTCGGGCACGCTGTGCAGGGCTGCGCGGACCGAGTCGCAGCGGTGCTTGCCACCGGTGACGATCAGCACCCGGTCGCCCGCCTCGGCGACAGCGGCACGCGCTAGGTCGTGGTGTTGCGCACCAACCGCAACCACCACGACCTCCACGCAACCAGACGCCAGCAGCCCCTGCACGCAATGCGACAGCAACGGACGGCCACACAGCGACACAAACGCCTTGGGCATCCCGGCCGATAACCGCGCACCCTGCCCGGCAGCCGGCACCAGTGCCGCAACTCCGGCTAGCGACATCGTCAGGTAGATATCAGAAGGCTGCGACTCAGGATGCTGCGGCAAGGACTTCGTCGAGCAACACCTCGGCATTGTCCTCATTAGTGCCCTCGGCGAGCGCGAGCTCGCTCACCAGGATCTGGCGGGCTTTTGCCAGCATGCGCTTCTCGCCAGCCGACAGGCCGCGATCACGCTCCCGACGCCACAGATCCCGAACCACTTCCGCCACCTTGTTGACGTCGCCAGAGGCGAGCTTCTCCAGGTTGGCTTTATACCGCCGCGACCAATTCGTCGGCTCCTCGGTGTGAGGAGCACGCAGCACCTCGAAAACCCGATCGAGACCTTCTTGGCCGACCACGTCCCGAACACCGACGAATTCGGCGTTTGCTGCGGGAACGCGAACAGTCAGATCACCCTGAGCAACCTTGAGGACGAGGTACTTTTTTTCCTCACCCTTGATCACTCGGGTTTCGATGGCCTCGATGAAAGCGGCACCGTGATGCGGGTAGACGACGGTCTCTCCGACCTTGAAAACCATGTGTCCTCTGCCCCTTTCGCTGTACCCAGGTTACCACGCCCAGGAATCGTGGTGCACGCGGCAGGTACAGCGTCGTCGCAGGTCAGGGCTCCGACGATCGGCCTGCACCAGGCAACGCGGCGCTCCCGCAGCTCAAGCTCACTCCACTGTAGACCTACCTGGCAGGGCCGGGGACCTACCTGGACGGGACGGGTGCGCCGCGACGCTGGGCTCGTCGGATACGCTTGGATCATGCGGGCCTCCCTCACCATCACCACTCGCATCATGGCCTGCTGCGCCGCCGCACTGGCCCTGGCCGGCTGCGGCGCGGGCCAGATCACCCAAACCGATCGCCAGGTGGCGGCCGTGGACGGGGTCACGGGCAACGTCGGAACTGGCATCGCACTGCGCGACGTGCTGATCCCCTACCCCCAGAACCAGCAGGGCGCCTACCCCACCGGGTCGACCGTGCCCGTGCTGCTCACCATCATCAACCAGGGCAGCAACACCGACGAGCTGCTCGCCGTGACCAGCCCAGCAGCCAGCCAGGTGCTGGTGTTGGGCACCACGCGGATCCCGGCCGGTGCCGCCGTTACCAGCACTGCCGGTTCAGCTGCGTCAACCAGCCCGCTGGTCGTCGGACAGCTGCGCATCGTGCTCACCACCGCCCAGCCCCTGCCCGTCGGCCTGAACACCCCCCTAACCTTCCACTTCCGCACCGCCGGCCCGGTAACCCTCCCAGTCCCCACCGCCGTCCCCTAAACCGTCCCCGACATGGAGACATATCGGGGTCAGCGGGCGGGTGTTTACCCCGATATGTCTCCATGTCGGAGGTGGATAGGTTGTGAGTATGGGGAGTGTTCGGGTTGCGCATCGGTGTGGGGAGTGCGGTTATGAGGTGGCTAAGTGGGTGGGGCGATGTCCTGAGTGTCAGGCTTGGGGCAGTGTGGGGGTGGGCGGTCCGCGATCGGTGACGGCGGTCGGTGCACCGGCAACCCCGGCCCGCCCGATCTCCCAGATCGACCTGCACTCCGCGCAGGCCACCGCCACCGGGGTGGCCGAGCTCGACCGGGTACTCGGCGGCGGCCTGGTGCCCGGCGTGGTGGTCCTGCTGGCCGGCGAGCCTGGGGTAGGAAAGTCCACCCTGCTGTTGGAGGTCGCGCGCTGCTGCGCGGTGGCTGGCCGCCGCGCGCTCTACGTGACCGGCGAGGAGTCCACCGGTCAGGTCCGGTTGCGAGCGCAACGCACCGGCGCACTGCACGACGAGCTGTTCCTCGCGGCTGAGTCCGACCTCGCCGAGGTGCTCGGACACCTCGACGTCGTCGATCCGGGGTTGCTGATCGTTGACTCGGTGCAGACCATGTGCTGTGCCGGCGTCGAGGGCAGCCCGGGCGGGGTGTCCCAGGTGCGCGCCGTGGCCAGCGCGCTGATCAGCACGGCCAAGCAGCGCGGGCTGCCGGTGGTGCTGGTCGGGCACGTCACCAAGGACGGGACCGTGGCCGGACCCCGGGTGCTGGAGCACCTGGTCGACGTGGTGCTGCAGTTCGAGGGCGACCGGCACTCCACGCTGCGGATGGTTCGCGGGATCAAGAACCGATTCGGGGCCGCCGACGAGGTCGGCTGCTTCGAGCTCACCGACGACGGCATCATCGGCTTGCCCGACCCGTCGGGGCTGTTTCTCACCCACCGTGACGGTGCGGTGGCCGGGACGGCGGTGACGGTCGTGGTGGAGGGCAAACGGCCGTTACCGGGTGAGGTCCAGGCCTTGGTCGCCGAGTCCGCACTGGCCAATCCGCGCCGCGCGGTGAGCGGCCTGGACGCCTCCCGGGTCGCGATGATCCTGGCGGTCATCGAGCGCCGCGGAGGCGTGCGACTAGCCGGGTCGGATGTGTACACCGCGACGGTGGGCGGGATGCGCGTGGTGGAGCCGGCGGCCGATCTCGCCATCGCTCTCGCGGTCGCGTCAGCGGCCGGCGACCTGCTGCTGCCTGCGCACACGGTGGCGATCGGGGAGGTCGGGCTGGCCGGCGAGATCCGGCAGGTGACCGGGCTACGCCGGCGTCTGGCCGAAGCCGCCCGGCTCGGCTTCCAGCACGCACTGGTGCCACCCGACAACGCCCGGGACGGCGTGAGCGTCCCACCGGCCGGAATGCACCTGCACGTGGTGGCCGACCTCGGTGCCGCGTTGCACTGGTTGCGTCCGTGACCCGTGCTTCCTGCGAAAGAAATCTCCTAACCCGTCATGTCGACTACCCGGGTCGTGTACCATTCACACAATGGAGGACATTGTGGTGCTGCACTATCCCGATGTGCAACACGCCAACTGGGAGTTGTTATGCAAAGCCGCACAGAGTCACGCCATCCGGTTCACAACCTGGGAACCCCACCGACTTCAGATTCAGTGTATGGGCGGTAAGATCTCGGGTTGTTATGATGGCAAGCGGGTAAGACCGAGAATCGTCCTCCATCGTACGGTCGCAGCATTTCAAGGAATTGTGATTCCAGCATTGGAGCTATGGGAGTCCGAGGGAGCTTCGGTTCTGAACGAGCCAACTGCTGCGTACCGTTCGAGAGACAAGCTGTTGACTTACCTTGCGTTGCACCACGCCCAGGTGCCAATCGTCGACACGATAGCTTTCACTGAGCCGAGCACCGCGGCCATGCAGCATCTCACGGATCATCAGGGCGTGATCCTGAAGCCGGCGCATGGCATTCGCGGTGCAGGAATCCAGGTTTTTGGGTCGACAGGTGAGCTCGTGGTAGCCTGGGAAAACGATGTGGTACCACAGTCGGTTGCGAGGGAGCACTATGTTGTCCAGCCGTTAATCAAGGGAGGTGGCCGTGACGTGCGCGCCTTTGTGGTCAACGGTGCCTGCGTGGCATTAATGCAGCGCCAAGCGGCTCCCGGCGAAGCCAGAGCCAACCTCGCGCTAGGCGCAACCCCTACCCAGCTTTCCCTGGACCATCCGGCGGCATCCACCGCGGTGGCGGCCTTGGCGGCGTGTCAACTCGACTATGGGGGCGTCGACTTGATCGAGGACGACGACGGCACCGTCCGGGTTCTTGAAGTTGACGCGTGGGCCGGCTTTGCGGGCATATCTGCCGTCACTGGCGAAGACGTCGCGAGCGCTATACTTCAACTCGCCATACAGCGACGACCAGGAGTCACTGCCACATGATGCTTGGCATCCCCCGCAACCCGTATGCCACGAACGTGCCCGACCGGCTTGTCGAAGCAGCCGCCGAACTTGATATTCCGGTCCGAGTCATTGACCTTCCGACAGTCACCGTCGACATCGGCTCACAGGGACGCGCTGTGGTCCGTGACACGGCGGGTGATATTGAGATCACCAGCCTTGCTCCTTACGCTCTTTTCGGATGCCCAACAGCGACATACGCCTTTCGCATCCTCTCGCGAGGAGCATACACACAGAATCCAGTCGATAGCGTGTTGACGGCGGACGATAAAGCAGCAACAGCTGTACGGTTATCGGATGCGTTACTTCCACAGGTGCCGAGCACCATCTGCTCGCTCAACCTGGAACGTGCACTCTCGGTGGCCGATGAGATTCATTATCCAGTGGTTATCAAGCGCACTCATGGGGCACGGGGTCGATGGGTTCGCCGCGCCGGACATGCTGCCGCCCTGTTATCGGCTTTTCATGAGCTTGAATCCGAGGGGCCCGGGTCGTTGATCTTGCAACCGGAAGTTCTAGAATTTCACGGGCGCAGCATCAGGGCGGTGATCACGGGCGGGCAGCTGCTAGCCGCGACGCTGCGGACAGCCGCCGGAAACGAGTGGCGGAGCAACATTGCGCTCGGCGCAACACAGCATCTTGTCGACCTGACATCGAACGAGCGGAAGTTGGCCGAGGATGCGGCCCGCGCCCTGGGGCTTGGCCATGCTGGGATCGACATTGTGCGAACAGCGCTTGGCCCGCTCGTGCTCGAGGTAAACTCTTGCCCAGACTTTACTAGCATGCTTCCCTATTTCAACGAGGACCTTACCCAGGCCGTACTGTTGGCATGTCTACCATCGCAAGGCCCGTGAGAAAAATACTCTTCTCGCGACCATAGTCCTCTAGCCTCAATGTTCATGCCAGCCATAAGTGATCTTTAATCTCGCTGGTTGATCTTACCGAGTGTCGGTTCGGTTGGTGGGCAGGGATGAGTTCCGGCCCTGCGGGTGCTGGCCGGCGCCAGACAACCACAGGAGACGAGGATTGTCCTTTGCTTATGAAGCGCCTCTCACTCCGGTCCGATCGAGCCTGGACAACTCCGATCTAACCGGACTGATCAGGCATTTTCGCGCATCTCACCCGGCATGTCACTTACATGATCAATTGTGCGAGGTTAACTGCCAAGATTGATCTAACCTATGGACCTCAGCCGCCTCCAGTGCTGGCAACGCCAACGAGACAGGGCTGTCTGTCTGGGCGCCCCGCCGATATGCTGCCCGGACAGGGGGTTCGGGATCACGAGTTCGCGAGCCCCGGCGGCGGTAGGTTTCCGGCATCGACCCGGTTTCTGATCGACCCGGTGCGGTACCTCGAACCGGGCCGACCGTTGGCGGAGCCGGCAGTCCCGTCCGCCTCCCCTACGAGCCGAGGATTCGCCGATGAGCGCCCTGCCCGCTGACTTCTTCAGCAAGCCGGTCTCCGAGGTCGACCCGGAGATCGCCGAGGTGCTCGCGAACGAGCTCGCCCGCCAGGAGCACACCCTGGAGATGATCGCCTCGGAGAACTTCGTGCCGCAAGCTGTGCTGGACTGCCAGGGCTCGGTGCTCACCAACAAGTACGCCGAGGGTTACCCGGGCCGGCGATACTACGGCGGTTGCGAGCACGTCGACGTGGCTGAGCAACTGGCCATCGACCGGGCTAAGGAGCTGTTCGGTGCCGAGCACGTCAACGTGCAACCGCACAGCGGCGCCTCGGCCAACGCCATTGTCTTCAGCACGCTGATGGACCACGGTGACACGTTCCTGGGCATGAAGCTCGACCACGGCGGGCACCTCACGCACGGCATGCGGATCAACTTCTCCGGCCTCCACTACACCGTGGTGCCCTACGGCGTGGACCGAGAGAGCTCCCGGGTGGACATGGACGAAGTCGCTGCGCTGGCCAAGGAGCACCGGCCGAAGATGATCCTCGCTGGCTGGTCGGCCTACCCCCGCCAGCTCGACTTCGCCCGCTTCCGCGAGATCGCCGACGAGGTGGGCGCCTACCTGTTCGTCGATATGGCGCACTTCGCCGGCCTGGTCGCCGCCGGTGAGCACCCCAACCCGGTCCCCTATGCCGACGTAGTCAGCACGACGATCCACAAGACGCTGGGCGGGCCCCGCAGCGGCATGATCCTCTGCACGGAGCAGTTCAAGAAAAAGATCAACTCTCGAACGTTCCCGGGCTGGCAGGGCGGCCCACTGATGCACGTGATCGCCGCCAAGGCGGTCGCGCTGAAGATTGCCGCGTCGGACGAGTTCCGGGAGCGCCAACGACGCACCCGCGCTGGTGCCCGGGTGCTCGCCGAGGAGCTGCTCAGCGGCGGGCTCACCGTGCTCACCGGCGGCACCGACACCCACCTGGTGCTCGCCGACCTGCGGGAATCCCCACTGAACGGGCAACAGGCCGAGGACCGGCTCGCCGAGATCGGGATCACCGTCAACCGCAACGCGGTCCCGTTTGACCCCCGTCCGCCAGCCGTCGCGTCCGGCCTGCGGATCGGAACCGCCCCACTGGCCACCCGGGGGTTGCAGGAAGCCGACTTCCGCGAGATCGGCAAGATCATCGCCGAGGCACTCACTGGGGACCTGGACGACGCCAAGCGGGCCTCGCTGACCGAGCGCACCCGGGTGTTGGCCAAGCGTTACCCGCTGTATCCGCAGCTCGCGCCTAGGCCCCGAGCTCTCAACTCCGAAAACACAGGGCGGTGACCGGCATGCCCCACGGACTCACACACCTATTCATCCCTGGCCCGACCAACGTCCCGGACGCGGTGCGGCGCGCGATGAACGTCCCGATGCAGGACCACCGGGCTCCGGACTTTCCTGAGCTGACCCTGCCGCTGTTCGCCGACCTGAAGAAGTTGTTCGCCAACGAGACCGGCCGGGTGTTCATGTACCCGTCCTCCGGTACCGGGGCGTGGGAGGCGGCGATCAGCAACACCCTCAACCGAGGTGACCGGGTGCTGATGTCGCGCTTCGGACAATTTTCCCACCTGTGGGCCAGTATGGCGCAGCTGCTGGGCCTCGAAGTGATCTGCGTCGACCGGGAGTGGGGTGAGGGCGTCCCACTGGAGGATTACGCGCGCCACCTCACCGAGGACAAGACCATCAAGGGTGTCTTCGCCTGCCACAACGAGACCTCCACCGGGGTGACCTCGGATATCGCCAGTGTCCGCCGGGTGATGGACGAGGCCGGCTCGGACGCGTTGCTGTTCGTCGACGCGGTGTCCTCACTGGGCTCGATCCGGTTCGAGCAGCAGGAGTGGGGCGTCGACCTGGCCGTGGCCGGCTCGCAGAAGGGCCTGATGATGCCGGCCGGAATGTCGATGCTCGGGGTCAGCGCCAAGGCGCTGGCGGCGCACCGGTCGTCCACGATGGAACGGTGTTACTTCAGCTTCGAGGACATGCTCACGCACAACGACGGTGGCTACTTCCCGTACACCCCGTCCATCCCGATGCTGTACGGGCTGCGGTGCGCGCTGGACATGCTGTTCGACGAAGGGCTGCCGCAGGTGTTCGCGCGCCACCACCGGCTCGCGGAGGGGGTGCGCCGTGGGGTGGACGCGTTGGGCCTGCCGCTGTGCGCGCTGGATCCGCAGTGGTACTCCGACACCGTCACCGCGATCCGCACCCCCGAGGGCGTGGACTCCGCAGAGGTCTGCCGGATCGGCTTGCGCCGCTACCGCACGTCGTTCGGGGGCGGCCTGTCCAAGGTCGCGGGCAAGGTGTTCCGGATCGGCCACTTGGGTGATCTCAACGAGGTGATGTGCCTTGCCGCGCTGGCTAGCGCGGAGATGTCGCTGGCCGACGCCGGGGCCAAAGTCGAGCTCGGGGCCGGCGTCGCCGCGGCCCAGGACTACTACCGCAGCGCGACCGCTGCGCTGGAAGCCGAGATGGGGCCCGTGCGATGAGCCACACCCTGCACCCCCTGCGTCAGCCGCGGTTGCAACGCAGTGAGCTCGCGGTGCCGGGATCGAACACTAGCTTCATCGACAAGGCGGCGGACAGCGCGGCCGACGTCGTCTTCCTCGATTTGGAGGATGCGGTGGCTCCCGCGGACAAGGAGCAGGCTCGCCGCAATACGATCGAGGCGCTGCGGGACATTGATTGGGCGGGCAAGGGCAAGACGGTCTCGGTGCGGATCAACGGGCTGGACACGCACTACATGTATCGCGACGTCATTGAGGTAATGGAGCGGGCGGGTGACCGGGTGCACACTATCCTGGTGCCCAAAGTCGGTGTGCCGGCGGATCTGTATTGCGTCGAGACACTCATCAACCAAGTAGAGCAGGCCAAGGGCTACTCGAACAAAGTCGGGATCGAGGCCCTGATCGAGACTGCGCTCGGCATGGCGAATGTCGAGGCCATTGCGAGTGCTCCCGGCCGGTTGGAGGCGCTGCATTTCGGGGTGGCCGACTACGCCGCGAGCAACCGGGCCCGCACGGTGAGCATCGGTGGCCTGAACCCGGACTATCCCGGGGACCAATGGCATTCCGCCTTGTCCCGGATGATCGTGGCCTGCCGGGCTTATGGGCTACGCCCGATCGACGGCCCGTTCGGCGACTTCTCCGACCCCGAGGGTTACCGCGCCGGGGCACGGCGGGCAGCAGCGCTGGGCGCTGACGGTAAGTGGGCGATTCATCCCAGCCAGATCGACCTGGCCAATGAGGTGTTCAGCCCACCGGAAGCCGAAGTCGAGCGAGCGCGACGCATCGTCGAGGCACTGGCCGAGGCGGCGGCGCACGGTAAGGGTGCCGCCGCGGTGGATGGCAAGATGATCGATGCCGCGTCGGAGCGGATGGCCCAGAACGTGCTCTCGTTGGATCAGGCGATCCGAGCCGCAGCCACCAGCCGGGCTTAGAGGGGTGGTCATGGACATCCACGAGTATCAAGCCAAGGAGATTCTGGCCCGTTTCGGGGTACCCATCCCCCGTGGCGGTCTGGCCTACAGCCCCGAGCAGGCATCCTACCGGTGCACCGAGATCGGCGGGACGGCCTGGATGGTCAAAGCGCAGGTCCATACCGGCGGCCGCGGTGCCGCCGGCGGGGTGCAGGTGTGCCACACCGACCGGGAGGTCCACGACGTCGCGAATAGCATGTTCGGCCGGCGGTTGGTCACCACACAGTCCGGTCCGCGCGGCAAGCTGATCTACCGGGTGTACGTCGAGGAGGCCACCGACATCGCCCGCGAGTTGTATTTCTGCATTGTGCTGGATCGTCGCATCGAGCGGGTAGTGATCATTACCTCGGCTAAGGGTGGCGGGGAGATCGAGGAGCTGGCCGCCACCAAGCCCGAAGCGCTGGTGCGCACGTCGATCGAGCCCGCGGCGGGGTTCCTGGAGTTCCAGGCGCGCGAGATCGCCTTCGCGCTGGGCTTGCAACCGGCGCAGATCGCCGAGGCCAGCCGGCTCTTCCGGCGGGCCTACCGGGCATTCCGGGACATGGACGCCACCATGCTGGAGATCAACCCGCTGGCGGTGACCCGCAAAGGCACCATCGTTGCGCTAGACGCCAAGATATCCTTCGACGACAACGCATTGTTTCGCCACCTCGACATCTCCGAGCTGCGCGACCGCAGCCAGGAAGACGCCAGGGAGAGCCACGCGGCCGACCGCGGACTGGCCTACGTCGGTCTCGACGGCGACATCGGCTGCATGATCAACGGTGCTGGTCTGGCGATGGCAACCATGGACATGATCAAAATCGCCGGTGGGGAACCGGCGAACTTCCTGGACATCGGCGGCGGTGCGTCACCGGAGCGGGTACTCAAGGCCTTCCGCGCGGTGCTGCAGGACACCAAGGTTAAGACGATGTTGATTAATATCTTCGCCGGCATCAACCGCTGTGACTGGGTCGCTGAGGGCATCGTGGCCGCGTTCAAGGAGATCGATGTCAAGATCCCGGTGGTGGTGCGGCTGGCCGGCACCCACGTCGAGCAGGGCCAACAAATCCTCCGGGACTCCGGACTGCCCATCATTACCGCGGACACCCTGGCCGAGGCGGCCCACAAGGCCGTCGGTGCCAGCGCCTAGAGGAGAGTCATGGCGATCCTGATCGATGAGCACACTCCTGTGGTGGTGCAGGGCATCACCGGCCGCATCGGGCGTTTCCACACCGAGGAAATGATTGACTACGGTACCAACGTGGTGGCCGGCGTCACCCCGGGCAAAGGCGGTGAACAGGTGTTGGCCCGCCCGGTGTTCAACACCATGAAAGCCGCCGTGGCCGAGACCAAGGCAACCGCGTCGATTGTGTTTGTGCCACCTCCGTTCGCCGCTGACGCCATTATGGAGGCCGCCGACGCCGGAATCCGGTTCTGCGTCTGTATCACCGACGGCATCCCGATGCAGGACATGATGCGGGTCAAACGCTACATGCGGCGCTACAAAGCCCACGCACGAATGACGCTGACCGGCCCCAACTGCGCGGGCACCATCTCCCCTGGACGAGCACTGCTGGGCATCATGCCCGGCCATATCTACCTCCCCGGGCGGATCGGGGTGATCGGGCGCTCGGGCACGCTGGGCTACGAGGCTGCATCCCAGCTGACGGCACTGGGCATCGGCGTGTCCACCTCGGTGGGCATCGGCGGTGATCCCGTCAACGGATCCTCGTTCCGCGACCACTTGGAGCGCTTCGAGGCCGATCCGGACACCGACGCGGTGGTCATGGTCGGCGAGATCGGTGGGCCGCAGGAAGCAGAGGGCGCCGCCTACACGCGTGACCACATGACCAAACCGGTGATCGCCTACATCGCCGGGCTATCCGCCCCCAAGGGGCGCAAGATGGGCCACGCCGGCGCGATCGTGTCCTCGATAGGAGAATCCGCTCAGGAGAAAACGGAGATCCTGGCCGCCGCCGGCATCACCGTGGCCCCCGACCCGTCGTGCATCGGCGAGACCGTGGCCCGAGTACTTGTGCGTGTGTAACAGGAGCTGTCCCTAAGCATACTCAAGTCCGGCCGCGCACACTCAACGTGCTGGCAGCAGTGCGACGGACGCGACCACAATATTTATGCCGCGCGCGCGACCATGTCGAGCAGCACACGGGGAGTCTCGACCACGGCGATGTCCTCGTCGGCGATCTCGACGCCGAATTCGCGCTTGATCCGGCTCGCCGTCTCCATCAGCGCCAGCGAGTCGTATCCGAGTTCGGTGAACGGGATGTCGAGGATGTCGCCGTGCAAGCCGACGGATTCGTCTTCACCCGCACATTCGATGAGAATCCTGCGGAGGTCGTCGATGGTCATTACGGGTCACTCCCTTAGTTTCCCTGCGCTCTGTCCCAGCACCGAGGGATCCGTCGTGACTCCCCGGAGCCTGCGGTGTGGGCCTACATTTCCGGTGGTGCGGGACTACATTCCGGCTAGAGCGGCGGCGGGAACCTCCCGCCAATCCGGCACCTCGTTGATTTCCACCACGGCCGAGGTCCAGACGAAGCCGCCGCCGACCCGCCGAGCCTGGCAGTAGCCCCGGAGAAGCGGGTAGAGCCACGCTCTAGCCAACCTCGAACGCGCTGGGGCAGTCTCACTCGGGCAGAGACCGACCGTGCCGGAGAAAGCGACCTATGCGATCCCGTCCCCGTGAAGTGGCCTTGCTTTTCCCCGGCCAGGGTGCCCAACACACCCGGATGGCCGCAGGTCTCTATGGCGTGGAACCGGTGTTCAGCCGGACGATCGACACGGTCCTCGACCTCTTCGGCGACGACCGTGGACTGCGGGAGGCGTGGCTGTCCGATGAGCCGCGTGTCCCGCTCGACGACGTGACCAGGGCGCAACCCCTGCTGTTCACCGTCGGTTACGCGCTGGGTTGCATGGTGCTGCACTGGGGCGTGCGCCCCGCAGCACTCCTGGGGCACAGTGTGGGCGAGCTGGTAGCCGCGACCTTGGCAGGGGTGTTCGACCTCGAGGACGCGGTGGCGCTGATGCGCGACCGCGTCGCCCGGCTGGCCACCACGCCCCCGGGCGGCATGCTGACGGTCTCGGCCAGCGAGAGCGACCTACATCCCGTCCTGTCCCACCATCCCAAGGTCGCGATCGGCGCGGTCAACGCGCCGCGGCAGACGGTGCTCACCGGATTCGACGCACCGCTGCGGGCGATCTCGGCAGAGCTCGATACCACCGGGTTCACCGTGCTGCCGGTGGCGGCCCGCAACGCCTTCCACAGCCCCGCGCTCGCCCCGCTGTTCAAGGACCTGGGCCCGCTCGACGACTACGTGCTCCGCAGCCCCCGCATTCCGCTGTGGTCCACCTTCGCGGTGGACCGGCTCGACGGGGAGACGGCGCGCAACCCGGTGTTGTGGGCGAACCAGCTGATCGCGCCCGTGCTCTTCTGGCCCACATTGGACAAACTGCTGAACTCCGGCCACTACCTGCTGGCCGACGTGGGGCCGGGACAGGGGCTCGCTATGGTGGCGCGCCGCCATTCCGAGGTGAAGCTCACCCACAGCGCGGTGACGGCCCTGCTGCCGGCCCGTTCGGGTATCCCGGAAGCCGACCGCAAGGCCGTGGCGCAGTGGCTCCGTCAGGTCCACGCCGAGGGACACCGCATCGAACCCGGTATGCGCGGTACGGCTGGTTTCGAGCCCGGTTCTAGCGGTCCTCTATGCCGTCCACATACCGTGCGGTGAACACCGGGCTTTACGGGAGGGAAACATGTCGGATCAGGACCAGCGGGTCGCGCTCGTCACCGGGGCGACCCGTGGGATCGGCCTCGCGATTGCCAGGACCCTCGCAGCGCACGGGCACAAGGTGTACCTCTGCGCGCGGGACGCGGCCAACGTCGAATCCACGGTGAAGGATCTTCGGGAGTCCGGTGTGGAGGCAGACGGGATGACCTGTGACGTCCGGTCCGCCGACGAGATCCGGAGTTTCGTCCGCGCCGCGGTGGACCGATGGGGCCCAGTGGACGTGCTGGTGAACAACGCGGGCCGCAGCGGGGGAGGGGTGACCGCGGAGATCACCGACGAGCTGTGGTTCGACGTCATCGATACCAACCTCAACAGCGTCTTCCGGATGACCCGCGAAACGTTGACCACAGGTGGCATGCAGAAGAAACCCCGAGGGCGCATCATCAACATCGCCTCGACGGCGGGCAAGCAGGGTGTGGTACTCGGCGCTCCGTACTCCGCGTCCAAGCACGGCGTGGTCGGGTTCACCAAGGCACTGGGCAACGAGCTGGCGAAGACTGGTATCACTGTGAACGCGGTGTGCCCCGGCTTTGTCGAAACCCCGATGGCGCAACAGGTCAGGCAGGCCTATGCGGCTGCGTGGAACGCCTCCGAGGACCAGATCATGGAGCGTTTCCAGGCGAAGATCCCACTCGGCCGTTACTCCACCCCCGAGGAGGTCGCCGGCCTGGTCGGTTACCTGGCCTCCGACGTCGCCGCATCCATCACCGCGCAGGCGATCAACGTCTGCGGCGGGCTGGGCAACTTCTGACTACACCGCAACATTCCGTTCGCGGTGAACACCGAGGAGAATCCGCAGCGTACTCAACGATCTACCGTTGGAGGATCGCCGTGGATGAACCCGTCATCGTCGTCACCCGGCGTTGGCCGGCGCCGGTCGAGGAGGAGCTGACGCGGCGCTTCCCGCACGTCCGGCTCAACGCTGAGGACATTCCGCTGGGGCCCAAGGGGCTGCGGGCCGCGCTGGAGCAGGCCGACGTCGTGCTGCCCACCGTCTCCGACCGGCTGCCCGCTGAACTGTTCGATGGCGAGCTGCGGACCACGTTTCTGGGCAACTTCGGCGTCGGCTACAACCACATCGACATCGCTGCCGCCGCCAAGGCCGGGATCGTCGTCACCAACACCCCCGGGGTGCTCACCGACACCACCGCGGACACCACGATGACCCTGTTGTTGATGGCCGCCCGCCGGGCTGGTGAAGGGGAACGCGAGCTCCGCGCCGGGCACTGGACCGGGTGGCGACCCACCCACCTGATGGGTGCCGACGTCACCGGCAAGACATTGGGCATCCTGGGTATGGGCCGGATCGGGGTGGCGGTGGCCCGCCGTGGGCACTTCGGGTTTGGCATGCCGGTGGTCTTCTATGACCCGGTCGACTTCGAACCTGACCACGGGATCCCCAGCGCCCGCCGGGTCGGCACCGTCGAGGAGGTGCTGGCCGCCGCCGACTTCGTGTCCCTGCATATGCCCGGCGGCGCCGGCAACACCCACCTCATCGACGCCACGGCGCTGGCCCGGATGAAGCCCACCGCGTTCTTGATCAACAGCGCTCGCGGCGACATCATCGACCAGCACGCGCTGATCGAGGCACTGCGATCCGGGACAATTGCCGGCGCCGGCCTAGACGTCTACGAGGACGAGCCCGAGATCCCGCAAGGGCTGATCGAACTGGACAACGCAGTACTGTTGCCTCATCTAGGCAGCGCCACCCGAGAAACCCGCACCGCCATGGGCATGCTAGTCCTCAACAACCTAGAAGACTACCTACAAGGCCGCCCCCCCTCCTGCCGCATCGCATGAGCCCGCTCCCCCCTCCCCGACATGGAGACATATCGGGGTTATCGAGCCCGCTTTTACCCCGATATGTCTCCATGTCGGGGAGAGAGCGGGAGCTGTTGCGGGAGATGTTTGGGGTTGCGGTGGGGGCGGCGGATCCGGTGGGGCGGGTGGCTGGATTTTTGCCGGGGCGGCCGCCCGGGCAGGTGGTCGTGGTGGGTGCGGGGAAAGCATCGGCGCGGATGGCGCAGGCAGTGGAGCAGGCTTGGGACGGGCCAGTGAGCGGGCTGGTGGTGACCCGCTACGGGCACGCGGTGCCGTGCTCGCACATTGAGGTCACGCAGGCGGCGCACCCGGTGCCCGATGCCGCGGGGGAGCGGGCCGCCCGCCGGATCCTGGACCTGGTCAGCACCCTCGACAAAAACGACCTGGTGCTGGCGTTGATCTCGGGGGGTGGCTCGGCGCTGCTGGCACTGCCCGCGCCGGGGATCACCTTGGCCGACAAGCAGGCGGTCAACACCGCACTGCTGCGGTCCGGGGCGTCGATCGGGACGATGAACCTGGTGCGTAAGCACCTGTCCGCGATCAAAGGCGGGCGGCTCGCGGCGGCGGCCTTCCCGGCGGCCACGGTGGGTCTGCTGATCTCCGATGTGCCCGGTGACGATCCGGCCGTCATCGCCTCTGGGCCCACCGTACCCGAGGCGTCCACCCCGGCGCAGGCGCTAGCCGCACTGGCTGCCTACGAGGTGCCGCCGGCAATCCGGGCGCATCTGGCGACCACCCCAGGCTGCCCGGGCCCCGACGACCCGCGAATGGCCCGCGTCACCAACCACGTGATCGCCGCGCCGCAGCAGTCCCTGCAGGCCGCCGCCGCAGTGGCCCAGCAGGCGGGGGTGACCCCGGTGATCCTCAGCGACTCGCTGGAAGGCGAGTCCCGGGAGGTAGGGATCGTGCTGGCCGGGATCGCCCGCCAGGTACGCCGGCACGACCAGCCCGTGCCGGCGCCCTGCGTGCTGCTCTCCGGCGGTGAGACCACAGTGACCGTGCGCGGCACCGGCCGCGGCGGCCGCAACGTCGAGCTGCTGCTGGCGCTGGCGCTGGCCCTGCGCGGAGAGGAGCACGTGTATGCCATCGCCTGCGACACCGACGGCGTCGACGGCGTCGAGGAGGTAGCCGGCGCGCTGATCGGACCCGACACCTTGCGTCGAGCCGAATACCTCGGCGTGGACGCCGCGGCGGCGCTGGCCAACAACGACGGGCACACCTTCTTCGCCGCCCTCGGCGATCAAGTCATCACCGGCCCAACGCTGACCAACGTCAACGACTTCCGCGCAGTCCTCATCAGCTGACCGTCCTGCTCGGCGGCGTCATCACGTCATTGGTAGTGACCTCCCGATAGCGGGCCAGGTCAGCGGCACCGACCAGACCAGCCTCGGGACCCAGCTCAGCGATCCGCAGCTCGGCCACTGGCCGATGCCCGCTGCCGGTCAGGTACTCGCGGAAGGCGGCCAACGCAGGGACGCGAAGCATCTCACCAGCCGCCGACACGCCGCCAGCGATGACGAACAGGCCGGGGTCGAGGATCGCGGCCAGCCCCGCCAACCCGCGCCCCAGCCACATCCCGACCACGTCAAAGCACTGCAACGCCACCGCATCGCGCGTCGCAGCTGCCTGGGTCACCATCTCACCCGTGATGTCCTCGGGCCGGCCGCCAGCCAACCGCAGCAGGTCCTTGGCCGTTGCAGGTGCGGCTCGGGCCCGCTCTTGGGCTTCCCGCACGAGCGCTCGGCCGCTCGCGTACTGCTCCCAGCATCCTCGTAACCCGCATCCGCAGAGCCGCCCGTCCGGGACGACTGTGAGGTGGCCGACCTCCGCAGCGGCGCCGAACTGCCCCCGCAGCAGCTGCCCGTTCACCACGATGCCGCCCCCGATCCCAGTTCCTACCGTGAGGATCACCACGTGGTCCACCCCACGGCCGGCACCGAACCGGACCTCTGCCCAGGCGGCAGCGTTGGCGTCGTTCTCGACCACCACGGGCAACCCCAGCCGACGCTGAAGTGACGCCTGCAGCGGCTCGTCGCGCCACGCAATATTCGGGGCGAACATCACCGTCGAGCGCTGCGCGTCGATGAAGCCGGCCGCCCCAATGCCCACCGCCTTGACGGCGTCCTTGCTGGTCAGCTCGCACACCGCAGCGGCGATCGCGTCCTCGATCCGGGACACGTCATCGGCGGGCGTGTCCCGGTACGTCAGTGCGACGATTGTCCCGCACTCATCAACGACCCCGGCCGCGACTTTCGTGCCGCCGATGTCCACCCCGATAGTCAAGGTCGAGCGTTCGCCAGCGTGTTCAGGAACCGCTCTACCTCCTCAAATGCTGGTCAGGAGCGGGGAGCAACGTGCCGGCCGATCACCACGGGAACACCCGCGATTCCCCTCGCCGGCGCGCGAGATAGTGCCGTCGGACGGTGTGGAACCCGCGCACTGCCGTGCGCACCGCGGGGACCTGGCTGGCGAGGTGCATCTGGTAACGCCATGGCGGCTGGGCCCCGTGCCTCCCAGCCATGGAGTAGGCAAAGGCCACGGCGTCCTGCCGATCGAGGTAGCGGTCAGCACGCTCGAACCACGCCATGCTGGTTCTCGCCCCGGCCTGGATTGGCCGCAATGCGGCGCGACCTCGCCGGTCATAGTCGGCCACCGCAGCGGACGGGTCTGCATGGTCGTACAAGCTCTGGGCGAGCATGACCGCATCGATCATCGCCAGCCTGGTGCCGGACCCGAGGGTGAAGTGGGTGGTGTGGGCGGCGTCGCCCAGCAGCACCATGTTGTCGTGGTACCAGGTCTTGTTCGTCACCTGAGTGAAACGCAGCCACCGCGCCGCCGCACCGCGGGATTGGCTGATCAGCGCATGGCCGTCAAGGGCATGCTCGAAGATTTTCTCCAGTAGCCCGACGCTGTCTTCGCTGCTCAGCGAGTCAAATCCGAGCCGTTGCCAGGTCTGCTGGGCGCATTCCACGATGCAGGTGCTGGTTCCAGCACTGGAAGGGTACGCGTGGAACCATACCCACCCTGCCGAAGTCTGCTCGAAAGCGAAAGTGAAGCTCTCGAAAACCTTGTCGGTGCCCAGCCAGATGTAGGGATTGCCACCGACGTCCACGCTGGCACCGAACTGGTCGACGTGGTGCTGTCGCATCCGGCTATTCGCGCCGTCACAGATCACCACCAAGTCGGCGTCGGCAAGAGCAGAAAGATCATCGACCTCGTGCCGGTAGGCGACGTCGACCCCGAGCTCGACAGCACGCCGGCCAAGGATGTCCAGCAGGGCCGCCCGGCCCACGCTGAAACCGTACCCCGGCAGGTAGGCCGTCTGCTCACTGCGCAGGATCACCCGCTGCTGCTGCCACAGCGCCGATTCGGCACGCAGCGCCCGGGCGCTGTCGGGATCGTTGCGGAACAAGATGTCCAGCAGGTCATCCCAATACACGACACCCCAGCCGTAGGTGGCGCCAGGCGGATCCCGCTCGATGACGGTGATGTCATGGCCGGCGTCGCGCAGTTTCGCCGAGATGGCGAAGTACAACCCGGCTGGTCCACCGCCGATGCACACGATTCTCACGTCACCGCTCCATTCCCTGCGCATGGTTGCCAACGGGTGTATTCAGGTCCTGGAGTGGGCGATGACCTCACCCCCTGGTAAATGAGTGAAAGCCACCGCCCACGACTATCAGGCGGCTACATTACTTGTACCAGCCACCCCAGCCACCCCAACCGTGGCCCCAGCCGCCCCAGTGACTACCCCAGCCGCCCCAGTGACTGCCCCAGCCGCCCCAGGAATCACCATGACCGCCCCAGTGGCCACCATGACCGCCCCAGTGGCCACCATGACCACCGTGACCGTGGCCACCGCCACCAAGATGAAAGACTTCCGTGATCTTCATGTTCCTCTCCTCCCTCTTTCCCCGAGGACTCTTGTTCCCCGGAAAAACCAACTGCGTCATGAACCCATGAGCACGCGCGTGCTGCTCGTTTCTAACCTGCTCCTAACTTTCTTCTAACCCTCTGCTTGACTATGAGCCTGAGCAACCCCGCCCAGATACCCGATCGAGGACTAATCACCCGGTTGGCCGCAGCCGGTGTGTCGGTGGCCTGGCGGCCGTCGCCGCCAGGCC
>JBOHFG010000251.1:0-1576 GCA_050699575.1 Pseudonocardiaceae bacterium
CACCGCCGTCGGCGCGCCACTGAATCTGCGCCGGCTCCAGCTGGGCAAACGACACATCGGCCAGTTTCACGTCGGCTGTGTCGGCCGTGAGCCGGCGCAGGACACGAGCTTCTTCACCATGGACACGACGAGCTAGCCGCCGAACTTCCGCCCGTAGCAGACCATCACCGTCTGGCTTGTCCCGAACTTCAACCAGCGACACGAGCAGCCCGGCGACCCCCACGAAAAGCCCCAGCACACCCGCGATCGGCGCGCCACCGGGACCGGGCCTCAGTATCCCCACCGTAGCCGCCAAAGCAGCCGCCAGGACACCGAGAACCACCAGACGATGCCAACGCAACCCGCCCATAACACCCATTTGTAGCAGAAACCCACGGTGAACCTCTCCACCAGCGGGGCCGGTCCGGCACCACTAGCTCGGTGCCGGACCGGCCCCGCTGGCAGCGGAGTACCTCGACACGGCTAGCGGGATGTTGTGCTGGTCGGCGACGCCGCAGGTACGTGCCCGCCGGGAGATGTCGTGAGCAGGCAGCGGTCCGCGGGGATGAGGTGTTCCAAGTCGTCGGCGTCGACAAACTGGGACGGGGTGCACCCGTGACCGTACGCGGCAGCCAACCGCGCCAGGTAACGCACGCTGGGTGGGGCACCGCCGTGCGGCCAGCTCTCGTACTCGCTGGTCCGGTGGTCCGGTGGTCCGGTGGTCCGGTGGTCCGAACAGCATGGCCCCGGGTGAACGGTGTTGTACTGCTGGGCCAGCTTCCTTGCGGCCAGCCCAGGGCGTGGCGCCAGGCCAGGCGGGGCCGCAGAGTCAACTGGCGACCCATCTCGGCGGCCTGGGAAATCGAGCATCCCAGGCCGCGCATGCGATCGCGCAGTTGGTCACGGTGGGCTTTCGCCGAGGTCCCGGCCAGTTGGGGCATCACCCACTGGGAAAAATTCCCGTCCGCGAGCCGCACCACTGCCACCGGCCACCCGGGTGCTTGGGCAGGAGCGGGCTTGCGCCACGCCGTCAGCCGATCCCTCCGACGGGTGGCGGTCGGCAGAGCGGATACTCAGCCGATGGCCGTGGCAACGACGAAGATCGAGCGTTCCGGGCCGTTGATCCGAGCGGTGCTGGCCGAGTTCGCGCCTGATGAGTGTGCACTGTTCGAGGCCAAGTTCCAGCAAGCTACCGGACAGGTTTCGGAGAAATTCGATCTTGCTCCGCTCGATGCGGTGCTTGATCGCTGGTGGGGTATCGCCGCGATCCGGGCCAACTCTCTGTCCGAGCAGGAGCGTGCGCAGGTCACGCGGGCCCGGGACGGGGTGCTCGACGGGTTGTGGGCACGCGATGAGAAAGGGAACTGGGGGCGGCTCTAGCGATGCCGCGCTACAACACCCGGACCCGGGAAGCGTACGGTGATCGGCGTGGAGCGTATTGCTGCTGGTAAGGTGCGGGACCTGTATTCGATCAATGGTGACATCCTGCTCGTCGCGTCGGATCGGGTCTCCGTATACGACGTGGTGCTGCCGACGTCCATTCCGGACAAGGGCGCACTGCTCACCCAACTGTCGGTATGGTGGTGTCACAAACTCA
>JBOHFG010000252.1:0-3708 GCA_050699575.1 Pseudonocardiaceae bacterium
GTAGCCCCGGCGTCAAACTCGCTGCGCACCACCCGCCACGGCCCGCTCAACCCCAGCGCCGCCGTGAACAACCCCAGGTCATCCATGCCCCTGCTACCCCCTGCCACACGACCATCACGGACAGTCACACAGCCAACGAGACGTTCACCCCTTCGTCAACCCGCCACGCCGGGTCCACACGATTTCAGACGAACTTGATCACCAAACCCACTTGATACAGCGAGGAGCCGAAAGTACGTGCTCGTCGGCGAATACCGGCGAGCCGGAGGTGGTGGCCCGGCTTGTTCGGCATGCCAGGTCTGCTGGCAGTCCTCGGAGCAGAAATCCGCTGAAGGTGACTCGCCCACCGCCCGCCCGCAGTGCCGGCAAGCGTGGTCGCCGGGGGCGGTGTCGATCGCGGTCAACGCGGTGTCGAGGTCGGGTCTCATGCGGCCCTCCTTTGGCTGGTCGGGCGGTGACGCGGTGGTGGGTCGTGAGGAGAGCGCGTAGGGCGGTGGCCGCTTGGGCGCGGACGACGACGCCTGACCCGGAGTTGCTGCTGCTCATCGCTCACCAGGTGTAACTCTCTGTATCGTGCCGGTACCTATGGAAGGTTGTTGGTGAGTCACTATGGGGTGATCACGAGTTCGGATGGTTGTGAAGTTGTCGCGGAGGTCGCAATAATGAAGTCTCCTGGAGTTCCTAACGAAGGAGGTTTCGGATGTCTGACCCCGCGAGTGAGCAAGGTATGTATTTTTACAGTGAAACTGACTTTAAGGGGGATAGCAAGTTTTATCCATTAGAGAAAATCGTTTCATATGAAGCCGTCCCGTTTCCAGCCAAGTCGTATAAAAACATTTCCGAGCTAGCGGTGTTTGGGTATGCGATTCGGGACATGAGCCAACAGCCGCCGGAACTGGGAGAGTACATGCTTAATGCGGATGGAGATTTAGACCCTCCTGTTATAATTTTTGGTATTCCGACACTCCAGGATTAAGCGGGGGTAAGTGGGTGACACGGGTTGGCGGGGTGCGCTGAGGATGGGCCTGGGGTTTTCACGATCTGTGATCACGAGTGAGAGGTCATGAGGGTCGAGGGCAGGGCCCCGTCATGTGTGGGAAATGACCGCATAGAGCGGTTCGGGTGATCGGGGGGTTTGGGATAGACACGCCGTAGTGCGTGCCTTCTGGCAGGTTAGGCACGGTCCCTAGAGAGGATCAAGGTTCCTACGCCGCTGATCGTCTCGAAGGACCGTGCCCGTGCCGTCATCTTGGCCTGTCCGGCCCGCTGCTGGCCGACGGTTCATCACCGAGAACCGCGCCGAGCTTGTCGGCGGGGACGCGGGTCGGGATCTCAAGGCCGTTCGTGCCGGATGCCGCACGCTCGCCGAGTACTTGAATCAAGTAGTTGCTCACCGGTCGCGTCAGGGTTTGCGCTACGAGCTGGGGTTTCTGCTGGCCGTTCGAACGCGCGACGGCCGACGTCACAGCACCGCTCGACCACCTCACCCGCGCCAACCTGATCAGCGTCTCATGAGCCACAGCCAAATCCTGGACACCACCCCCACCCGACCCCCGCTACACCGACGGATCGCCGCCCACACCGCCATCACCACCGCCCGGCTCCTAGCCCACCTGCCACCTCGACGCCTCCGCGCCGTCCTCCACACCGCACGCCGCGGAGCCACCCCCGCCACCTACGACCAAGCGCTACGAGCACGCTAGGACGTGACCGCCGTCAGCACCCTGTGCGCCGACCGGTACTGCCTGCAACGCTCCCTCACCACCACCCTGCTCCGCCGCATCAACGACACCGTGCGTTTCCCCTCGTAACGTGGAGACGCCGCCCCTCCCTTAGAGCCTGTTGGCAAATGGTCACGTTGTTTGTCGATCTTGTAGTTCGGGTGTCGGCGCTACGGTGCGGGGTCTGCCCTATCGGGGATGAGGCGGCGTGCCGGAGTTCTTGCGGTCCAGTTGCCGGGTGATGATCGTGACGGTGGCTCAGAGGACCATGGCTTCGTGGTGTTCGGGACGTCGTTCGTAGTCGCGGACCAGGCGGCGGTAGCGCAGTAGCCAGCCGAAGGTGCGTTCGACGACCCACCGGTGGGGTAGTACGACGAATCCGGTGGTGTCCTCGCTGCGTTTGACGATGGTGAGGGTCAGGGCCAGCACGGTGTGTGCCCGCACCAGGTGACCGGAGTATCCGCCGTCGGCCCTGACCAGACTGATCGTGGAGAACCGCTCGCGCGACAGGGCCAGCAGCTGACACGCCCCATCGCGGTCTTGCACCGAGGCCGCGGTAACGATCACGGTCAGCAGCAGACCGAGGGGTGTCCACAGCGATGTGCCGCTTGCGGCCGTTGATCTTCTTCCCGCCATCGAAACCCCTGCTGGCAGCCCCGACCGTGTCCACCGCCTTGACCGATTGGGAGTCAATCGATCCGGCAGTGGGCAGATCAGCGCGGCCACACGCCACCCGTAGCCGCCCGCGGAGCCGGTCGACCAGGCCCTTGGGGCAGACCGCGGGCGTTCCACCGTTCGAAGAAGGCGTACACCGCCGCCAGGGCGGGAAGTCCACCGGCAGTGCCCGCCACTCGATGCCGCAGCGGGTGACGTAGCCGATCACGTCCAGCACCGCCCGCAGATCATGCTCCATCGGTCGCCCGGCCGAGCTGCGACGCAACTCGGCCATCACCGCCTGGGCCTCCGGGCGCAGCAGCGCCCACTGGGCATCGGTCACATCCGAGGGATAACGCGGCACACGCTCGTGACACGCACATCCCAACACGCGGCAACTGGCCCTCGTGACCTCGACACGGTAAGACACGGTACATAGACATCCACGGGCTTCTGATCGGTCGGGTAGGTGGTACTCCTCGGCTACCAGGAGCCCGTTCTCACGCCCGATGCGACACGCCACCGTGATCAAATCACTACCCACCATCACCTCAGGGACCAACCCAACCAACATCATTTACCAACAGGCTCTCAGACAGAACGAACACCCGGACCCACGCGCCCGGCTCCCGCGCGAGGATCCCCCGCGCCAGCCAGGTGACAGCCATCAGACCGCCGCCGAGCGGCGCGCCACGCCAGGACCACAACCAGCGGCACCGCACAGGAGATGACGCCAGCGGCGACCGTGACCCAGACGGAGGCGATCTACGCTCCGTTCGGGGAACTTCGGCACAGCGACACATCTCACCAGTGCAGCGCTGGCAGGCACGCGCCAAGGCACCGATCACGGGCGCCGCGCACCGTCCGCCCGCAGGATCACACCCGGCGCGGAGAGCTGGTGAGCGGAGGGGAGCGCCGACAGTCCTCCTTGATCGCGGGGCTGCGATGGGAGGCGACCATGCGGGCTTCCAGGACTTCGGCGCGTATTCGGCACAACCACCCGTAGACGGCCAGCAGGGCCGGACGCGACCGGACTGAACGAAGACCAGCCCCCGACCGTGTTCACGCTGGTCAGGGGCTGTTTCTGCTGGTGTGGCGGGTCAAGGATTCGAACCGCGGTCTGGCCGTGCTGGCCGTCGGCGGCCGCCACCCATCACCCCTGCGCTAGCTGAGAAGTCGAGCGCTCACCCCGGGTGGGCAGCGTCTCGGCAGGGACAAACGTGGGACACACCCGGGAAGGGGAATGGGTCCGTGGAGGGCCGGACCACCCCGTGGAAGCCGGTCGAAGCCCGGGATCTCTGTGCCTCGTCAGCGAAGCGTGAGTGACCAACTG
>JBOHFG010000253.1:0-2692 GCA_050699575.1 Pseudonocardiaceae bacterium
TCCGCGCGGCGGCGGCGGTGTCCAGCGCGGTGGGCGTGTCGCCGCGCAGGAATGCCGCACGAGTTGCCCAGGCTGCCGCGTAGGCGGCGCACGCCGGATTGCGGGCGTCGTGACCGGCCCGGCGGGCGCGTTCAAAGTAGCGCCGGGCCCCGTCAGGCTGGCCCATATCGATGAGGTAGCTACCGATTGCGGTTGCCATGCTGCTGTCCAGAGTGTTCAGCGGCTTGCGCAGCCCGTCCGGGCAGCCGCCCTCCAGGAGATGGCGCACGATCCGGCGCTGCGCGAGGACGGTATCCAGCACCTCACACGGCCCGAGCATGTCTTCTTGACGCTTGCAATGGGCCAGCGTGGTGGCCAGGTTAGTCACCACGTGGGCGTCTGCCCGCTGGGGAGCGTCCAGCGCCTGCGCTACCCGGGTGCACTCGTCGGCATCCAGGCCAGACAGACCCACGGCCGCCAGGACCCAGCTGACGACCCGCATCGCGTCACGGCGGCCCAGGGACCGCGCCAGTCTCGTGACCACCTGCATCAGCTCCTCGGCTAGCTCCCTGGTCACACCCGTCGCCCCTGGCCACGGGTCGTGCCCGCTGCCCTGGCCACGGACCCCCGCGGTATGCGGGGCGGGTGCGGCCCGGAGGGCGTCCGCGTCGGGCTGTGCCGCCGCTTGCCGCGTCTGGCGCTGGTGGGTACGCCACCGACCACGGTAGTCCTGTTCGGCCCGCGCCAGCGCGGTATGCTCACTCACCAGGGCACCATCAGCGTGGCACACGTCGTCGGTGATCTTCCACAGCCGCTCGGGCATTCCGCGGGTGCCGTGTTCGACCTTCGAGATCGTGCTCCGGGTCCGGCTGAGGGCCTGAGCCAGTTCGGGTTGGGAGATCCCGGCCGCGGTGCGGTAGGTGGCCAGGTGCGCACCGAGGCTGTGCCGCAGGGTCCGCAGCTGCACCCGGTCAGCCGCCAATTCCCCCGTCTCGACCGTCACAGCCGCCAACTCTAAGGGGTGCCACACCGGGGTGGCGGCCTGAGCGCCTGGTGCGGTCCGCCTTCTCCCGTCACTCTAGCCCCAGCTGCCACAGTGCGTCCTGCATCTGGTGCCGGGCCGCCACGATACACCCATGAGAGAGGCGGCGGGCGCGGGCGACAGCACCGACGGCTGGCCTGCGTGCAGCTCCCCGGATCCCCGGCACCAGGTGCCTCCACACCAGGGATGAGGTGATCACCGGTGGGCCCCATCGAGCCCGGGTCCCCGCAAGGGCCTCCGGTGATCTTCCCGTGCTCGCCGGATCCCTGGCTGCCAGGGCTGGAACCGCTCTACGGCGAACCGGTGTCGGTGCACCCGCCTTACCACGTCGCGCCCGGCTACCATCAGGACCGCACGGAGCGCTATATAGCCCTGCTCACCGCCATTGGTGAGGGCATCGAGCTGGGCTCCTACGACGTGCAGGTCCTGGGCTGGCTCGCCGAGGAAGCACCCTGCCTCGTCGCCACCGTCTGCTCACTGCTGCACCGGGTCCGCGCCGCTGCGCTCCGCGACGGGACCGCGCTTCGTGAAGGGAACCAGAACCCGTGACCGGTCACGTCACCACCACTCATCCAGGCGGGATTCACCTGGCCAGCAGGGCCATAACGAAAAACCGGCAGCTCCCGCCGTCTGACGGGAAAAGCGGTGATCGCTGGTGAACTCCCTTGACCCCGCTTTGTTCGCCCGCGACGACATGCGTGCTGCCCTGTTCGCTCGTGACATCGCCACGGTGTACCGGCTGCTCGGGCGGGCGGGGGTGAGCCAGCGCCGGATCGCGGAGCTGACCGGGCAGGCGCAGTCGGAGGTGTCCGAGATCCTCCAGGGCCGCCGGGTGCGCGACGTGGAGGTACTCGAACGCATCGCTGACGGTCTCGGGGTACCCCGGGGGTGGATGCGCCTGGGCTACGTTGAGGAAGAGCTGGCCACACCGTCGGCGGGCAAGGAGGTGGACGAGGACATGAAACGCCGCGCCCTGATCGCCACCACCACGGTGGCGGTCCTGGGCCAGGCACTACCAGGGATGGGTAAACCGATCACACTGGCCGTACCCAGCGCCCAGCCGCTGCCTTCCCGGCTGGGCATGTCTCACGTGCACGTCGTGCGGGCAGTCACCGACCAGTTGCGTGGTGTCGCGCGCTACTACGGCGGGCAGGCCGACCTCTTTGCCGCCGCAGTGACGCTCTACACACCGTGGCTCACGGTCCCCGCACCCGAGATCATCAAGACACGGCTCACCACAGCACTGGCCGAACTTGTGGGGCTCGAATATAGGATTCTGGGCTGACTGGCCTACGGGTTACGGTTACCCGCGCGATCACGCTGCGATCTGGTATTCGCTAGTGAGCCCACCAAGGACCGCTCTAACGGCGGCTCTTCGCTGTTTTCAGTGGATTACTCAGCGTGAGGTCATGTAGGCGGGTGTGGGATTGGTGAGGGTGGGCAGGCGGAGTTTGGCTGCGGTGAGGTAGACGATAGTGATCATCTTGTTTTTGTTGCGGTAGCCCCGGGCGCGGGCTTGGGCGGCCTGGACCAGGGAGTTGATCCCTTCGAGCAGGCCGTTGCTGAGGTGGTTTGTGTGCCAGGCGATGATGCCGTCCCAGTGCTTCTCCACGAGGGTCACGAAGTCCTTGACCGGGTGCAGGCGGGAGCGTGTCGCGCCGTAGCACCAGC
>JBOHFG010000254.1:0-4110 GCA_050699575.1 Pseudonocardiaceae bacterium
GAATGCCCGGGGCTGGCGTCCTGAGGGCGCGGTGTTCTATGCTTCTCATTGTTCACTCCAGACTCTCGGTGTGGACAGCGCAGAAGCGGACAGGTTGGTAGCCGTCGATTCCGCTTCTGCGCGTACGGTGGTCTTGTGCTTGGTGAGGGCGTGCGGCATTACCACGCCGCCCCCGGCGCGTTATTTTCCTTCTGGAATTTCTTCGTGCGGTGTCTGTTATTGCGGTCTGCGGCAGCCACGGCAGACCGGGTCAAGGTCTACCGGGAGCAACCAGTGGCTTCCGCATCTGCGGCAGGTCCGAAATGCCAGCCGAACCCGCAGTCTCAGGACCCGCCATCGCGCGGCCCGCGCGGTGTACCACCTGCCCCAGCCCATCACCATCACCTCCCTTCCTCGTGTCCGGTAACGTCTTCACGCTGGCCACTGCGTGCAGATCTGGGCGGCAGCCTCCTCGGCCTGGCCTCGCGCCCACCGCCTACCGTGTCCAGTTCGAGAGTTTGTCCTCAAACTCTCGAACTGGACCATACTGGGATGGGCAGGCGGAGCGCAAGTAGTTTGCCCACAAACCAGCAAACTGGTCGTAGACTGGGGGCATGGAACCCCGGAGGACACCCGCACTGGCCCCGATCGCCCTGCGGGTCGCAGACGACCTGCGTATCGAGATCGAGACTGGGCGGCTCGCGCCCGGTGACTCGCTCCCGACGCTGCACGAGATCACGCAGCGGTGGAACTGCTCGCTCACCTCAGCGCGCAGCGCGGTCGGTCTGCTCAAGCAGCAAGGGCTTATCACAGGTGGGCGGGGCAGGGCCCCGGTCGTGCGTGCCGAGCCGCCTAAAGTGGAACGCACGTCGTTGCGCCATCAGCAGGAGAAAGACCTCGTGCGCGAGCCCGAAGAGATCCGGCGCGGCCGTGGCCTGGCGGAGGATGAACTGCATGGCCCGCTCGACGGGTTCGATTTCACCGCCCGCTACACGACCGGGAACGCCGGTGAGCAGCTGGGTGCGCTATTCGGGATCGGCGCTGACGAGCTGGTGCTGCGCCGGGAGTTTGAGCACAAGAACCGGATGACCGGCGACCTGATGGCCTGGTCAGTGTCCTGGATTCCCCAGTCGCTGATCTCCGCCAACCCGATGATCAGTGATCCCGCTCACGCGGCCTGGCCCGGTGGGACCATGCACGCCCTGAGCACCGTCGGGATCGAGATCGCCAGCATCATCGATGAAGTCACCGCCACCATGCCCACCACCGTCGAGGTCAGCACCTGGGCCCTGCCCGAAGGAGTGCCACTGCTATGGGTACGGCGCATCTCCCTCGACACCACCGGGCGCGTCGTGGAAATCAGCGACGCACAATACCCAGCAGACCGCACCAAACTCACCTTCCACACCCCCCTCACCCGATGGGACACGACCCGTTGAGGACACACCGGATTTCGGTCATCACTGCCGCCTACGCGCCGCTGGCCCGGTACTTCACCGAGACGATCGGCAGCGTGCTGAGCCAGGAGCTCCCACCCCGGTGGGAACTGGAATGGCTTGTCCAGGAGGACGGCACCGATCCCCAGCTCGCGGACGCCGTGACCGGGCTGCCCGCAGTGTCCTACTCAGCCAACCAGGCGCACGCCGGGATCGCCACGACGCGCAACCTCGCGCTGGCCAGGGCCACCGGTGATCTCGTCGGGGTGCTCGACCACGACGACATCCTGCTGCCCGGCGCACTGGCCCGGCTGATCCCGCACTTTGCGGACCCCGTCATCCACTGGGTCGTGGGCCAGGCCGATGACCTGATGCCCGATGGGACACGCCAGCCCTACACATCAGCGCTTCCCTTCGGGGTCATCAAAGCTGGGGCAGTCAACACCTGGGCGATCGAGCACGACGGCAACTGGCCGGTCCATTGCGCAGGCCTGATGCTGCGGACACACCTGGTCAGAGCGTTCGGCGGCTGGGGTGCGGTACCAGTAGACGACGACGTGATGATGTTCAGTGCCCTATCCGAGTGCGCCGCCGGGTACAACGACCCCTCGGTGACCTGGCTATACCGAATCCATGATCAGCAGACCAGCCGCAGTGCCACCTGGCGCGAGCGCAGCGCCGACGGGCGCAGGATCGCGCTGCAGCGAGTCCAGGCGATCCGCGCCGCAGGAATCACGATCACCACAGACGGCAGCCCAGCCGAGCCTGCCAGGCCGGTGCACGCGGGACCGGCCGCCAAAGAGAACACCCTGCAGCGATACGCGTGAACCCTCCATCAGCCTTCCGGCCAGCCGGGGGATTTCCCGTTTCCCCTGACTCTCAGACCCGCGAGGATGCACGCTTCCAGCCAGCAAGCCTCACAGGTTTTCCAGAGCCACTGCATCTCGGATGGAATGTTCGGCCTCACGAACTCCACAGAGCACAGCGACGTTAACGGCTGCCCAACCCCAGTATCCCTCTTGCTCAGCCGGAACGCATGCCTGTGCCCCGCCACTGGCATCCACCACCAACTCCGCTCCATAGCATTTCACCTCCGGGCGGATGCGAGCCGCATCCTGGCCCGCGAGGCCCCGCTGGCCAGGCCGTGCACCGGCACGATCCCGTATTCCCGGCTGGGGTCACCGGTCACCGGGTCATCGCCTCCGTTGCGCATACTCCGCACTCATCCCTCCAGCAGCCGTGACCCGATGTTTATCCTCAAACTCTCGAACTAGACCGTACTGGGATGGGCAGGCAGAACGCAAGGGTGTTTGCCCGCAAACCGGCGAACTGGTCGTAGGCTGGGGTATGGAACCCCGAAAGACACCCGCACCGAGAGAGCAGGGATCGCCCATGGCCCTCATCGACCCCCTTGACCCCGCTCTGTTCGCCCGCGACGACATGCGCGCCGCCCTGGACGCCCGTGACGTCGGCACGGTCTACCGGCTGCTCGGGCGGGCCGGGGTGAGCCAGCGCCGGATCGCGGCGCTGACCGGGCAGGCACAGTCAGAGGTGTCCGAGATCCTCAAGGGCCGCCGGGTGCGCGACGTGGAGGTCCTCGAACGCATCGCGGACGGGCTGGGCGTGCCCCGGGGATGGATGCGGCTCAGCTCCGGCGAGGATGCACCTGCTGCCGCCCAGGAGGTGGACCAGGACACGACACGCCGCGCCCTGCGCGCCGCCACCACGGCTGCAGCCCTGGGCCAGGCGGCACTGGGTGAGCCAATCGCACTGGCCCTGCCAACCGCGCCGCTGCCATCCCGGCTGGGCATGCCCCATGTGCACGCCGTGGTCGCGGTCACCGGGCAGCTGCGCGGGGTAGCGCGCTACTACGGCGGGCAGGCCCAGCTGTTTGGCGCCATCGCAGAGCTCTACACACGGTGGATGCAGGTGCCCGCGACCGAGGAAGTCACGGCACGGCTGGCCGCCGCACTCGCCGAGCTGCACACCGAAGCGGGCTGGTCCTTCTATGATTCCGGGCTCAACGGCGCGGGCCACTTCATCCGCGCCCTGCAACTGGCCGATCAGGCCGGGGACGCCTGCGGCATCGCCAACGCCGCCTGGCACGCCGGGCTGACGCTGGTCCGCAGCGGACACCCCGACGACGCGCTCAAACTCGCCCAGCTCGGGCAGCTCCGCCTCGACCGGTTCACGCCCGGCACGTCCACACCGGCCAACGACCCACGGCTGCCGACCCTCACCGCGCGGCTGAACCGGGTCTCCGCGACGGCCTACGCCCTCATGGGCTTCCCCGATCAAGCCACCCACTACCTCGCCGAGGCACACGACGGGTGGGCGCCCCGAGACGCATTCGACCAGGCAGACGCCGATCTGGAGACCGCAATGATCCAGCTGGACCTGGGCCAGCTCGACACCGCCGAGCAGTTCGCCGCCAGCGCCGTGCGCACCTACAGCGAGGCCCACCGACGGGGCCGCACACAAGCCGGACTCCTGCTCGCCGAGGTGCACATCCGGGCAGGACAACCCCAAGGACTGACCCTGGCCCGCCACGCCATCAACGAGGCGAACACCTCCCACTCCGTCGCCCTGCGCCAGGAACGGCTGATACCACTGGCCACCGCACTAGAAACCCAGCCCGGCACCGACACCCAAGAACTCGCCCAGCTAGCCCGAAAAATCGCCACAACCCAGATCT
>JBOHFG010000255.1:0-1084 GCA_050699575.1 Pseudonocardiaceae bacterium
ACATCACGGACCTTGTCCTCGAAATGCGGATCCTTCGAGATCTTGAACGTCCCCTGCTGCCACGGCTTCAAGCCGTTCTCCCGCTGCGACACATACACACCCTAGGTCTTCTTGATGTACCGAGCCACCTCCGTCGACGACCAATGCGAGATCCCCAACGTCGACGGAGGTGTCGTCCTAGTCAACACGAGAACCTTCGCACGAACCGCATCCGGAATCTGACGCGGCTCACCCGGCGAGGTCATGCTCACCAAACCTTCCTAACCGAACCGCTCATAACGCGCCAACCATTTATCCACCGTCGGCCGCGACATCGCAGCAATTACCGACTTCCGGTACCCTTCGTCATACCAGAGCACTATCTGCGCCCGCGAGGACACCGATCCGTCATACAATCCCGATCCGACCGCCGCGCGAATTTCAGCGCGACCCTCCGCTGAAATTACCATGGGAAGATTATTCCACGACATGTAACAAAAAGTAAAATTAAACATATCTATCTACAGTAGTTCGCTGCCAATTTTCACACGCCTTGCAAGTGCCGATAAGTGGCACGGAAAGCGTGAACCCTTCCGTGTTCAGCAGGGTCTCATGGGTGCGCCATTGTTTATGGACGGCGAGGAGTACCTGCTGCGGGTTGGTAAACACTGATGTCACGTTAGAGACAAGATAACATTGAGCGTGCCACCGTGGTCGCGAGTTTCTATCAAGTAGGCGATCCGGGGCGCAAGGAGCTGGTGCGCTTTCACTACCGAGTCGGTCATGACCGCTCTTGATTATCAACGACGGAATGGAAGTTGCGGATGGCCTCGTCGAGATCGCGGGCGGCGGGCAATGAGATTGAGGCAAGTATTTCCTGTACCGCCCCTGGCCCAATGCCGGTAACTTAAGCGTTTACCCAGCTCAGAGTGGGTGTCCAAGCGCCAAGCAGGGGCGATGCGGCCCCGGGTTGGCAGCCCGAGGCGAGCCTCGTTTCCAAAGCCCAAGGTAGCGCTTGTGCCAGGGGTGCCACGACAGGCCGACAGCCCCTGTGCCCGACACCCATAAAACCCACCTGACCTGCGAAAAATCTTCTTAACTTAGC
>JBOHFG010000256.1:0-4128 GCA_050699575.1 Pseudonocardiaceae bacterium
TCAGCAACGGCCTGCTCGAAGGGATCAACTCCCTGGTCCAGGCCGCCAAGGCCCGCGCCCGGGGCTATCGCAACAAAAACAAGATGATCACTATCGTCTACCTCACCGCAGCCAAACTCCGCCTGCCATCCCACACCCGCCTACATGACATCACGCTGAGTAATATGACCTCACGCTGCGTAACCCACTGAAAACAGCGAAGAGCTCTCCCGCAGCGAGACTGTGCCGCAGGAGCAGATGCGGATGATCACGAAGTGGGGTTCGTGGCCGTTCATGTCACGCTTCCGCTTGCCAGGTCCGTGGTGAATATCGCGTGGCAGGTCCCGCATTTTTTCCACAGCGGTGGCTGTGCGCGCGCTGATGCGGAGGCCGGGACCAGGAGCGGCACACGACCCGGGAACCTGGGATCCGGACGCCAGCTCATCGGGCACTCACCTCCGGCACTGCCAGAGCGGGGGCGTGACCAGGCTCGCCGCCCTCACTGTCGCGCCGCACGCCGCCAAGTACATCCCCCGCGAGGCATCGCTCAGCGACTCGGCCATGACGTGCTCTTCGCCGCTATTGGCAGTGATCAGGATGGGTTGCGGTGTTCGCGGCCCGCGTGGGGTGGGGATACAGCGGTGCACCTTTCGGGGGTGTCTGTGTTTGCCTGCCACGGGGATCGCCTCCGTTCCGGTGGTTGATATCGCCCGGTCCGCCGGGTGATGAGTACAGAGCGGATCAACGCGCACACCGTTCACCGGTGCGCCCAGGAACTGCGCTGTTCGGTTCCCACGCAAGGGCTGAACAAACCCAGATGCACGCTGGGCCGTCTCTGGCAGACCGCCGCGTTGGCGGGGGGTCGTCATCGCCCGTTGGGGGTGGTGGCGAGCGCCTGGATCGCCCGCATTCGTTTCAGAAGCTCTTCGACCAGGGTGTCGTTCTCCGCGTTGCAGCCCTTGTCGGCGTTGTCCAGGAACAGCTTCGCCAGAGCTTCCCCAGGGGTGAGAGGAGGTGCAGCGGGGGAACGCGTCGCGGGTACGTCAGTGGTGGTGTTGGTCACAGTTCACCACAGTGAAGAGATCACGCCCTGGGACGTCCGGCCCGAACGGACGCCACCCGGACGGGTCACACCGGCAGGCCCGCCCGGTAGGCCATCCCCCGCAGCTCCCGGCCCACCGCATCCCGGCGCGCACGTGCGAGCAGCTCGGCGAGCACCTCGCGGACGAACGGGTTCCGGTGCACGTGGTGCGGAGAGATCAGCTCGGCGCGGCGCAACGCCATCACGGCGTCGTCACGGTGTCCGCGTACCCTGGCCAGCGCCCGGCCACAATGCACCCAGTACGCGGCCTGCCGGGTGGCCCATGGATGCCTCTGCGGGTGCACACCCTCAGCGATGCTCAGCGCGCGGTCCGGCTCACCCGCTTCCAGCGCAAGATCCATTCGGTATAACCCGACATCTGTCGGGCCAAAGGCGAAACCGAAGTCGTCATACGCACGAACAGGTTCCCCGAATCGTTCAGCCAACTCGGCGGCAATGTCCATCGGCGCGGCCACGTCGCCGGGCCGCCCTTCGAGCGCGGCGACCAGTGCACACGTCAGCATGAGCCCGCCCACCAGACCGGCGGTTTCTGGCGTGACCGCGGGCAGCGTGAGCGAGTCCAGCTTGGCCCGAGCCAAATCGAACATTCCGCTTTCGGTCAGCGCGGAAACCGTGCCGTAGGTGGCTACCGCACGGGTAGCCACCTCACCGTGCTCACGCGCGGCATCCCGGGCCAGCGCGGCGGCTTGCCCTCGCAGATCAGCCGGGGCCCCCGCATCCCGCAACCACGTACCGGTCAAGAACACGTGCGCTATCGCGGTCAGGGGGAGCAGCTCGGCAAGATCCCGGCCAGCGGCGAGCGACGTATGCAGGTCCCGGATCAGTGCGGGCAGGGCAGCGCCGACGGGGGCGAGCTGACAGTGCCGCCGCATCTCATATAGCTGCTCCACCCGATCCCGCAGCACGCCCACCGTGAGCACCAGCCCACCCGGCAGCTCCTGGCCGATCGCTTCCAGCGCCCGCCGGATCGCCTCGATAGCACCGTCTGTGTGCCCGTTGGCGGGCGCGGGCACCGGCAGCCTCGTCAGCTCAGACGGAGCGATCTCCAGCGCGTTCGCCAGGGCCACGATCCGCCTGAGGCTGTCCAGGGCACACTCACCACGCTCGAACTCCGACAGCTGCGACTTGCTGATCCCAGCCAGCCCGGCGACCACCCGCAACGACTTGCCCCGCGAATTCCGGACCTGCCGCAACCGCTGGCCGATCGTGCGCGCGTCGTCGTCAACGTCCACGAAACCCCCTCTCCTCTCCGGTTCCCCTCGCCGATGCCCCGGGGAGCGACCCCGGGGCGGACACCTCGGCGAAGAGATAGCGACAGGCTACGCGGCGCACCCCTGACGGCCGGATCTGACGGCCGCGACCATTTCCTTAACTACGCCCGCATTTCCTAGTGAATGCGACCAAGCCCATGGTGTCCGCCAGCGTGGACGCAACCCGGACGGGCTACACCCGGCGGCTAGGTGGACCTCGACGGCGCCGTGCGGCGATTCAGCAAACGAACGGCCCCGCCTGCGCTCGTGACGGGTGGGGCCGTTCCCGCTGGGTGGACACCGCCGCTGTGGATCGCGACGGCGTGGTGCTGCTGCTGGCCGCGATCCTGGACGGTATCCCACGGTTGCCCGGGGCGAACTGCGCCGGGCACCACCCGCATGGACGACCCGGTAGCGGGCCGGGGCCACCAGCACCTCGACCAGGAACGGGCACGCCTCACGCGGGCCGCCACGTGCTGCGGCGGGTATCCCGCCCGGGCGCAGTGCCCCACGGTTGCTATCAGTCCGGCTATCACCCTCGTGCGGTGAGTGTGCGGTGGCTTCTGCACGGGCCGGTATGAAGGCCAGGGTGCGCGTTCGAGCCCTGACCCGGGACGTGGGGCAGCTCCGCCCCTGATTGAGCAGTACCGCGCTGAGTTGCGGGCAGTGCCCGATCGGTTTTTCGGCAAGCGCCGACCCTTGTGCCGAGGCGAGCCACGGGTTCATCCACTATTGTCGATCTTCTTAGTGTTGACCTTTGCTAATCTGCCGGGAAGGTTCGTCTTGAGGTATTCCGTGGACGTGTCCTTCTTTGTTTTATGAAGGTGGTAACCGGTAAAGAGGTGACCGTCCCACCCGAGCGATTCATCAGATCTCAGCGGCGTATGGTCAGCCCTCCAGTGCCTGATCTCGCACTGCTCGACCGCAGATGCGGGGCGCGCGCCCTCTGGCTTATCACTGCCGGATAACCACTCGTACCATCCCATTGGTGTTCCCCCTTAGTCTTTAGCACGACACCGCACTGCCCCTATTACGGCACGGCAGCACGTTCATCGGCTGTTCTTTTCCTCCTGCCATCTAGGATGTCAGGTATTCAGGGGCCGGGCATCATTCCCACGGATCATCGTCCACGTACCTCAGGTGATGTAGCCCCGGGGGTTTCTGCATCCGGGGACGCCTTGCGCTAAACCCGCCGGGTGGACAAGGTGCTGCCGTCTGCCATGACGGGTCGCGGTCGTTTCCGTTAACGGGTTTGCCGCAAGTCATCCTCACGATGCAGAAACCCCCCAGGGCTACCTCGTCTGATGCAGCGAGACTGCATCAGACGAGGTATCGGGGGAGATGGCCCGTGGGAATAACGATCGCAAGCAATCGTACCTTCATGATCTCGACTTGGCCGTCTTCACAAACCCCGCGCGCGTGACGGCGACAGCTGATCTTAGGGCGCTGGTTACCGTGATCGTCGTGACTGTGTCGCACGGTGCGGGCTGCCGGGCGGTCAGCAACAACGCCACCACCCGCCGGTGCCGATCACCAGGGTTCCGGCGGCAGTAGGCAAATCGGACATCCCCGCTACCGGATCTCCCGAACACGGGAGATCACCGCCGCGACGTTGTGCACGATGTCCAGCCCGGAGCCCGCCAGCCACAGCAGGGACGCGCGCCCGGAGCCCGGCACCGGGACGTCGCCAGCGCGCCGAGCAGCAGCGCGAGGCGGTCACGCTGCCAGGCGGGGATGGGATCGTTGCTCATGGGCCGTGACCCCCAGGCCGTCCTATGTGGATTTCCAGGGGAGCCT
>JBOHFG010000257.1:0-1011 GCA_050699575.1 Pseudonocardiaceae bacterium
GAGCGTTGCTCAGCGATGCGGTCCTGCGCCCTGGTCGCGGTCTGCTCGTCATACCCGAGCGCGGTCAGCATCTCCTTGATGTCGGCGTGCCGCTTCGAGAACAACCGGAGCGTCGCGTCGGGGATGCCCGCGGCTTCCCACGCGCCGGTGCGCGCGTTGCGTTCGAACCGGATGCCATACCGGCGGCCCAGCTCATCACGCACCATCGCCTTGAGCATGTGGTCGACCGCGGCGGCATGCCGCATCAGGTCACGGCCCCCGGCCGCGACTGTCGACCACTTGCCGTCAGTGCCTTTGGTCATGTTCGCCACGGTCGCGTGCACATGCCAGTGGGGATCACCGACTTCGGCGCCCGGCACTGGGCGGGCGGCGCGGTGCACCATGACCCACCCCGCGTAGCCGTTGCCCTTCACGGTCTCCGCGGTGCGGCCCTGGCCGTGCTGACCACGCATCCCATACGCGGTGGTTTCCTCCAACCACCCGAACGTGCGCTCAACCTGCTCCAGGTAGATGCGCTCGACCGCGGCGGCGGTCTCCTCGTCAGCGAACGCCAGCAGCAACGAGCACGACTTCGGGAGGGTGAACGTGACGTCATAGCCGGCGTTGCCGACAATCACGCGGCGCGGGACCCGTTCCTCGGTCACCGTGCCATCAGCGTGGCGCACCGCACGGACCTCGAACAGGTTCGCGGTGGCCCTGGCGTAGACGTCCTCACCCCACACCGCCTCGACACTCAGGCCGACGGCGTCGGCGAGCTTGCCGGCCTCATCAGCGCGCAGCCGGGCCGAGTCACCCTTCCGGGCCACGGCGCGCCGCGCGGCCCCGAACGCGGCGACGAGCTTCACCCGGTGACCGAGCACCTCAGCCACCGGCACGCCCGCCTTCCCCGCGACGCCCTGGATCGCGCGGACCAGAGGAGACAGCGGCACCTTCGCGTCATCGGGGATGCCCCGCTTCGCCTCAACGAGCACCTCGCCCGTGCGCGGGTCGGCCCCGCGCATCAGCGCGCGG
>JBOHFG010000258.1:0-9694 GCA_050699575.1 Pseudonocardiaceae bacterium
TCGTTCGGGATCAGCGGCACCAACGCGCACGTGATCCTCGAAGCCGCACCGGAACCGGAACCGGAACCCGAAACCCAGCCGGGGCCCGGTGTGTGGGTGCTGTCGGGCAAGACGGCGGCGGCGTTGCAGGCCCAGGCGGCGCGGTTGGCCGAGCACGTCCGCCGGGTGCCCGAGGATTCAGTGGCCGACATCGGTGCGTCGTTGTCGCGGCGGGGGCGGTTCGAATACCGCGCGGTGGTGACCGATGCGGACCGCTCGGAGTTGGTGGCGGAGCTCGCCGAGTTGGCTGGTGGTTCTTCGGCCGGGGTGGTGTCGGGCCAGGCCGTGCCGGGTGCTTCCGATGTGGTGCTGGTGTTCCCCGGTCAGGGTTCGCAGTGGCGTGGTATGGGCCGGGAGCTGCGGGAGTCCAGCCCGGTGTTCCGGGACGCGTTGCAGGAGTGCGCGCGGGTGCTGGATCCGCTGGTCGGCTTCTCGGTCGTCGACGTGATTCGTGGCCAAGCGGACATGCCGAGCACCGAGTTGACCGGTGGCAGTGTGGTGGATCGGGTCGACGCGGTCCAGCCGGTTCTGTTCGCGGTGATGGTTGCGCTGGCTCGGGTTTGGCAGTCTTGGGGCGTGCAGATCGTCGGCGTGGTCGGTCATTCGCAGGGCGAGATCGCTGCCGCGTGCGTCTCGGGCGCACTGTCCCTTGAGGACGCTGCGACGGTAGTGGCACTGCGGTCCCGTGCGTTGCGAGTGTTGTGTGGCGAGGGCTCGATGATGTCGCTCACACTGCCGCGTGAAGATGCGGAGAAGCTGACGCGGCAATGGGACGGTGTCGCGGTCGCTGCGGTCAACGGACCTGCTACGACGGTGATTTCCGGCCCTGTCGCGGGTCTTCAGGGTGTTGCCGACGAGTGTGAGCGTCAAGGATTCCGGGCTCGCTGGCTCCCAGTCGACTACGCATCCCACTCCGAGAACGTTGAGCGCATCGAAGCCCAGCTGCTGAGCGATCTGGCGAAGATCACGCCGCGCAGCAGCGAGATTCCCTTCTACTCCACGGTTACCGGTGACCGTCTGGACACTGCCGGGTTGGACGCGGCGTACTGGTACCGAAACCTGCGGCAGACGGTCCTGTTCTCCGACACGATCGAAAGCTTGGCCCGAGCAGGACATCACGCGTTCGTCGAGATCAGCGCGCACCCAGTGCTCGTTCCCGCACTGCACGACATCCTCCAGGACTCCGTGGTCGTGGGCTCGTTGCGGCGTGACGAGGGCGGCTTGGACCGGCTGATCCGGTCCGCCGCCGAGGCCTTCGTCGGTGGCGTCGACGTCGACTGGACGAAGATCGCGCCCGCAGGCCGAGTGGTTCCGCTGCCGCTTTATCCCTTCCAGCGGCAGCGGTTCTGGCTTGAACCCACACCCACAGTTGAAGCGTCCGATGTGGACGAGGACGCGTTCTGGGAGATCGTGGAACGCGGTGACCTGCAGGCACTGACCGAAGATCTCGGCGTCGCGGCGGATACGCCATTGCGGGAACTGATGCCGGCGTTATCGGCCTGGCGCCACCGCCGCGACCGGGACAACGTCGTCGACCAGTGGCGATACCGGGTCGTGTGGCGCGCGTTGCCGCGCACCCGATCGCCGGCGATGCAGGGACGGTGGCTGGTCGTGGCTCCCACCGGTGTCGCGGACCTGACCGAGCCGGTCGCGGCCGCACTGGCCGCCGATGTGCTCAAGCTCGACACGCCGGACCGGACGGCATGGCGCGACGCGCTGGCGGCCCACGACGGCGTCACCAGCATCGTGTCCCTGCTCGCGTTCGCCGAAGATGCCGTCACGGCAACCGTTTTGCTGACGCAGGCCGTGCTCGACGCGGGCATCACGGCGCGGGTGTGGGCGCTGACCCAGGGCGCGGTCGGCACCGGCCCCGCCGATCCGGTGCGCGCCCCCGCACAGGCCCAGGTGTGGGGGACTGGCCGGGTGATCGGCCTGGAGCACCCCGAGCTGTGGGGTGGCCTGATCGACCTCCCCGACGAGGTGATCACGCGTGATCTCGCCGCCGTGCTCGAAGGCGACGAAGACCAGATCGCGTTGCGTGCCGACGGTGCGTACGGGCGCAGGCTGGTGCGCGCTCGCCCCGGCCGTACCGCGCCGTGGCACACCAGCGGAACCGCACTGATCACAGGCGGCACGGGAGGTCTGGGCGCGCACGTCGCCCGTTGGATGGCGACACACGGCGCCGAGCACATCGTGCTGACCAGCCGCCGCGGCCCGGATGCGCCCGGAGCCGAGGAGTTGCGGGCCGAACTCGAACAGCTCGGCGTCGAGGTCACGATCGCCGCCTGCGACGCGGCCGATCGCGAAGCCCTCGCCGCGCTGCTGGACCGGGTGGGCGCTGTCCGCACCGTTGTCCACGCGGCAGGCGTCGCCCAGCACCGCCTGATCGCGGACATGACGGCGGCCGAGATCGCCAAGGTGACCAAGGCGAAGGTGGACGGCGCGCTCCACCTGCACGAGCTGCTGAACGAAGAGCTGGACGCGTTCGTGCTGTTCTCGTCGAACTCCGGTGTCTGGGGCGGCGTCGGCCAGGGCGCCTACGCGGCGGCCAACGCGTGGCTGGACGCGCTCGCCGAACACCGCCGCGCCAACGGAAAGGTCGCGACCTCGCTGGCGTGGGGTGCCTGGGGCGGCAGCGGCCTGGCCGCAGAACCCCAGGTGCAGCAACAGCTCGACCGCCGAGGCATCCGCGCGATGGATCCCGCGGTGGCGATCGCGGCGATGGCCCGCGCGCTGGCCGACGACGAAACCTCGCTCGCGATCGCGGACGTCGACTGGAACCGGTTCGCCCCGGCCTACACCGCGCAACGGCGGCGTCCGCTGCTCGACGAGATCCCCGAAGCGGTGGTCGAGCAACCCGCGGCAAAGGTGCCCGCGCCCCGGCTCGCCGGAACCTCGCCCGCCGAACGCGAACGCGTGCTGACGAGCCTGGTCCAGCAGTTGGCCGCCGAGGCGCTCGGCTACCGCGACGCCGAGAAGATTTCGCTGTCGCGGCCGTTCCGCGAGTTCGGGTTCGACTCGCTCACCGCGGTCACCCTGCGCAACAAGCTCGCCGTGGAGACCGGGCTGAGCCTGCCGAGCACGCTGGTGTTCGACCACCCGACCGTCACCGCGCTGGCCCGGCACCTGCGCGCGGAACTCGACGGCGACACGGAAGCCGAGGCAGCCCGGGCAGCTCTCGCACCGGCAGACGACGACCCGGTCGTCATCGTCGGGATGAGCTGCCGCCTGCCGGGTGGCATCACGACGCCGGAAGACCTGTGGCGCGTCGTCGACGGCGGCGAGGACGTGGTGGGTGGCCTGCCCGCCGACCGCGGTTGGGACGAGGCCGCCATGGCCGAGGAACCGTTCCTGCCCGGTGCGGCCTGGTTGACCGAAGGCGGTTTCCTTGATTGCGCCGCCGACTTCGATCCGGCGTTCTTCGGCATCTCCGACCACGAGGCGATGGCGATGGACCCGCAGCAGCGCCTACTGCTGGAGATGTCCTGGGAGGCGCTGGAGCAGTCCGGTACGAACCCGCACGAACTGCGCGGTGAGAAGGTCGGCGTCTACCTCGGGACGTTCTTCCAGAGCTACATCTCGGCGAACTCCACGTTCCCCGAAGGCGTCCAGCCCTACCTCGGCGGCGGGAGTTCGCCCGCGCTCGCGTCCGGCCGGGTGTCGTATGTCCTTGGCACGCAGGGACCCACGCTCACCGTCGACACCGGCTGCTCGTCGTCGGCGGTCGCGCTGCACCTTGCCGTACAAGCGATCCGCCGCGGTGAATGCACGGCGGCACTGGCAGGCGGCGTCACGGTGCTGTCGGCGCCGCTCGCCTTCCCGGACCTCGGCGGGAGAGCGACCGACGGCCGCTGCAAGGCGTTCTCGGCGGCGGCCGACGGCACCGGGTGGGGCGAGGGCGGCGCGATGGTGCTGCTCGAACGCCTGTCGGTGGCCCGCGAACGCGGACACGAAGTCCTTGCCGTGGTGCGGGGTTCCGCGGTCAACCACAACGGCGCGGGCAACGGACTCGCCTCGCCGAACGGGCCGTCCCAGCAACAGGTGATCCGCGACGCGCTCGCCGACGCCGGCCTCACCACTGCGGACGTCGACGTGATCGAGGGCCACGGCACCGGCACCGAACTCGGCGACACCATTGAGGCCCAGGCGTTGATCGCCACCTACGGCAATGACCGCGACCGGCCCGTGTGGGTGGGCACGGTGAAGTCGAACATCGGCCACCCGCAGGCCGCGTCCGGCGTCACCGGCGTCATCAAGATGGTGTTGGCCATGCGGCACGGGCTGATGCCGCGCACCCTGCACGCCGAGAAACCGTTGCAGGACATCGAACGGTCGACTGTGCGCCTGCTCACCGAGCCGCGGCCGTGGGATACCGGCGACTGGCCGAGGCGGGCGGCGGTGTCGTCGTTCGGCGCGAGCGGCACCAAGGTCCACATCGTCCTCGAACAGGCTCCCGCACAAATCGAGGAGCGTGACGAGCGGCCGCTGCCTGGCGGCGTGCCGTACCTGCTCTCCGGCGCCACCCCGGCCGCGCTGGCCCGGCAAGCCGCGCGGCTGCGGGAACACTTGCAGGTCAACGATCTCGGCGCAACCGACCTCGCGTTCGCCCTGGCGACGTCTAGGACCGCATTCGAGCACCGCGCGGCCGTGCTCGCATCAGACCGCGACGGCCTGATGCGAGCACTGACCGCCATCGAGCACGGCAGCGACGACGAACAGGTCCGCCACGGGATCGCCGAGACCGGGCACAAGATCGCGTTCGTCTTCCTCGACAAGGAACAGCAGGTGGACGAGGAACTTTGGCGCTCGTACCCGGTGTTCGCCGCGGCGGCCGCCGGACTGCCCCCGAAGATCGCCCGGTTCGACGCGGCAATCGCCTCGGCCCGGTTGCTGGAGAGCTTCGGGGTGGTTCCGGAAGGGGTGTTCGGGCAGGGCGCCGCGGCAGCCGCGGCCGAACACTTCGGTGCGGCGCAACCACTCGACCGGCTGCGCGACGGCGAGTTCACCGCGACGTTCCTGTTCGGCTCCGGCGTGACGCTGCTCGACCGGGCACCCGAGGGCTCCCTGTTCGAGGTGCTGGCCGCGGCGCACGTCGCCGGACTGGACATCGACTGGCGGCGGGTGTTCGCGCCCACCGGCGCGCGGACCGCGCCGCTTCCGACCTACGCATTCGACCGGCGGAGCTTCTGGCTGCCACGGTGCACCAACAGTGAGGATGAGCATGCTCGACGAGGCACAACGCAAAGCAGCGGTGACCGACTACTTCGCCGCCATCAACGAGGGTGAACCGGCCGCGATCGTCGCCAAGTTCGCCGACGACGCCGTCATCGAGGACCCGGTCGGTGGCACGGTGCGCGTGGGCCGGGACGCGGTCGAGGAGTTCGCGGCGCTCGTGGTCGCGTCCGAGATGAAGATTAGCGTCGGCACCCTGGTCGCGGCCCAGGACGGCACGCGGGCAGCGGTCGCCTTGTCGGCGACCTTCCGAGACACCCTCGATGCCGACCGCAGGCAGGTCAGCGTCAACGCGGTCGACGTGATCGAGTTCGATGCCGACGCGCGCATTCGGAGGCTGCAGGCCTTCTGGGGGATTTCCGATCTCTCGCTCTGATACACCGCCCTCACTGACCGACGGCGGGCTGGAATACCGCGCCTGGCTGCAGGAAATGCGCGACCAGCAGCCGGTCTGGCAGGACGGGCACGGCGTGTGGCACGTGTTCCGCCACGAGGACGTGCAACGGGTGCTGAGTGATCCGGCGCTGTTCTCGTCCGATCCCCGGTTGGTGATGCCGGACTGGGAGGGGTTCGCCAGGGGCAACCTGGTCTCGATGGACCCGCCCGACCACCGGCGGCTGCGCAAACTGGTCAGCCAGGTTTTCACGCCGAGGATGGTGGCCGGGCTTGAGCCGAGGATCGTGGAGCTGTGCGGGGAGCTGCTCGACGACGTCGGCGACGAGCTGGAGCTGGTGAGCGGGTTCGCCTGCCCGTTGCCGATGACCGTGATCGCAGACCTGCTCGGCGTGCCGCACACCGACCGCGACCTGTTCCGCACCTGGGCGGACCGGTTGCTGTCGGTGCAGGTGCCCAACCCGGCCGACCCGTCGGCCGCGCAGCTCGTGCAGGAGACGATCAAGGATCTCAACGAGTACCTGCTCGAGCACTGCCGTGATCGGCGCGCGCACGAGCGTGACGATCTGATCGGCAAGCTCGTCGCGACCGAGGTCGCCAGGGAACGGCTGGACGACGAGGAAGTGGTCAACTTCGCCCGGTTGCTGCTGCTCGCCGGACACGTCACCACGACGATGCTGCTCGGCAACGCGTTGCTGTGCCTGGACGAAAACCCTGGCGCGGCAGAGGAACTACGAGCCGACCGGACGCTGGTGCCGCACGCGTTGGAGGAGGTGGTCCGCCTCCGGCCGCCGTTCATCGAGCGCAACCGGGTCGCCACCGCGCCGGTCGAACTGTCCGGGGTGACAATCCCGGAGCTGTCGATCGTCAGCGTCTCGCTGTTCTCCGCCAACCACGACGAGCGGGTTTTCACCGAGCCGGAGCGGTTCGACATCCACCGCGAGCAGAACCCGCACGTGGGCTACGGCAAGGGCATCCACTTCTGCCTCGGCGCGCCGCTCGCGCGACTGGAGGGGAAGCTGGCACTGGAGCAGATGTTCGACCGCTTCAAGGAGATCCGCGTCAGCGACGCCGTCGAGTTCCACGAACACGGCTTCTCCGGCGTGACCAAGCTGCCGTTGGCTGTGCAGCGGGGGGCGGTCTCCAGGGGTGAAAGCACCACCGGCTTGACCTGGGACCCTCGCGAGGGCTCACATCGAGCCCAGCTTACGAGCCCTCGCCCAGGTCAAGCCGGTGGTGCTTTCACCGTTTGGTATCAAGCCGTATCTTGGTCGGCCCCCAATTCCTGTCTGCTCAGCCTTTCCCGCAGTTGCCGCAAGGCTCGCGCCCGTGTCGTTCCGATCCCACCGAGTGGGATACCGGTGGCCTGGGAGACCTCAGCGTAGGAGCGGGGGGCGTCGGTGAACAGCATCATCTGCACCAAATCCCGTCGGCGAGGTGTTAACTCGGAGATGAGCTTGCCTAGCGCCTGCGCGGTATCTGCGTTGATGACATGCTGTTCGGGATCCACCGAGGGATCGGCCACGGTGTCCAGTATTTCGTCGACCAAGCCAGGCACGGGTTTGACCTGGCGCAGGATATGCAGGCATTCGTGGCGGGCAGTAGTCACCAGCCAACCGCCGAGTCGTTCGGGAAACTGAATCCGGTGAATGTTTTCAGCTAACCGCAGCCAGGTCATCTGCACTGCATCGAGCGCGTCGGCCTCCTGCAGCCGGAAAGACCAAACCGTCGTCATGACTAGCTTGCCGTACCGGCGGAGGATCTCATCCCAGGCCGCAGCATCCCCCTGGCGGATCCTCTCCAAGGAGCAAGCAACGTCCTCGGGGGCATCGGCGGGCGCGTGGCACACGGTGGCGGTGGACATCTGGCGACTGGTCATCGGGATCTCAGCCTCACTAAAGCTGTGCTCGCGCAGCCCACTCGTAAGTTGACGGTCAGTCGGGTGACTCGACCGGCAGCGTCGATCTTTCCGGGCTCATACTCACCCATCGTTGTCTTCACGCCGCCGTAGGACTGAGGTAGCAGCGGGCGTGGTCCGATCGGTGTCAAAAAGTCTTTCGTTGAGGGGATGGTCATCACCCCCATGCGCTTCTGCACGGCAATTCGGGTCGAACCTTACGCTGAAGTCGAAACCCTGGATGATCTTCCTGGCCTGACGAGCTACGCGCCGCACCTGAGACCAAGTGGTCTTAGCGACGTTCCGCCCGAAACTGGCTAACAGAAGGCCGCCGAGGATTGGCAGCGCGTAATGCACCCAGCTCTTCACGATGATCGCTCCGAACGGGGGCGGCACTTGTTGGTAGACTAGACACAGGACGGCAAGCGTAAGTAAGATCGAAGACGACGAGGGATGGCGTCCACGACCGCTCACCGCACCAGACGATGCGGGCACTTCTCTCCTCCGTGACCTCGGAGGGCCAGCCGATCAGCTTCCGGCACAGATTCGCTCGGCAGACCCTAGCCTGGATTTTCCGCTCACTCTGGCGACTTGCTGTGTATGTGTAACTGGCAACCCATCTTGCGCTACCTGTTGAGTGACGTAGCTCACACAGATCCAGTGTGCACGAGAGAGTCATGTGAACCCTCTTAACCAGTGAGGACGTACTGCGTGCCTCGGAGGGGTCCGCCGACTAGCTTCCGGCAAGAAGATTCGGTCGGCGGACCCTAGCCTCATACCAGCCACAGCAGCCTCGCGGCACCGAGACCAGCTGGTACCCGACGCGCGCGATGCCATCATGCCGATCTTCAGCCATGGCATCCCATAACGCTCGGTTACTTCGACGACTGGGGCCTCGGGGAAGGACCAACATCAGGATCGGAACGCACGATTAGCTCCGTCCGTGCAGGTCAATATGGGTTGCTCCGGGGGCTTGGGTACTGCTCTCTTGGGGGCATCAGGACTTCCGGACATGGAGATCACGGTCACCGAACGCGGCGCCACCAGGCGATTCCCGCAACCGATACCTCTCAGTCCGATCTTGACTCCAGCCTGCCCGGCCTGGGGCTGTTGCGTTGACCGTTGACCTGCTCGGGCAGGGTTGGCCGATGCGCTGTCGTCATGTCCAGGTACCACCGCCGAGGTCAAGCTTCATCGGGTTCCGGTTTCCTCCAGAGGTGATCACGGTGGCGGTGCGGTGGTACTTGCGCTACAGCCTGTCGTACCGCGACATAGAAGAGCTGCTCGCCGAGCGAGGCATTACCGTCGATCACGTCACCGTCTATCGCTGGGTGCGTCGGTTCACCCCGCTGCTGATCGACGCGGCCCGACCCTGTCGGCCTCCCCGTAGCTTCCAGAGAAAAAACAACGATCTGGGTTGGACACCGCGTTCGAGCTGGGGTTACTGCGGACGGGACCGTAGGGTGTTCCGGTGAGCCGCGGGATCGCGTTGGGCTTGCCACTTGCTGAGCGCTTCAGCTGAGACCCGGGCGTAGATGGCCAGGGAGCGGACTGAGGTGTGGCCGGACAGGGCCATGAGCATTGGGGTGGAGGCGCCGGCTTCGGCGGCGTGGGTGAGCGCGGAGTGGCGCAGTTGGTGCAGGGTGAACGGCCCGCCGGGCATGCCGGTGGTGTTGGCCTGGAACAGCTCGCCCGCCCGCCGGTAGGACAGCCGCGCTTTGCCGGTGGTCGGGTCGACGTCGACCAGCGCGACCGAGGGTCGGGCGGCTCGGTCGGTGAGGAACACCGGCCCGCGCCGACGTCCAGCGAGCATGCGGGGTAGCAGCCGCGCGGTGCCGGTTTGCCAGACGATCACATCGCGGGCTCCGCCCTTACGGACGACCACCGCGCACCGGTTGGCGGTGTCCAGATCGGGCCCTGTCCTCCCGAACGTGTCCCCAGCCGCCAGGTAGCGATGAGGTAGGTCTTGGGTTGTGTCGGTCTTGAGACGACCGGTGGTCGGCGGCCAGACCGAGATGTCGGCTGGTGGCCCGGGTGTGCGTGAAAGGATGCGCCGGTGCGGGAGACGGTCACGATCGAGCAGGCACTTGAGGCGTTTGTGGAGGATCAGCGCCAGCGCCTCTCGGCCCGCAC
>JBOHFG010000259.1:0-7319 GCA_050699575.1 Pseudonocardiaceae bacterium
GGTGCCCACGGAAGCCATCGAGCGTGCCAAGCGTGACCCGCAGAGTCCATACGAAAAGATCGCCGCAGAGCTACGTCGCAGTATCCTCTCTGGAGACCTCGTTTATGGCGACCTTGCGCCAACAGAGAAGCAGCTCGCCGCAGAACATCAGGTGGCAATCGGGACCGCGCACCGCGCTATGGAACTGCTCAAGACCTGGGGATTCATTACATCAAGCCGCGGCCGCCGAGCAACCGTTGTCCGGCCACCCGAGCCGGTGGCGACTCCGAATGCCGAGCGTCCGAGCGACTCAGGTGTCCTCGAGAGCGCGGTTCGCGAGCATTCAGCCCCTGACGTTGCGACACTGGCCGAGACCTGTACTCCCCTTTCCGGTGACTGTAACCACTCAAGTGAGACAGCGACGGCGGCGCAGCTGTGGGCGATCACTCTTCGCGGGCCCGATGGCCGCCGCTACCCAGCTCGGCACGTGTGTGAGGACTTAAACCTCCCCGCCCCGTTCCGGGCGAACCTCCTTGCGATCGCCAGGATTGAAGAGCCGAGGGACACCAACGGTGGCGACGACTGGATTGGTGACTATGAGCTCGAAGTCCGCCGACCTGGCAAAGAGCACATGGACCCGGTACTCACGTTGCGCTGGCAGAAAAGCTGATGTCGGCCGCGGCGGGATATTGTCAGCGTCACTGTTATCCCTGACGGGTGGTGCAGCCCGATCACTGATTGTCTGATCTGGGTGCGCTCCTCTGCCGCGCGGCCTGGAAATTGCACCGGAACCCGCTGATTATCCTATACATGACAGGTCGGGGAGCAGTGCGAGCTCGGGTTTGTCGATCGGGACTACGAACCGGCGGTCGAGGAATCTGTTGCCGCGTTCGCAGGTCGTCTCGGAGACGAACAGGCAGACGTGGCAGGCGGCGCCGTGCAGGAAGTCGGCGTGCGGCTGGGGTAGTCGCTCGGCGCACAGCGGGTCCGACGAGTAGCGCATCGCGTCGTGCAGTGCCCGCCTGGTCAGGCGCACCAGGCGTTCGGGCTCGGCTTGAGACACCAGGCCGCCGAGCGTGCCCTCGGCGTCCGGCACTGCGGTGTAGATCAGGATTCCGCTGCGTGGGTCGTCCTCGTTGCCTGCGTAGATGCGCTCGGTCAGGCTGGCGGAGCTGTAGCCGCAGCCGAGTGAGATGGCCCGGATGAGCAAGTGGGACAGGGTGCGCAGGGCGATGTAGCGCGCGCCTGGCCAGTGCTTCATCCGGTCGAACGGCCCCGTGATGCGCTCGGAGTACCGGTTGTCCCGGAAGTGGCCGTAGGCACCCTGGTGGCGGTGCAGCGCGTCGGAGTTGGCGATGCGGTCCTCCCAATCGCTCAGCAGGGTTTCGGGTATCCGAAGGAAGATGCCCTCGCCGCGTACCTCACTGGCGGGGACCCATTTCGGGTCGGAGCGGGCTAGTAGCGCGCGGGTCACCAGCTCTGGGTCGTCTGGATCGGGTGCGTCGAGCCGGGTGAAACCGACCAGCGCCCGCACCTCACGTAACCGCTCGGCCTGCACCACATCGGCGAAGATGCCCTTCAGCGGAGGCGGAACTCCGTTCGGGTCGCGGCGCAGCGCGAATTTGTTGTTGGGCAGCGGGAGCTGGGTGGCGGCGAGGAGGTCGTGTTGCCTGAGGGTGAGAGACTTGTTGCGGGTCAGTCCCGGTGGTCGGGGAATCCGAGGATTCTACGATTTAGCAGACCTAGGCTGTACCCGGTTCAGGACACACCGACTGCGAGCGAGGTCACGATGACCACTTCTCACGACAGCGATGTCGCTATGCTCAACATCCTCGACCCGGAGTTCCGAGTCGATTCGCCCGAAGTTCGCGCCGCCGCCGAGGCCGGCTGGTGGGCCCGCACCCCGATCGGAATCGCGGTCCTGCGATACCAGGAATGCCTGGCCCTGCTACGGGATCGCCGCCTGCGTAACGGCCTCCGGGACTTCGTGACCGCCTGTGGTGTCACCTCCGGTCCGTTGGCCGACTGGATGGGCACGGCGCTGTTCAGCGTCGAGGGTCACACACACCAGCGGCTACGTCGCCTAGTCGGTGCGGCGTTCACCCAACGTAGTGTCGATACGTTGCGGCCGTTCATGCAGACCAAGGCGCACGAGCTGATCGACACCTTCGCCGGTGACGGCTCCTGCGAGTTCATGACCGCCTTCGCCGACCCATACCCGGCCTGGGTGATCGCCGAGTTGCTGGGCATTCCCGCTGAGCGCTTCGACGCTTTCCTCGGCTGGGCCATCGACATCGGTCTCGGGTTCAGCCCGGCCGTCGCGGCGGAGCAGGACCGCATCGACGCGGCCCTCACAGCCCTTCATGCCTGCTGCGACGAGCTGACCGCGCAACGCCGCGAGCACCCGGGCGAGGACCTCATCTCGGCCCTCATCTCGGCGGAGGCTGAGGGCCAACGCCTCACCAGCGACGAGCTGCGTGTCATGGTCAGCACGCTGGTCTTCGCCGGCCAGGACGGCACCCGCAACCAGCTCGGCCTGGCGATGACCACCTTCACCCAGCACCCCGACCAATGGCAACTGCTCGCCGAGCGACCCCAGTTGGCCAGCACCGCCGTCGAAGAACTGATGCGCGTCAACCCCGTGGGCCCCGCCCTCGCCCGGTTGGCCACCGAGAACTTCACCTTCCAGAACGTGGACATCCCGGCCGGCACCCACCTCATGATGTTCATCACCACAGCCAACACCGAGCCCGAGACCTTCGGTGACGCACTGTTCGACATCACCGCACAACGCGCCACACACCTCACCTTCGGCGGTGGTATCCACTTTTGCCTGGGTAACTTGCTGGCCCGCCTCGAAATGCGCGAGGCACTACCCATCCTGGCGTCCCGGCTCGCAGACATAGAACTGGCCGGACCCGTCCCCTCACGACCCCACATCGGCATCACCGGCCCGATCACCCTGCCCCTGCGCTTCACCGCAAGCTCTATGATCCACAACTAGCGGGCTTCGACCCAGCCTGTCCTGCAGGAGGCCAACACCGGTGTAGAGGCATGCCGGTCCTCCCTCTCCCACCCCGCCGACGAGGCTCTGAAAGCCCACAGGGAAGTCGAGCTGTCCCTTGACACCTGGATCGCGGTCCTCCTAGCGAATGACCCACCCCGTGTCGCTATGATCGATTGAAACCGCCGCATGGACTGGTCACAGGCTCAGGAGTGGGGTGATGGCCGAGTCCCTGTCTTGGCGTCTGGTCGCGCTGCCTGTCTGTCTTGTTTCGCTTGTTCTCTGAGCCTGGATTCTTGGGCTTTGCTCGTTGAGCGGTATTCCGCTTGCTGTGCTTGGAGTTGACGTTGCCGGTCAATCTTGGATTGCTGGTCCCCATGATTGGGATCCTTGCGCTGCGGGCCGTCGCAGTTGCAGTCCTCGGTACCGGTCCTCGGCGATTCCGTCTTTCCCGCGTGGGGGTCGGTAGGGATGGTCTGGTATCTAGCATCGTCGGTCGTCCCCGTTGATGAGGAGGGCGATGATCGCGGTGGTGACGACACCGGCCCGTGATCCGGCGCGGGCGGCGGAGCAGCCGGAGCTGGCAGGGCATGATGGGCTGCCGGCAAGGGCTGCTGATGTGCGGGCGCTGGAGGGGGATCTGGAGAGTACCCCTTGGTCGGTGCCTGCGGGGCAAACCCTGCCGGTGCGTCGATGGGAGCAACGGTTACTGGATGCTCATCACTGATCGCGGGCATTACTGGAGCCGGTAACCGGCCTGGGGCGAGTCCGGTAACTGGTAACTCGGTGGACGACGAGGTGGTAAACATGGTCATTCCGCCCACGACGAGCACCAGTGCAGCACTTGCCACCAGAGCGAGCGCGGCTCCCGGCGTCCCGACTACCAGTCCAGCCCCCCGACTGACCCACCTCCGTGCGCCCCGGGCATACCCCGACTGCCGTGCCGGGGCAGAAAGCAGCTCGCCACCTTGGTTCAGCCCATTCATAGGCGTGACCGGCTGGTCAGCGATGGCAGCTACAGGTGGCGCCGAGCTGGTGACGGGCTGGAAAAGGTCGGCGACCTGGCGTGCGCGCGGTGGGGTTGAGGGGTTCGAGCAGCTCACAAAGACGCGGTCACTCACACTGACGTCGGTGCACCGGGCAGACCCCTGCGGTGCGCGGCCGGAAACACCAGACGACTGGGTTGTCTTCACTGCTGCCTAGCCTCTCTCGCAGGTTCACCGGTCATAGGCGCCCCATCAACTACTCTTCGTATTCAACTGATTACGGCGCTCACACACAGATCGCTCAGTCAAGCCATGCCGTTACGCCAGGCGGACCACACTGCTGGAGCTTGCGCTGCTGGAGCGGCGGCACACGCCGCAGACGGGATTCCGGGAGCTGACTGATCTGCTGCTGGCGGAAGTGGAAGCCGCGGCGGAGGGGTGCCGCGGTCGTCGTTCCAGGCGCAGTGGTGGTTTCTGCTGGGCGCTCCGGACCACTCGCTACGCATGGCCGAACTCGCCGGGGCGCTGGGCTTCACCACCCGCGGACGACCAAGGTCGCCGACCGGCTGGGCCGAGGCGGGACTGATTGAACGCTCGCCTTCCCCGACTGACCACCGCGTCGTCTACGCCACGCTGACCCCCCGGGGCCAGACGCTCGCTGCCACCGCTGCCCTGGCCCTGGTACTGGCCAACGCGCTACGTGAACGGGTCGTGCGCCCAGCGGGCGAGGAACGCTACACCCTCCCCGCCGACACGATCGGCGTCCTCGACCCCGCAGACCAGCCGCGACCCTGTTGACCGATCAACCACCCTTTGCTGAACACGGCGGTGCATCCAAGACGGTGGCGGGCTACCACTGAAGGTCGTCCTAGGTGGCTGGTGTCTTACGGGTGCGCTGGGATGTGGCTTGGGCCGGCCGGTGCTGTGACGGGCTCGGGTGAGGTTGGGCGGGATGGCACGGGGCGGTCGGGGGCTGGCTTGGTGGGGGCTGTGGCAGGCGGTTCGCCGGTGTGGAGGGCCCGGGTGGGCTTGCTGGTCGTGCTGGTCAGGCTGTCGTCCATCCGGCGGGGGTGGAGCACAGCCCGAGGGTGGCCAGGCGCGCGAGGTTGACTGCGGTGGCGAGCATCCGGAAGTCGGCGTTGATTTTGGTTGTGCCGCGGACCCGGGCGCGGCGGCCGCCGTGTGTGCGGCGCATCAGATGAGCGATCTTGCGTTCGACTTTGGGTCGGGTGGCGCGGTAATCGGCGACCCAGGCGGGGTCGGTCTGCTGGGCGCGGGCGTTGGCCAGGGCCTGTTCGTGGGGGCCGATGCTGATGGTGCGACCGGCCGTGGCGGTGGTGCACCGCTCACGCAGCGGGCACCCGGCGCACACGGGTCCGAAAAAGGCGGTGCCACCACCGTCTTTGGCCGGGCGGATCGGTGTGGTGAACCCGCCGGGACACCCGACGGTGCCTGCGCCGGGATCGACCTCGAAGTGATCCTTGCCAAATCGCCCGCCGGGCGCGACCGGTGTCTGGGTCTTGCACTTCGACTCGATCCCGGCTCCCTCCAGCCGCTCATGGAACTCGCCGGTGCCGTAGGCGTTGTCGCCGTAGACCGCAGGAGCCGGCTCACCGCCGGTCTCGGCTACCCCGCCGGTGTCGGCTACCCCGTTGGTGTCGGCAGGCCCGGCCGGGTCATCGGTGCTGGGAGCGCCGGGGAGCAGGTCCGCGATCAGATCTGGGGCGGGGGTGGCGTCCCCGGTGTTGCCCGGGGTGACCGTGGTCGCGGTGATGATCTCACTGTCGGGGTCCATCGCGACGTGGCCCTTGTAGCCGTCAAAGCCCCGCGCCGCGGTCTTGTGCCCGTGCCGGGCCTGGGGGTCCACCGTGGAGATCACCCGGTCCTTCGCGACCCGCCGCGCGATGCGCAACACCCCGTCGGCGCCTTCCTCCAGATCCTGGCCCAGCACCGTGGCCAGCAACACAGCGGCCTGGGCCGCCACCCCGTCCAGCTTCCGCCCGTCCAGGACCGCCAGCACCGCGAACCCATCCCGGGCCCGGGAATCAATCAACTGCTCACGGGCCGTCTTATCGTCCCAGTCGATCTGCGGCTTACCCGTCGTGGCGTAATCATCCCCGCTGCTCAGCACCGCCCGCAGCTCAGCTTCCACCTCGGCGGCCACTACACCGAGCAGGCCCCGCAGCGCCGACCGGATCAGCGTGACCGTGTCCATCGTGGCCACCGCGTCATACAGCGGCGTCGAGTCCAACACCCGGCGGCGCCCGATCAGCCCCGCTCCACGGGCCGCGTCCAACGCCACCTCACACACCCGATCCGGGCGCGCCGAGGTACGCAACCGCTCCCGCATGTCCACCAGCACCGTGTGCGCGAACCGCACCCACCCGCCCGTGCCATACCCGCCGGCCCCCGCGGCGTAACGCCACCGCACGTCAAAGGCATACCGGTCCACAGCCTCCCGATCCGAGAGCCCACCCAGACGCTGCAACACCATCACCGTGGCCACCACCGACCGGCGACCACGATCAGTGAACAAGTCCGCGAACATCGCATCGGGGAACAACCGGTCCCGCTCCCGCGCCAGCAACCCATAGATCGAGTTCCCCGGCAGCGACCCCTCACAGAACCGGACCACATCATCGAACAAATCACCCTGATGAACAGCCCGCCCCAACGTCACGAGATCATTATCCCCTGGCCAGCGAGCCGCCCGGGTCACCGACACGCAAAAAAACACCAGCCACCTAGGGATGTTCCCGGGCGTGCGGACCGCGACAGCGACCTCCCTCTTGCCCACATCGATACCCGCGATCCGCGAGTAGATGATCTCCACGGCAACTCCCCTTCTGTGAATCCCCCCGGACGGGCCGGACACGCCACCCGCGGAACCCGCAAGAAGATCAAGAGTCTGAGACTCGCGCTCTACGGCAGCAACCCGGGGTACCCAACCGGGACGGGTTCCAGCGTCACTCTGAGGGCCGGACTCGCCGGTACCAAGAACACCCGACGTCAGCGGACGACACACCCAGTTTCATCCACCCGCGGGCGCTCCACCAGGCCCATGAAAATTTGAGGGGTCTCGCCGCCCTGCTTGATGCACGGCGAGGACGCCCTTCGCCTCAATGCAACACGTGCTGCCTCGGCCACGGCTGGAACCCGCCTGGCCGCCCCTTGACGAGCCCGACCTGCTCAGCCTGGATCCACCGGCTAATTTTGAGTGATTATTTTATGCCGTGTTCGGTGTTGTGGATCATGTTGTGTAGTTGCGGGCATACGGATACCGCTGGTCTGCCCAGCTTTTCCACTGTGATTGCTCCGGCCGGGCCTGGTGAGGCGGGTATTTGTCCTGG